>CAZSEZ010000001.1:0-50131 GCA_964606015.1 uncultured bacterium
AGTAGTAATCTTTGATTTACTTAACCTTTAGACGTCCAGAAAAGATCGAAGAGAGAAAGATTTAGGCATTGCCATTTTTCTTACTCCTTCAACTCATGCTACTGATCGTGCCTTTTTTGATGCCATTGCCAAGCATCACTAATGATTTTTTTGAGGTCAGCATACTGAGGATCCCAGCCCAAGATCTTACGGGCTTTCGCGGCACTCCCCACCAATATAGGAGCATCCCCAGCACGACGGTCACTTTCTTCAGCAGGAATCGGTAAACCAGTTACTTCTCTGGCAGTTTCAATTACTTCTCGAACCGAAAAGCCATTCCCATTACCTAAGTTAAATATTTCTGAGTTTCCGCCTTTCAGTAAATATTCAAGTCCTAAAACGTGGGCAGAAGCAAGATCGCTTACATGGATATAATCTCTAACAGCAGTCCCATCAGGAGTATCGTAATCTGTGCCAAAAATGAAGAGCTTTTCCCTTTTACCCAAAGCAGTCAGTAACGCTAAAGGAATCAAATGAGTTTCCGGATTGTGGTCTTCTCCTAAGTCCCCACTAGAATCAGCACCAGAAGCATTAAAATAGCGAAACGCAACAGATTTTAGATCAAATGCAGTGTCGAAATCGGCTAAAATTCGCTCGACCATATCTTTGCTAGCGGCATAGGGACTCAAAGGATCGTGAGGATGAGCCTCAGTCATGGGAATCTCTTTGGGCATTCCATAGACAGCACAGGTGGAGGAAAAAACAAATTTGTTAATTCCTGCTGCGAGCATAGCTTCGAGCAAATTCAAGGTACTCGCAACATTATTATTGTAATACATACCAGGCTTTTGAACCGACTCACCTACAGCGATATAGGCAGCAAAGTGCATCACCGCAGCAATATCATGAGTAGCAAAGAGCTTATCTAACAACTCGCGATCGCTAGTATCACCTATAACCAGCTCCACTTTGACAACATTCTCGATAATTTCACGATGACCGTAAGCCAAATTGTCCAGTACAACTACTCCGTAACCTGCTCGCTTAAGAGCCAAAGCTGCATGAGAGCCAATGTAGCCAGCACCACCAGTAACTAAAATCGTTGGTTTAGACACCCAGAAAACCTCTTATGATTTACATCGTTTTAATACAAACGACTCAGATTATAGTCGGTAAGTTTGAATAAGGCTCTAGCAGATTCACAACTGGGTAAACAATCAAGATTTTTCTGGGCTTGTACCGTATATTTTGCAGCTAATTCACGACTACGGCTTATGGCCTCTCCATTCTGGACAATCGCAATTGCTTCTTCTAGATCTCCAGATTCTTTGAACTCGCGATCAATCAGCACTTGAAGATGGGGTTTTTCTTCCATCGCGTAGAGCACTGGAGCCGTAATATTGCCATCTGCTAAATCTGAACCGGCAGGCTTACCTAGTACTTCTGTGGAGCTAGTAAAGTCCAAAATATCATCAACAATCTGAAAAGCCAAACCAAGATTTCGCCCATACTGGTATAAATTCTCGGCAGTGCTTTCATCCACTCCACTCAGAACACCTGAAGCTTTAGCGCTGTTAGCTATCAAAGATGCCGTTTTAAAGTAGCTTTTGTTGAGATAAGTTTCTATAGAAACATCTGTATCAAAACAACTCAAGCTTTGAAGAATTTCTCCCTCTGCAAAATCGCGGATCACCTCAGACAAAAGTTTAACTACTTGTAAATTGTCTAAATTAGCTAAATACCAAGAAGACTGAGCGAACAAAAAATCCCCTGCCAAGACAGCAATGCGATTATCAAACAGGCTATTCACAGTAGGCACACTGCGACGTACATTTGCCTCATCTACAACATCATCGTGGACTAAGCTAGCAGTATGGATCATTTCCGTAATTTCTGCCAATCTCCGATGACGAGGAGTGATATCACTGCCATTGCTCTGGTTGACCGTGGTAGCTCTGGCTACGAGTAAAACAATTGCAGGCCTGATTCTTTTGCCTCCAGCATCAAATAAGTGTTCTGCTGCTGCTCTGAGAATCGGGTGGCGAGCACCTACTAATTGCTTGAGATTTTCTGTCAGAATGTGCAAGTCGTCATCGACAGGCGCTAATAGGGAGCTGGTAGTTATCATTGTTAAGCCAAACTTGGCAACTAATTAGATTAAGAAAGATTACATATTATTGTACTTATTTTAAGCTAACCTCACCTAAGAGCAAAATTTTCTACGTACAGTTTTGAGCTAAACCCCTTTAATTTCTAAGTATTGAGGGCAAAAAAATACTTTTATATGCTATTATTCTCGTAAGCATTTCTAAAAATTAAATAATCAAGCTCAGCTCGGGATGCGTGGTGAGTACTTCAACTATTTGTAGTGCATCTCCACCAGGTTAACCCAGATGTTTAATTTGAGGTTTCAAAAGAATCCCTAACTTGGGTTTGGCAGAAGATTGAATAGTGTGCCAACATAAGCGGCAAGTTCCCCAATGAGTAAATTGGCTAGGTACAAGAGCTTTTTTAGCTAATCCTAGTGAAACATTAGGGATTTGTTATTGCTTGAATTTTATGGTGTGAGAGACAGCATAACTCCAAGTTATTGGAGTTCAGCTGTTCGGTGTTTGGCTGCGAACAAGAAAATCGTGATTCGTGGGGAGTTAGTCATCTAGGATCAATCGTGGGCTAGGTGCTCACAGTTTTATTACAGAGATATTTTGATTTAAATATCTTTCGATGTAACCGAAATCTAAGCAGTAGTTGTTTAGTTTCTTTAAAAATAACTTGCTCAATCTCACTCAAAATATCGAATAATCATGGAATTTGGAATTAACACTGTATTTATTCCCCTGCTTGCTGCTGTCTACTTATTAATGGTGTACACTATGCTACGAGTAGCAGAAATGCAGGAAAGAAAATAGTTTTAATCATTTCCTTACTAGCCAAATTGATAAGTAAAAACTTAAGGTAATAAGTAACAGATTAAACTAGATGCTAGTGACGATCACTCATCATTTATAGTATGAGCCGATGACATTCCCTGCAATTAGAAAAATTGAGTCAGATACTAATTACAGTATGATTCAGTTAGTTATAATGTAGAAATCTCTAGCATTAGATATCATACTTACCTATTACCTAAGCCTCTACCTTTAAGGGAAGACTTTCCGAATAATACTCTCTATAAAAATGATAAAAGTGCTAGTTATAAACTAGGTAATACTATCTAAGCTATTAGTTATCTCTGAGGTCAAAGCTTCAGACATGGGGACTTGTTCAACCAAAGGTAAATATCCTAGCCATTTCTGAGAAAGCTGAGCGAACTGGTGTGGGCAACCACTGACATAAAAACGAGTCATGGTCGAAACGCCATCATTTCTTAAACCCATTAGTTCTAGTTCCTGGTTAGCTGCTTTAGCAATTGATTCGGCCGGATCAATGACCTTTACTGAACGTGGCAGAATATCAAGAAAAACTTTTTCCAAATGACGATAGTGAGTACAGCCATAAATCAAAGTATCGATTTTCTGCTCTATCAAAGGCAGTAAATACTCACGAGCTACCTGCTTAGTGTAAAGAGTATCAATCAAATCCTGCTCAATCAAAGGGACAAACTCAGGGCAACCAACTTGCCATACCTGAACGTTGGGATCTATCTCTGCGATCGCTCTTTGATAAGCGTTACTTTTGGCTGTAGCAGAAGTAGAAATTACTCCAATTCTTCTACCTTTGTTAACCGCAGCCCTAGCCCCTGGCAGAATCAAACCCAAAATGGGTATGTCGTACTCTTCTCGAACCGCCTCTAAGGCAAGTGCAGAGCTAGTATTACAGGCCATTATCACCATCTTGACTTTCTGGGTTAACATCCAGTCAATAATCTGACGTACATAGTGCAAAATTTCTGCTGGAGATTTAGTACCGTAAGGAAGCCGAGCCGTATCCCCAAAATAGAGTAAAGACTCTTGAGGCATTAGCCGATTGAGCTGCCGAAGTACTGTTAAACCACCCACACCACTATCAAATAAACCAATCCGAAAATTCGCGTTTTCTTCCATTAACGTTCCAGCAGTTGCTTTTTATCTTCAGTTATCTCACATATGAATGAAATATTGGGTTATATCCTAGAAATATTTTAAGTATTGCTACTCATTTTACAATCAAGATTTTTATAATCAAGGTCTATTTTCTCTGAGGTATTGGATAATACCATTGGCGATCGCTTTTGCCATACGACGTCGATGATTAGGATCTTTAAGACGCCGAGAGTCTTCTGCACCGGTCACAAACCCTACTTCTACTAAAACAGCCGGCATTTTAGAGTGTCTTAACACAAAAAATCTGGCTTGACGAACTTTGCGATCGCGAATATTAACTGTATTTAAAACATTAGAGTGGATTACCTCTGCCAAACGACGTCCACTTCTAAAATAATAAGTTTCTAAACCATTAACTTCAGGGCGCGAGAGGTTGATTGCATTGGCATGAATTGAAACAAACAAATCCCCATCAAGTTCATTGGCAAAATCAGTTCTGCCTTGTAAGCTGACAAAATCATCGCGCTCTCTCGTAAGTCGTACGTCGATATTCTGCTTCCTGAGTTCTTCCGCTACATCCATTGAAATGGGAAAGTTGACATCTTTTTCCTGAAGTCCCCCAATTCCAATAGCACCTGGGTCTCTTCCACCATGTCCTGGGTCGATAATTACCAAAGGACGATTTTTAGCTGATACAGGAGGAGGAGTTGCCGCAATCGCGGCACCACGAGGGTTGATAATGGGTAAAGCGACTAGACTAGAACCTTGCTGAATATTCCCTAGACGGACTCCTAATCTAGTCGTAATACGTAAAACTACTGCGGTGTCAGTTTCTCTTATTTTTAACTCAGTAATTGGACTACCAGCCTTAAGCTCTGGCCCGACAAAGGGCTCGCCCAGCTTGGCACGATCTAGAATAACTTCATAAGTCCCCCTACCAACAAATCTACTACGAGCATTAATCCGACCATTACTGCGAATGGCTAACTTACTGGAGTTATCCGTTAGAGCGATCGCCCTAATTTCAGCTGCGATAGTTCTAGCCGTATCAGCTACTGGCTTTCTCTCAGGTTTTTTGCTTGCTTCTGGTTTATTGACTCTACTTACTGTTGGATTTGGTCGGGTCTTACTCACCACTGTAAGAGGGCCAGCAGGGACAAGAATAAAACCTTTGATCCGGCTGAAGGTTCCCCGCCAGCCTTTACTCCCTGCTTCTACTTGAAGAGTAATCTTGGCTGTATCAGAATTGGGCTGGGCAAAAGAAATTGTCTTGACCCCACGATCTCGGACTTCCACCGTCCGAGAAACCAAATCTTGAGGAAAAGTAACTCCCTGCAACTCCAACTCGATAGTATCGCCTCGGCGAGTAGAAGATACTTGATTACTACGATTTCCAGGAATATCTAGAAAATATCCGTGACTAGTACTTTTGACATAAGGAGATTTAATCTTGCTTAAGCCGGTGCGTTCTACATTAGGGTGAGGATTACTTCTAGGCTTTTCAGGCACAGAAGGAGCAACAAGGCTGTTAGGCGGAGCAGGTAAACGATTTAGTATTTCTGCCTTTTTGCTCGTCCTTGTGGAAGGGGGCAAAGTGCCAATCTTAGGACTTGGCAGCTCCACTGTCCAATTAGTACTAGAAGAACCACGAAAGCGGACTTGTTGCGGGTCAATACTGTAGCCTGGAGCGAGTTCAATGACCAAATTGACCTTATCTTCAGTAGACTGACCAATTCGAAAACCTCTAATGGCCCCCAAGTAGGTTTCTTTGACGGTTGGTTGCTCTAGAGTAGTTCCTGGTAATTCGATAACCAAACGTGTCGGATTAGAGATCAATTTAGCTTCTGGCTGTACCCCTTCATCAGTTACAAAGACCAAACGACTTTTATCCTTATCAAATTTCCAAGACAAAAGCTGACCTGCATTTGCAGGAGAGTCAAAAATCAGGATACTCAGAGTACTCAAGATACCCAGTAACAGCCAGCGTAATTTCACAGTTGATAACTCCTCACCGATGTGTGAAAGATATAGGGATGTTGACAAGAACTAGGATCATGCCTCACAAACCTAGTAACGAATAGAAAAATAAAGCGTAAATTTAAAGATCGAATATAACTCAAAATTTTCTTAATCTCAGGAAATAGGGACGAATACTTGCCGTTACAGGTTTCCCTGGTTTACTCAACCCATTACTAAACCAGTAGCAATCTCTAGCTAAAACTAAATCCGTAAGCTCGCACGAACAGAAGCTCTGATTGTGCTTTAGATTATGTTGGGTAAATTTTATTTTTGTCCACTTCACGCATTTAAAGTTAACCGAATTTAGACTTCATCAGTAAGACAAATGTTGGCTTCAGAGACCATTTTGGGAATTCTATAAATTGTTAGTTCGATTTCTGCATATTCAGTAGATTGCCTTTTTAGAGATACCTAAAGATTTTAGAGCCATGAATCTGATTCGAGTTTTTACAATCGCCAAAAATAGTTTTCAAGAAACGATCAGAGACCGCATTCTTTACTTTGTCGGTTTTTTCTCTCTGCTATTGATCTTGGCACAACGAATTATTCCCGAAATTGCTGCGGGTACCCACGAAAAAATTCTTCTTGATTTTGGCATTGGTGCAATCGCTATTTTATCGGTAGTGGTAGCTATTTTTGTTGGTACAGCTACGATTAATAAAGAGATTGAAAAACGCACTCTCTTAATGCTGATTCCCAAACCTATCAGCCGAGCCGAATTGATTGTGGGCAAGCATTTAGGCCTTTGGGCAGTATTGGTTTTAACTATTGCGATTATGATGGCAATCTATTTAGGAATGCTCTCTTTTTCGGGAATTGAATATCCTACAGGTGCCCTATTAGTAGCTGCGTTATACCTCTTGCTCGAATTGGCACTAATTATCGCAGTAGCTTTGGCTTTTGGTGTTTTTACCAGTTCAATTTTAGCCACCTTGCTAAGCTTTGGAGTTTACCTTATGGGACACTTCAGCCAGGACTTGGTAGAGCTTGGCAAACTCAGCGAAAATCCCAGCATCGAAAAACTCACCACTAGCCTCTATTTAGTATTGCCAGATTTATCCCGTCTCAATCTAAAGAATGATGCGGTATATGGTTTATTACCTAGCAATGGAGAACTATTAGCTCACGCTGCTTACGGTATTCTTTACACCACCTTATTGCTAGTAGCAGCGATCGCTGTATTCGCTCAAAAAGAGTTTTAAAATAGCGCCTCAGGTTTCTAGATGAATTTACGATGAAATTTCACAATCCATAGTGTAAATTCGCTAATCCCTGGTTAACATAGGTATTGACACCGAAATTTAAAGTTAGTTTGGTTTTGAGCTTAAATCGAGCCAGTTTTTTATATGATTCAAACTGGATTAACCCTACACCGGAAGAAAAGTATAGTTGTACCGTCAGAGTTCTGTCTGTTGATCGTCTCTAGAAGTGATGATTATCAGGAGCAAGTATGTCAGGTAGTAAGAGGGTTATCGATTAAGTCAGATTGCACTGTAACCTTGCCTCAAAATGCGGAGCAGGCATTGCTGGAACGACAGTACGATCTCATTCTTTACCACTACCACCCAGAAGAAACTAGTAGTCGAAAATTTGACGATAAGTACCCGTTACCAGAACTTGCCTGGTGGTACGAAACCCAAAAGCAGGTTCCCTTGATTTTGATTAGTCAACCCTTGGGTGAACAAGCAGCACTTGCAACAATCAGATCTGGTGTAGTCGATTGCATTCCAGAAGTCCAGCTAAATCTATTACCCCAAGCAATCGATAGGGTAATGGCAACTTATTTGCGCGAAACCGCGCCAGATCTCCAGCAATTGATTCAAGAGATCACACTTTTGCGAGAACAAGTAGTAGCTCTTCAACAGGAAAATACAAATTTACGAGAGCAAGATACAAACGACAACGGTAGCCAGGAATATCTTTCTCATCTAAGCCATGAACTTAGAAGTCCCCTAGCTAACATTTTGCAATTTGCCAAAATTCTCCAAGCTCAGCACTTTGGCTCTCTCAATAATAAGCAAGCGGAGTATATTAAGGGTGTAATCACTTGCAGCAATCATTTGTTTGAGCTGATTAACGATTATCTTGATATTGCCAAGATAGACGCCAATCACGAAGAACTATTTTTAGAGCAAATTGTTGTCGAAGATATTTGCAACGCAGCTATGGTAATGTTGCAAGGCAAAGCTAAAGAAAAAGAACTCCAATTCAGTTTAACCATCGGAGAATCAGTAGATTTTTGCCACGCTGACCAACTACGACTAAAACAAGTTTTAATTAATCTTTTATCTAATGCTATCAAGTTTACTGAAGAAGGCTCAGTAACGCTCAAAGTAGAGGTCAAGGCAGAATGGTTAGTTTTCTCTGTAGTGGATACAGGAATTGGAATTTGCGAAGCAGATTCTCATAAGTTGTTCCAGCCGTTCCAACAGCTAAAAACCCCAATGAATCGAAAACATAAAGGTACCGGTTTAGGTTTAGCCCTATCTCGTAAATTGGCTCAGCTACATGGGGGAGATATTACGCTAACGTCGGAAGTTGGCAAAGGTAGCTGTTTTGCACTGACTCTACCTCTCCATACGTAATTGTGCAGCATGATTTTTAAATTCAAAACTGAGCATGAGTGATTCGATCATCGAAACAAAACTAGCTAAATTAAAAGAAATTTTTACCCAGATGGATCGGGCTTTGATTGCCTATTCAGGAGGTGTAGACAGCACCTTAGTAGCCAAAGTAGCTTATGATGTTTTAGGCGATCGCGCTTTGGCGATCACAGCAAATTCTCCCTCTTTGCTACCTGAAGAATTAGCCGATGCAACAACTCAAGCTATCACAATAGGGATTAAGCAGGAGATTGTTACGACCCAAGAAATGGCTAACCCTAATTACACATCCAATCCAATCAATCGCTGCTATTTTTGCAAAAGCGAACTCCACGATACGCTCAAGCCTCTGGCACTTGAACTTGGTTATGAATATGTAGTAGATGGGGTTAATGCAGATGACTTACAAGACTACCGGCCAGGAATTCAAGCAGCACAAGAAAGAGGCGCCCGATCGCCCTTAGCAGAAGTGGGCATTAGTAAGCTTGAAGTTAGAGAAATATCACGTCTTTTGGGTTTGACTTGGTGGGATAAACCTGCACAACCGTGCCTAAGTTCTCGCTTTCCCTATGGTGAAGAAATTACCGTTAGTAAACTCCAGAGAGTAGGTAGAGCTGAAGTATATCTCAAACAACTAGGTTATCAAAACCTGCGAGTACGCTCTCAAGGAGACTTAGCCAAAATTGAATTACCTCCAGAACAAATCAAACTATTCGTCAGTGAGGTTGATTTACCTGCTCTAGTCACTAGGTTTCAGGAGTTGGGTTTTGTTTATGTCACTCTTGATCTTGAAGGTTATCGTAGTGGCAAACTCAATCAAGTCCTAGAGTTAGGCAAAACTTAAAGTATTAGTTTGATACTCCTAAGGTATTCAAAAGTATTATCTAAGATATCTATTGATAGCTCATCAGATGATTGCTCATGAACACGAGCTTTCATCAAGTTAATTAACTCTTGACAAGCTTGTAAACTACCAATAGAAGCAATTAGACGATTATCAACAAAAATTCCCCAGCGTCCATTTAGTAACTGTTTGGAGTAAAAAAACATAGTTGCCGACAGCTTGTCACAATCGAGTCTAAGCTGTAAGCATTAGACAACAAACTTCAAAGCTTAAATAGGTACCTGAAAATTTGCTGACAAACTAAGTTTTCAAGAGCTTTAGAACTTAAACTAGGTGCAACAAGTCATAAAATATTTGGTGTCCTATTATACAGAATATCGACTCTCGAAAAATAAGACTTATCCAAAAAACAACTTTATTTTAAAGTAAAGCAAAAAAGAGATACGATGCTTTAAACAAAGGTTAAGTAGCGTAAATCAAACAGAGCTACAACTGCGAATCGAGAATATCATGACAACCAAAATTTATCCCGTCATTTGGCAAGACGATAAGGTAAAGCTGATAGATCAGACCTTGCTACCCCAAAGATTCAACGTGGTAGAAATAAATCGTTGTGTAGATATGGCTCAGGCAATCAAAACGATGATCGTCCGTGGTGCCCCTGCAATTGGAGTTGCAGCAGCCTATGGAATGTATCTAGGCGCTAGAGATAGTCAATATAGCGATCGCCCTCAATTCTTAGAGGAACTAGAGAGTACAGCACAACTGCTAAGAGGAACTCGTCCAACAGCAGTTAATTTATTTTGGGCAATCTCGCGCATGCTCAAAACAGCTTACGAGACTCTCGGAACCCTAGAAGAAATCAAACAGGCACTATTGGAAACTGCTCAGCAAATCCAGCAAGAAGATCTTAAAACTTGCCAGCAGATTGGCGATAACGGTTTACTAGTATTGCCAAGCACACTAGAACAAGTCACAATTCTGACGCACTGTAATGCTGGAGCGCTAGCAACAGCAGGATACGGAACTGCCCTAGGAGTAGTTCGTTCTGCGCATCAAGCTAATCGCCTCAAACAGGTTTATGCAGATGAAACTCGCCCTCGTTTACAAGGAGCAAAGCTAACTGCTTGGGAATGTATTCAAGAGGATATTCCTGTTACAGTAATCGCGGATGGCATGGCTGCCCACTGTATGCAAAAAGGGAAAATAGATCTTGTAGTTGTAGGTGCAGATCGGATTGCAGCCAATGGTGACACAGCTAACAAAATTGGTACTTACTCTCTAGCGATCTTGGCACAGGCACATGAGATTCCTTTTTATGTAGCTGCTCCCTTTTCAACAATAGACTTTGAGCTTGCAAGTGGAGAGCAAATTCCAATTGAAGAGAGAAATACTCAAGAGTTATATCAGATAGAAAAAACTAACTTCCGCGTTCCAGGGGCAGAATACTACAATCCTGCTTTTGATGTTACCCCTGCTAATCTGATTTCAGGCATTATCACGGAAAAAGGCGTGATTAAACCAGAGCTTTTGATTAACTATCAAGATACGATTAAAAGAGGAAAAGGCAGTAAGAACGAATGAGGTAAGTTGAAGGGCAATAGCCACACAGAGTTTGTTTCTTGACAGAAAAGTAAGTTTGTCACTAGTCTGATTAAAATTCAAAGGCAGAGAAGCCAAAAATGTCTGGGATTCTCTACCTTCGAGTACTAGATTCAACTCCAAGCCTAATCTCATTTACTAGTCCTTAAACCACCTGAGGACAATCAACCTTAGTGATGGTGGTGATGATGAGCATGAGCATTGGCTAGTTGAGGATTAATGCTAACTCCTGTTTCTTCTAGCAGTAGTTCAATTTGTTCGTTTGCCCAATCTGCTGCCATGTAGAGAAACTCTGGACGATCATTAACACAAGGTAATTTAACAAAATTTACCTGCGAGTGACGATGTTGAAGATTGTGAATAATGTGATCCACATCCAACAAAGTTTCGTGATTTTCAGTAGCAAAACCAATCGGCATCATTACGATCGCATTTGCCCCAAGATCAATTAAATTTTGAGCGGCTAGCTTAACGTTGGGTTGAGTCCATTCAATTAAGGGCGTATCGTGATTTAGCCAACCTACAGAAATCAACGGGTACTTAGCAATTAGCTCTTCTCGAACTAATTCGTATAAAGCCTGACTTTCATCAATTCCCGATGTAAAACCCTTAGCCTTATGAGGACAACCATGATTCATCAGAATTATACCAATTCGAGAAGGTAAATAAGCTTGTGCCAACTCGCTAGCAATCTTCTCCTCAACCATTTGTGCCATCAGTTTGATATAGCCCGAGCGATTATAAAAAGAAGGAATATAACGTGTATTTTGTACCCAGTGGCTGTCTTCGTCGCTTAGCTTAGCCAAGGCTTTATTAACTTGCTCTACAGCAATCCCACTAGTAAAAATAGAATCTACTACTAACAGAGGATAAATCAATAGCTTAGAGAAACCTTCAGCCTTGATTTGAGCTAAAACTTGCTCTGGCAAAAAAGGCTGACAAAAATTAAAAGCTTTGAAAACCTTAACTTGATCGCCCCATTTAGCCCGCAGAATACGTTCGATTCCCTCTCTTTGACTTTCAAAAATTTGATTATGAGGAGAAATAAAATTACCGTGTTGGTGTCCCCACTCATGAAGATCAAACTTAGCTAATATTTTGGCGAGGGGAGGATAAATCCAGTTAGGAACAGGGGCAAATTTAGCAGTTAATAAATTAAGAGCTTGTTCATTGTAATTCGCGAAATCTGCGTAGCTTTCGACTTCTCCGTAACCCATTAATAAAACAGCCACTTTTTCCGTGGCAGTTGAGTCTAGATCTTCCCGATGGTGATGATGAGAGATTGTTACCATATCTTGTGACCTGTGATGAATTGTCAGTCTTTGTTGAGGCGAATTGAGATTGATTTATTACCAATAAAAAACCAGCTATATTTTTCAGTGCAACTAATCATCCGCTAGCATCAAGCTAACGCGGTCATCTACAAGTGAGCTTTCTGTAAAGGAATAATTAGTATTTTTTAACTATTGATTCACCGTTATTAAATGAAAGTAATAATCTGCCCTGGAGTACATGATTTAGAATTGAGTGATCGCTTTTTAGCAAGCGTATTTTACACAACCAAAAGTTCTGCAACCCCAGGACAAAATAGCCAACATTTGCAACAGCCTCAAAAATTTTTGCTTTTTCCAACAGAAAAATATCCAGCTTATTCTCCGTATCATCTTTACCGGTGGTTAAAGTTACAAAATCCAAGCCAGGAAGAGCTATTTTTTATTGCTTTTAGTGCAGGAGTCGTTGCAGCTATCGGGGCAATTCTGGCCTTGCAAAACCAAAGAGTGAAGATTTCTGGCCTAGTTGCGATCGATGGTTGGGGAGTCCCTTTGTGGGGCAAGTTTCCGATCTATCGTTTTAGCCACGATCACTTTACTCACTGGAGTTCAGCAATTTTAGGCACAGGCAAAGCAAGCTTTTACAGCGATCCTACTGTCGAGCATCTAACCATGTGGCATAGTCCAGAGAACTGTACAGGTTGGATTACTCAACAGCATTTACCACCCAGAAAAAGTACGGCCAAGGACTATTTACAAGAAATCCTATCAATAGCATGACCTAATCATTGCCAGAACCACACTTCAGAAATTACTAGCCATTAACCAAATAACTCAAATACCTGGCGAGAAAACAATTTCAACTTCTCTTCAACCTGATTTGCTGGTTGATAATCCCCTAATAGCTGCCAGTTTTCTACAGTGGAAAATCGCCAAGCTTGACCAACATGGCTAAAACCAGCAGTTTCTAAACCAATAAATTTTTCTTTTTTCTCTAGAGGATCCTTGTAAAAACGAATCTGCACTAACATGCTGTTACATTGAATCCGAGGGCTCCAACCAGGGAAATGAAACCCAATATCAATTGAGTCAGGATCTACTAATTCACGAGTCTCAGGATCATTTTTCCAGGGCTTAAGATCGGCTTTGACATCAGGAAACTGGACTTTGAAAAGGTTTACTACAGAAGCTATCTTTGCGGTAACGTCCAATCCTTTAGCTCTCTCTGATGCGTTCAAGACTTTTTTAATCTCCTCGGCCTTTGAGTTTAAGGCAATTATAAATGACTTTGTTAGTATTTAGCTGTTAACTAGACTGCTTTTTCTGTGTTACCCATGGCTCCAAAATCAAACTTTTTCTACTCTACAGTCCTCGCTACGATCACAACCACATTAGCCATCAATACAAGTCAAACCAGTTTGAGCGATGATAGTCATCCGCTACAACAAGAATATAGCGATCGCTGGGAACTGATTAACTCTACACAGCAGCAGCCTCAGCCAGTACAGGAATTTCAGCCAGCAAACATCCCAGATAGTAAGGATGGTGAGATTTTTGCAGAGATTCTTACTAAAGCCCAACAGCAGAATTGGCAGCAACAAAATTTTAGTTTTATTGTGCAAAAAGTAGCAGAACAACTACTAGGTTCGGATTACGCAGCAGGGTTATTAGATAAATCAGCAACTGAAACCCTGGTTATTTCCCTGCAAAAATTTGACTGTATGCTGTTTCTAGAAAGTGTCCTTGCAATCGCACGAAATATCACCAGCCAAAATCAAGACTATAAAAGCTTTACGCAAAATGTCGCCGAGCAAAGATATGCTGGAGGGGAATTAACCGACTATTGTAGTCGTTTACATTATTTTTCCCACTGGATCGCGGATAATCAGCAACGGGGATTGGTCAAAAATATCACTGCTAATTTGGGTGGCACTACAGAAAATCGTCAACTAAATTTCATGACACAGCATCGCTCCAGCTATGCCCAACTCAAAAGTAACGATCAAAACTATAATTGCATTGCCAAAGTAGAACAAAGTCTTAACCAACTACCTTTCAGTTATATTCCCACCCAACAAATCTCCACTATTTACAGTCAACTGCAACCAGGTGATTTAGTCGGGATAGCAACCAAGATTAAAGGTTTGGACTTTACTCATACGGGATTGGTTTATCGCGATCGCGATGGCAATACAGGACTCATTCATGCTTCACCCGCTGGGAGTGTAGTTATTGCCAAGGATTTACAAGCATATGTAGCGAATGTTCCTCAGGCAAGAGGAATTGTTGTAGCTAGAGCTAGCCGTTAAATTGGGCTATTAAACTATAGAAATCGAAAATATTAGTTAAGCCAGTAGATTTGCTACCCAAGTTCAAGAGCAAGCAATAAAGATTATTCATTTCCCTAATTGCTCACCCTTGTTATTTCTAAAGACAATCTGAAATCAATTCAGATAACTAACTATCTTTAGCTGCTAAAAAACGATTATTAACTTCTTGCCAATTAACGACATTCCACCAGGCACTTAGATAGTCACCACGTCTATTTTGATACTTGAGGTAATAAGCGTGTTCCCAAACATCATTACCCATAATAGGTGCTTGACCATCAAGTAAGGGACTATCTTGATTAGCGGTACTAGTAACTTCTAAAGTTCCATCACTATTCATAACTAACCACGCCCAGCCACTACCAAAGCGTTTCTTACCTGCGGTATTAAAAGCTTCTTTAAAAGTAGCGAAATCACCAAAGCTGGCATTAATTGCTGAAGCAATTTCTCCAGTAGGTTCTCCGCCACCGTCGGGTGACATAATCGACCAGAACATTGAATGGTTGGCATGGCCTCCACCGTTATTACGAACAGTGAGACGAATATCTTCAGGAACCGCATCAAGATTACCTAAAAGCTCCTCTAAAGATTTTCCTTTTAATTCTGGATGTTTTGCGATCGCAGCATTTAAGTTTCTCACATAGCCTGCATGATGCTTACCATGATGAGTTCTCATGGTTTTACCATCAATATAGGCATCTAATGCATTAGATGCATAAGGCAGAGGGGGGAGGGTAAATTCTCCTGTGGATGCTTGGATAGAGGAGTGATTATGGGCTAAATAATTTTGGGGATTGCTTGCTAGGGTTGCTGAAGGTTGGAAATTACCTACAAGGAGAAAAACTCCCAAACTCAACAAAAAGCACAAACCGTAAATCTTCCTCAAATCAAGTATTTTCTTTAAATTCATCAATAACTAACCAATTAAGAATTTGATGATGATACAAGATAATGAATCCTAACTGAAGTAACATTTGTAACTGGAAAGGGTAGAATTACATAAGAATTTCCTGAGAATAATCCCAAGAAAAGTTAGGAATCTTAGTACTAATATGTTGGCTACCATATTTACAGTCAGAGATTGTCTTACTATGCTTATGAGAAGTTTTGGTAGCTGAAAAATAACATCCCAAGTTGCGAATAAATACCTAATAACCACAAGGGATCTACTTTAAACAAGATTCAAGATTGATTGGCATGGAAAAACAAATCAACCATATAACAACTTGTTGGTATCAAGCTTAAAGGAAGAAAAATCCTTTGGAGATTACAACCACCAAATTATTTTGTAGTTAAGAAATTATTGATACAGTCTCGATTACTATTTCTTTTTAAACCCAAATAAGGATCACAAGTAAACAGACTAATGCTTTACGACTAACATTTCGTTACCATTTTTCTGAAATTCGTAGGGTACAGTTTGAATTTCCAGAGAATAGCCTTTTTGTTCAAGATTTTTGATTACTGACTCCAAATGATAGGAGGTCTCTCCTGTGAAGTTCTCTACTATGGGGAAAATTCTTGCTTCTTGGGCTATGCGACACATCTCTTGAATTGCGGTGAGATGAAAATCAGCATCAAACTGTTCGGAATAAGTAAATAATAAATGAGAACAAAGAGCTAGCTCAAACTCTTGGTCAGAGAAAGGTAAACTCGGCAACTCGACATTTCGATATCGTCCTTGCTCCAAACCTCGATCATAATCAGCCAAAAATGAATTCATGGCTGTTAACCGAGATTCTTTTAATTCTTCTGGGGTAGTAACCTCCTGCCAGACAAAGCGATCGCGATTTTCAATTAAACCAGCAACTATTTGCGGACAAGTCTCTTCTATTCTGCCCCGAATTTCTGCTGTACTGAAACGATAGATCGGATCGCAGGATACAACCTTGTTACCGAGACTCGTCATTTCAGCATTAAAGCTAGCAGGTCCTCCAGCACAATCAATAATCGATAAAGTGAGATCGCGATCACTCAGAGCAAACATCTGACGGTAGTTAGCCAAGGATCTGCCCCAAGGAACCACATTTTCTAACTTAAAAACCATAATCTTATTGGACTACAAAATTGACTTAATGAAGCGATCACAAACCTAGCTTCTACTAACTTATGAACTAGAACAAATCACACGCAAGGAGAAAGATTCTAATTTACTGGAATTCTGTGGGCACTATATCAGGAAAGATCAATTGCATAATGACAACATCTAGCCATCGTCCGCGATGATAGCCAATTTCTTTTTGGGTACCGACCATTTCAAAGCCAAATCGCTGATGAAATCTAATACTTTGAGGATTGGTCGCCAAAATTTTGGCAACCACATGATGGTAACCAAAGGCTTTTACCTGCTTCAATAAAGCACTCTGTAAAGATGAACCATAGCCTTGGCCAGTTGCAGAAAGACTGAAATAAATCGAGGTTTCACAACAGACATAGTAGCCAGGGCGATCGCTATAGCGCTTAATAATGCCCCAACCAATAACTTGATCTTCTTTTTGAGCAACTAAAATAGTTTCCCGATGATTAAACTTACTAACTATGGTTGCAATATCATCTGGAGTGTAAGCCTTTTGATCCATTGTTACACCCCCAAGAGCGATCGCTTCATTATAAATACTAGCGATTATTGCCAAGTCTTCAGGTAAATAGGTTCTAATTTTTATCACAGATATAGAAAATTCATTAATAACAAGAACTAAAGGTCTAGTAATTAAATCAATAATTAACCCTAATAGTTTTTGTTTTTTATACTTACCATAGCTCTACGTCAATACGGTATGTATTTTATTGACCCAATAATTGAATTAATAAAATTTTAACCATTGAGCTTACTTATAAACTTAAATTCAATAATACCAGTCTTATACTTTTCTTCTAGCAAACATTTACCCCCATTGTAACCAACAATAAATAATTATCATCTAATCCTTATTTTCTATTCTCAGGTCTATTATCATCCACATATAAGCCATATACCCTGACTTAAGATTAAACAACCAATCAAATTAGATCTCAATTATTGTAGTCCGAGTTCATATATCTAGCATTTTTTAGAATTTCAACAAAATGTTCTACTGAAGTAACCAAAAGTCATGTTTCTAGATTTTTCTCAGCTAAGTTTAAGCATTCTCCTCTCTAATCTTGAATAAAAGTAATTTGCTGTTTTTAAGCGCCGCTCTATCAAATTAGAGAAAGAACTGCCATGACGCACAAAGTTAAATTCGAAAACAGGGAAACTTCTATTTACAAGTTTCCTGATAGACTACAAAATCTTATTTATCTTTTATCTCAAACTAACAACCTCACTTCCAATCAAGTCTGTCAAAGCCTTAAGACAGCTAAAATTCAACCCGAAGACCTGCTCCCTTGGACAACCTTTGATCATCCAATAACCCATAGTTATGGCAGAAAACTTGTATATCATGGAGGATATTTTGAGGTTATGGTGATGTCCTGGGCTCCAGGGGATATCAGTGCCATTCATGACCATGGAAAAACTCAGTGGGGAGCAGTCCAGTGTTTTGGCAAAGCAAAACATTGGTCATTTCAATTAAATAATCGATTATTACAAACTAGGGAATATAGCGAAATCACCCCAGGGCAGATAGTAGAAGTCAGCCACGAATTAATTCATCAGATGGGAAACTACACTCAGGATTATTTTCTCTCATTACATATTTATGGCAATTCCCAAAAACCTAGCTCAATTACGGGAAACGCACGTATTTTCGATCTCTTCGAACAAACCATTCAATATACGGACGGTGGCGTATTTTTCTGTTTGCCGGAAACTGATATTTCGCGAAAAATCTTGGGCATAAGTGCAGATCCTGCTAGCGCCTTAAGGCACCATAAACAAATGTATTCTCGAATCAACTCTATTCTGAGATTTTTTCCTCCCGATTTGGAATATTGGCAAGCTAAAGCACTTAAACTAGAGCGCGAAATTTCTAGATTGAGTCAAATAGAGAATCTTAATTAACACGTTTTCATGAGGAACTTATCTCTAGATCGAATTAACCCTAAGTTATTATTAATTAGCTCAAGAGCGATCGCAGCATTACGTCCAGCAGTCATTGCCTTTCTTATCAGTCAAGGGGCAAAACTGAGTGGTGGGACAGAAACACCTATTTCATTTTGTAATGTACTCTTCGTTGGTAATTTTTGTGCAGCAATTTCCGTTGCACTATGGTTCAATCTAACTGATCTCATTACTGAGATTAAAACATTAAAGAAAAAAGTATTAATTGCTTTATTGGTTAATGGAATTTTATCCGCACTTTTATCATCATTGATCTTTCTAGGCTTAAATTTTACATCAGTTACCAATGCAGTTTTAATCGGTAGGTTTGGCCCAGTTCTTTTTGCCCTAGCTGGAACATTATTCTTAGGCAAAAAAATTACAAAACTAGAGTGGTTTGGCTTCAGTCTGATTTTAGTCGGCATCACTGCCATCATCTTAAAAAGAAGCATGTTTCAAATCAATTTAGGGGATCTTTTGATCTTAGCTTCAGCTTTTGTCTATATGACTACTTCATTAATTGGCAAACTAGTTCTTTCTGGACAAGCCAGTTTAGGAGTTGTAGTCTTTACGAGAAATTTTATTTCTTCAGTTATTTTCTTTATTATTGCTAATATTTTATTTGGCTTCAGGCATTTTGGAGATGTATTCTCTGGACAACTATGGATTGTAATGTCAATCTATGCTCTGGTTATTATCGTAGTTGCCCAATTATTGTGGTACGCAGCCCTAGGCAAACTCGATTCAAAAACTGTTGGCAGTCTAGCCTCTCTTTCTCCAGTATTTGGAGTCACTTATGCCTACTTTTTAAACGGAGAACGCCCTTCAACTGTTCAAATAAGTTCATTTGTCATTATTATGATTGGTCTAACCATTTCTAATTTAGACAAAAACAAATCACCACAAAGAGAATCAGATCTAGATAAAATGCCTCAAGCAGAATGCTCTACAAATGCCTAGCTTTACTTTTAACAAACAAGCTTTATTTCTCAGCTTAAATACAACTTTTTAGTAATCTTCTTTGACAATTAAATTCTATGAATATTTTAGTAATTTCCAATCCTAATCTTTATCCTGATTTGAGCTACGATATCCCTAATTTTTACCTAAGACTGGCACAAAATAAAGAAATAAATTTATTCCACTTGGATTCTGAACAAGTCAGGTTAAAAGATCGCAAATCCGAACATGTCTTAGCAACAGAAATACCACGATATTTTACCTTTCAAGATTTCCGAGAACTACCAAGACAACCGTTAAAACTACTTTCTTTACGACAGTTTGATTTAGTTTTTTGTCGTACCCTTAAGCCATTTCCAACTGGCTATCTAACTCGCTTAAGTTTTTGGGAAAATTTTACTAAGTTTGTTAATAGTCCTAGCCACAAGCAAGAACAAATTACTGCCGATTTTTTGCTCAAAGTGGCAAAGCAGTGGATTCCTGAAGCCATCGTTACCGATGAACCAAAAGAAGCTTACGAGTTTTTGCAGAGACACCAAACTATCGTTTCTAAGCAGGTTAACAGTTGTGGTGGACGTGGCGTTTTTAAGATCTGGCAGGAGCAGAACTTATTTAAAGTTGATAATTTCCAAACAGGGTCACAGACTTTTAAGCACTTTTCAAAAGCACTAAATCACGCAAAGGGTTCTACTAATGAGCCATTACAGTTAGTACGTTATCTATCTCAAGTCAACCAAGGGGATAAACGAGTTGTTGTAGTTGATGGAGAAATTTACGGTGCTTATCTTCGCCGTTCTCAAACTGGTCATTGGGTGAATAACGTCAGTGGTGATGGGCAATGTATCCTAGCTGAAGTTGGCGATCACGAAAGAGAAGCGATCGCTGATACAGTAAAGGCTTACCAAAAGCTAGGTTTGCACACACTTGGCTACGATTTTTTACAAGATGATGATGATAGGTGGTGTATCTCAGAGATTAATGCGGGCAATATTGGGGGCTTTTTTCGCTTACAACAGTTAACCCATACTCCAGTGATGGATCGTTTGATCGATTGGCTCATTTCTTATGCAAAGTCTGACCTCAGTGTCGATCATGGTTACAGTGAAACCACTTTGCATTCAACTAAAATCGCCTAGGCATGAGGTCTAAAGAATTAACAATAATTGTGAATCATGCCTATAGAAATAGGAATATTTCGGAATATTTCTAACAAACCACTTTTGTAGCCCACTCAAATAATAGATCCTGATGGTTGTTTGAGCTAAATGAGATCCTTGGAGTACCCATACCTACTGGTAAAAACAGATAGAGTAGCTTATCTGCTCTGTTCTTCAAGCATTTTCAGCACTTGGCAATAATCAATCGGGACGCAACATGAGTGAATCAACCTTCCAACCTCCCAATGGAGAATCAAGCGAAGCCCAGAGAGCAGTCGAGAAAGAAAGTCGGTTACCACTAACAGGCTGGCAACAAGAAGTAGATCGAGGTTTGGAATTTGGCCTAGAAGCAGCAACTAGCATTAAAGATCGGCGAATTTCTACTTTCTCTAGAGGTGAACTACCCCACTATGCAGGGATCAATACTTTCCTTAAGGCACCTTTTTTAGAAGATGTACGCGAGGTGGGTAACTACGATGTGGCAATTATGGGAGTTCCTCATGATTGCGGTACTACTTATCGTCCAGGAACCCGCTTTGGCCCTCAAGGTATCCGCAGAATTTCCGCTCTTTATACTCCCTATAATTTTGAGATGGGGGTAGACCTCAGAGAACAAATCACACTGTGTGATGTCGGTGATGTTTTCACAATACCAGCTAATAACGAAAAGTCTTTTGACCAAATATCCAAAGGCGTAGCCCATGTGTTTAGTTCTGGGGCTTTTCCCATAATCTTAGGTGGTGACCATTCTATTGGTTTCCCCACAGTTAGAGGTGTCTGCCGCCATTTAGGGGACAAAAAAGTCGGGATTATTCACTTTGATCGTCATGTAGACACACAAGAGACTGACCTCGACGAAAGGATGCATACTTGTCCTTGGTTTCATGCCACAAACATGAAAAATGCTCCAGCGAAAAACCTAGTTCAGCTAGGGATTGGCGGATGGCAAGTTCCCAGGGAAGGAGTCAAGGTCTGTCGGGAAAGAGCCACCAACATTTTGACTGTTACTGACATCACCGAAATGGGCTTGGATGCTGCTGCTGATTTTGCGATCGCAAAGGCTACTGATGGGACTGATTGTGTCTATATCAGTTTTGATATCGATTGTATCGATGCAGGTTTTGTTCCTGGTACTGGCTGGCCAGAGCCTGGCGGATTGTTACCCCGCGAAGCACTTTATCTCCTGGGTAAGATTATTCGCAATACTACTGTCTGTGGTTTAGAAATAGTTGAAGTTTCTCCTCCTTACGACATTAGCGATATTACTTCCTTGATGGCGACTCGTGTCATCTGCGATACCATGGCTCATTTAGTAGTGTCGGGGCAATTACCTCGTAACACCAAACCAGATTTCATTCAAGAAACCGCTCAAGTCGTTGACGAACCCTGGCAATAAAGAGAATGGGCAATGTACAGACTTTACGACTTTTTGCCTTCAGGTAATGGCTATAAAGTGCGCTTACTTTTGACACAGCTCGCAATTCCTTTTGTGCTGGTGGAACTTGATATTTTACGAGAGGAAACCAGAACAGAGGATTTTTTAGCTAAAAATCCCAATGGCAAAATCCCCGTCTTAGAGACTGCGCCCAATAAATTTATTGCTGAGTCCAACGCAATTTTGTACTATCTCAGCCAAGATACGCCCTATTTTTCTCAAGATAGAGAAGAACAAACCCAGATATTGCAATGGTTATTTTTCGAGCAATACAGCCATGAACCTAATATTGCGACACCGAGATTCTGGATTACTGAGCTAAAACAAGCTGATAAATTCCACCAAGAAATCGTACAAAAACGCAAGTTGGGTTACGCTGCTCTGAATCTGATGGAACAGCATCTCCAAACTAATACCTTTTTGGTTGCTCAACGCTACACCATTGCAGATATTGCTCTTTATGCCTATACCCACGTAGCTCCAGAAGGAGGATTTGATTTGTCTCTCTTTCCCAAAATCCAAGAGTGGCTTAAGAGGGTCGAATCACAACCTAATTACATCACTATCAACAACAAGTGCGATCGCCACAATCAATAGTTTAATCAACAAGCAGTCATTCTCGCTCTCTACAACAAGCTTAAAAATGCATGAAACAGACATGACCAAAGCTCTGATCTTAACAATTAGAGATTGGTATGAATCCCAGCAAGAAAAACTCAAGATCGAAAAAATCCATTTAGTTGTCGGTCGTTTTACCTGTGTCGAACCGGCAAGTCTTAAGTTCGCTTTTACGGCTCAAACTAACAATACTTTTTTGGCAGATGTCGAGCTAGTAATTAAAGAAATCCCCTTAATTGCTTTTTGTCACGGTTGCCAACAGGAGTATCAGCCTGAGATAGGTCTGCAATATAGCTGCCCTGAGTGCAATTCGCCAATGGAAGATATTCGCTCTGGCAGAGAACTCAAAATTGACCATATTGAGTACACCACGATTCCCGAAAAACAACTAGCTATCAACAGTTAACAATCAATCATTAACAAAAATGCACCAAACCTTAAATGCAGCTTTGGCACTAAATCTGCTCCATGCTAATCAAGAAGGAGCTAATCACAATCGCCAACACTTCGATCATTGGGGAATTACTTGTCTCAACTTAATGAGTAGTCCTGGGGCAGGTAAAACTGTTCTCTTGGAAAAGACTTTAGCAAAGCTGCAAGATCGCTTTCAGATTGCAGTAATCGAAGGAGACATGACCACTGAGCTAGATGCTGATCGCTTACGTCAATACAACGTCCCCGTAATCCCCATCAATACAGGTCGCTCTTGCCACCTAGACTCAAAAATGGTTGCTGGTGGCATTCATACTTTAGCCCAGCACTACAATCCCCAAGAAATTGATCTAGTTCTAGTGGAGAATGTAGGTAACTTAGTTTGTCCTGCGGAATTTGAGGTGGGAGAACACGCCAAAGTGGCATTACTCAGCGTCACTGAAGGGGAAGATAAGCCCCTTAAATATCCCGTAATGTTCCAAGAGGCTGACTGTTTGCTAATTACCAAAATTGATCTAGCCCCCTATCTGGAAATAGATCTAGAACGCATCATGGCAAATGTCAGACAAATGAATCCCTCAGTAAAAATGATTCCTCTATCGGCAAAAACTGAGGTAGGGCTGGATCTTTGGCTTGCCTGGCTAGAAGACCAGTTAACAGTCAAGAAAAATTTGGTAACAAATGTCAAATAGTTAGCAGCGAACAGACCATTATTACTTAAGTAATGTTTGATACTAAAAATAGTAACTGGCATTACTTTAAGTCCTAAACAAATCTCAAACTACTCTTTCATTAGTGATACATATGAAAAGAAGGAAAATCTTATCTTTACTCTCCGTTTTTTGCTTGAGTCTGGTTCTGACTATTAGTTGTTCTCAGGCTCCGCAACCTGACAGCTCTTCAACACCAGCCGACACTACAGCAACTGCAGATAAACCCAAAATTGTCCTTGGTTATAGTAACTGGGCCGGTTGGTGGCCTTGGGCGATCGCAGAGCAAGAAGGTTTATTTGCTAAAAATGGCGCTAATGTTGAAATGAAATGGTTTGACGGTTATTTAGCTTCTATGGAAGCTTTTGCAGCAGGACAACTAGATGGTAACTGTCAGACACTCAACGACACTATTTCTTTTGCAGGTAGCGCGGTTAATGGTGAAGTTGCAGTAGTAGTTAACGATAACTCCGCGGGTAATGACAAAATAATCGTCACCGAAGATATCAATACTATCGAAGACCTCAAAGGCAAAAAGGTCGCTGTAGAAGAAGGTGTAGTAGATGACTTTTTACTTACGCTAGCCCTCGAAGAGGCTGGCATGTCTCGTAGTGATGTAGAAATTGTCAACTTAGAAACAGGGGCTGCTGCTGCGGCTTTCGCTTCTGGACAAACTGATGCAGTTGGAGCATTCCCTCCTTTCTGGCTAACTGCTCTCAAACGAGAAGGTAGTAAAGAACTAATTACTTCCAAAGAGTTTCCTGGGGCGATTCCTGATCTTTTAGCAGTCAGTCAAAAACTAATCGACGAACAGCCAGATCAAGTCCAAGCTATAGTCAATACCTGGTTTGATACTTTAGATTTCATGGCAAAAAACCCCGCCAAAGCTGATGAAATCATGGCAGAAAGAGCGAGTGTATCCGTCGACGAGTTACAACTACTCAAGGAAGGTACGCAGATGTTTACTCTTGAAGACAATCTTGAAGCTTTTAGCGATGGAGATAGCATGAAGCATATGCCTTTTGCCGCTAAAAGAATGAGTAAATTTATGTTGGATGTGGGCTTTATCGAGTCAGAGCCTGATTTAACTAAAATCTTTGACGATACTTTTGTTCAAGCTTATGCCGAAGCAAATTCTTAAACAATAGTTGTTGGCTAGCTTTTTCTAGGGTGGGTGAAATACTCGCCCTAGTATTTTATTAATTCTTATTTGGTACATATCGCTCTAATGAAAACAAAGCGATCCCCTAAACCTCCAGCAAAAAAGAAAATCTCAGGAATAGAACCAACAGTTTTTTGGCGAATTGCGGAAGACATTCCCCAGGTTTTAGCTTGGCTGATGATGTTCTTGTCGATTTTTATTCCTCTAATTCTCTGGTTTTTATTCGCCAGCTATTCAGGGATTGATTCAACCTTCTTGCCTTCTCCTAGAGACGTTATCAATGCATTGGGAAGGCTATGGGATAAAGGGTTTTTAGTCCAAGATACAGTTGCTAGTTTTACGCGGGTTAGTCTGGGCTTTTTACTTTCAGTGATCGTAGCAATTCCCTTAGGGATTTTGATGGGTTCTTTTGCAAGTGTTAGAGCTTTGCTTGAACCTATAGTGGGAATCCTACGCTACATGCCAGCCCCCGCTTTTATTCCGTTGTTGATTATCTACCTTGGCATTGACGAAGCGCCCAAGATTGCCTTGATTTTCATCGGGACTTTATTTTTTAATCTCTTGATGATTATGGATGCAGTCAAGTTTATCCCTAAAGATTTGATTGAGACTACTTATACTTTGGGCGGATCGCGATCGCAAGTATTAACTCAAGTCATCATGCCCTATATCATTCCGAATATTCTTGATGCTTTTCGGATCAATATGGCTGCATCTTGGAACCTGGTGGTAGTGGCAGAATTATTGGCTGCCTCCGAGGGCTTAGGTAAGCGAATTTTGTTGGCTCAAAAATTCTTAAAAACTGATGAAATCTTTGCCTGTTTGATCGTTCTGGGTTTGATTGGTTTTGCGCTGGATTTATTTTTTAGGTTACTCCTGAAATTCACCTGCAAATGGGCTATTGAATAAAAACAGAGAGTGAAGCATACAAAAAGAAACACAAAAAAGCAAAATTAATGCTTGATCAATTCTAGCTTAAGGTTGATTTGATTATGCAAAGTTGAAGGACAAACTTATGAACAATAGTTTATTACTTAAGATTATTGTTATTAGCGTTATTATTACCAGCTTGCACTATACAGATAATGCTTTATTCATCGATCAATATCCCGAGCCAGAATGGATCAAAACTTATGGAGTTTTTCTTACTTGGGGAATCATGAGCGCGATTGCTTTTATTGCCTATTTTCTTTACGCACGAAAACAATATTGGGGTAGTTACCTTCTGCTTACTGTTTATTCGATTACGGGCTTGTCCAGTCCTATTCACTACTTGTATGGAAAGATATCTGACTTTTCTCCCAAAATGCATCTCCTGATTTGGACTGATTTTATAGCTGGATCACTAATAGTTATCTTTATTATTTGATCCTCAGTCGTTGCTTGCGAGTGGAATAAAATCGAAACCAATACAAACATTAAGTAATCAAAATAAATGCATCTAGAAATACTTAATTTATACAAAGAGTTCAAAACAGACAAAGGAACTGTCTTGGCTCTCAAAGATATTAATCTACACGTAGAAACTGGGGAATTTGTCTGTGTTGTTGGAGCTTCTGGTTCGGGAAAATCAACTTTATTACGTTTGGTCGCAGGATTAGAAACTCCAACCTCAGGTGAAGTAACTGTTGATAACGCGATAGTAGCAGGGCCAGGAGCAGATCGCGGAATGGTATTCCAGAAATATACGCTTTACCCTTGGCTAAATGTCCAAAAAAACGTCGAATTTGGCTTAAAGCTTCTAGGTTCTAGCAAAAAATCCCAAAGAGAAGAGGCATCCTATTATCTCAATATTGTTGGTTTGTCGGAATTCGCGAAGTCTTATCCCAAAGAACTTTCAGGGGGAATGAAACAGCGAGTTGCGATCGCACGTGCCCTAGCAACTAATCCTAAAATTCTCTTGATGGATGAACCTTTTGGTGCACTAGATATTCAAACCAAAGAGAATATGCAACAGTTTCTATTAGAAATTTGGCGCAAAACTGGCTGTACTATCTTGATGATCACCCACGATGTGCAGGAGGCTGTCTTTTTGGCCCAAAGAGTATATGTTTTTTCAGCTCGGCCAGGAACGGTAACGGCAGAAATTGCCATTGATTTACCTCGTGAACGTGACTACCAAGTCAAACGTCAAGCCACTTTCCATAAACAAGCAGACAATATTATCGATCTTCTTAGAAGTGTTTCTGCCTAGAGGTTGAGTTTTGAGTCTGACATTCGTAATCTAGAGTTGGATGCGATCGCAGCTAAGAGAATCCAGCTAATAGTATTAACCCTCAGATCGAAAATCGTGACATCAAATAAATTAAAGCCGATACAACTAGTAAAAGCAGTCAGATAGGTGAAAATAATTATTCTTTCTGACTCTTGAAAAGTTTTACGAGCAGTACAAAAACAGTGATTTATCGTTTGAGCTAACAGATATCCAATCAGTAAACAGAAAAATACGGTTGCAACTATCCCAATTTCCAGACCCAACATCAAAAATAAATTGTGAGGATGTCCAAACCAATAACCACTGTGTTCCAAATATAAAGGAGTGTAGTTGCGTAAACCGTAACCAGATAGCGGTTGTTCTCGAATCTTTGACCAAACAAATTGCCACTGGGTAATCCGAAGAGTTTCTATCGGGCGATCGCTGAAATTACGGTCGGAAAGTCTGCTCCAAATATATTCAGGAACGATTTGTCTAAGATATCCTTGACCTTGAAAATCACCAAAAGAAGCCCCCAAAACCAGAGCCACAGTTGCACTGAAAAGAGACACCAACCAGTACCAACCCCGATAAAGTGCAAACCCAAAACAAGCTAAACCAGCAATCAACCAAGAATTACGGGAATTGGTTAACAATAAACCGAGACTACTAAAAACCAAGCTCAAAGCTAAAACCAATAAAATAAGGCGATCGCACTTAGCCTGACCCCAGTAATAGAGCCACAATCCCAAACTAAAAATAAACGTAAATATTAAATAAATCGCCAGGAAATTGGCATAGATAAACACTCCAGACATTCTGCCTTCAGGTATTCCCCCAGCCACCAACTCCCAACCCAGAATCTGACTCAACCATATGGGACTTTGCCAGCCTAAATAAAGTTGTCCCAAACCCAAAATTACAATCAGTATCGCAGGAATAACCAATAGCCAAGCAAGTCTAATTAACTTCTCAACCGAATTGATTACTAAGCTCAAGGCAATAAACAAAGCAAAAAAAGGCAAAAAGTTTGCCAACCCCAACCAAGCCTCAGTTGGTTTATGTGCGATCGCAGAGCTAACAACCAGCCACCCAGCCAAAGCCAACCAACCATAGTTAAGCCAATTACTAATTATTTGCTGCCAATTATTGCGCCATACAGCAAACATTACAATCACTAAACCCAACTCTCCCAAAGCAGGAAAAACAGGCAACAACAGAATACTAATTTGGCAAACTTGCCATAACCACTTTTTCATTGATTCACAAGGCAAAATTCTCAGTAACAACTAAGATTTTTAACACCCTCATAATTTATTGAATTATGAGCTAGTCGAGCTATCTAAAAAACCACATAAACTTAGAACAGTTATTGCCATCTCTAAAATCTGTTCTCAGCCTCCACTTACTAACCATCTATTTCTGTTGTATTGTGAAATAAATGCAAGGTATTGACAGCCATTGGTTTACCTTGCCAAACAAGTACTAAGAGCAGCAATGTAGCAATGATAATGCTCCAAAAATTTTCAGGAGATTGCGTTTTAAACCTGCTTATTCTCTGAGTAAATGTGGGTTTATGGTGAACTTGTAAACTAGGAGCTAGGTTACTTGCCAGTTCACTTGTGTTGATAGAGACAAATGAATCTGCCTCAATGATTTCTATTCTTTCCCGTAGGGCAATAGCATTTTTAAGACTCTTATTAATTTTGACTAAATGAGGCAAATAAAAATCAAGCCTTTGCTTAATGCCATTAAGATCTTTTTCTAGAACTTTTTCATTATATCCATCCAGTAAATGCAACTTAGACTGGTAAATATTTAAAGCTATTAAATCTCTAGGTAAACTTTCTAAATATGCTTCGACCACTTGATATTCCCGCCGAAGATTATCCCAGTTTTTGAGAATTAAAATTAAGGTTTCTAGCTTAATTTTATTTTGGAGCTGATTCATTGATTAATTTTGAAGGATAAAGAATTCCAATCAAGAAATATCTTGTGATCTTTATAGGTAGATCTTTATAAATAGCCTAGCACTATAGCTTTATGAAGTTCAGAGTCACCAAAAAAATAGAACCATCTATAAAATTACCCAATATCGACCTTCCGAGACTTTCTATATATTT
Source organism: uncultured bacterium (assembly GCA_964606015.1). Lineage (GTDB taxonomy): Bacteria > Cyanobacteriota > Cyanobacteriia > Cyanobacteriales > Xenococcaceae > Hyella. Next base: position 29,483 of record CAZSEZ010000001.1, read on the forward strand.
AATCCTCGCCAAAGAGTTTTATAATCTATCCTAAGATGTGGTTTTTATCACCAGCATATAGATAGGTATTAGTTACAAGAAAATAAGCTATCTTGTAGAGCCAAATTTTCCCTCAACAATTCCATAAGGTAACACAATATGAATTAAGTATGAATTAAGTAGAAAAATCATCTTATTTTTTGCACCTTAGTCTCAAATTTAGGTTGGCATCTGGATCTAGCTTCAACAAACTGAATAATAATTTAGGTTTACTACAGCCGATAAATTGTAGAACGATCCACATTAAGGTTTTTACTAGCTTCATTATTTCTCTCGCTCTGGCTCAAGTGATTACTCTTATGGATGTGTATCAGCTAAGAGGTTCAAGCATCTTTCCATAAAAGCCTTAGCAAATTCTGAAGGGGTTCCACCCTCACCAATTAATTCGTCTTGGCAGCGATCTAAATCACAGATCTATTAGTTAGAGCCATTTATGATGTAACAGTTTGTTCAGAAATTAACGTCAAAATCGATGGCTAAAACTTTAGATAGTGTTGCTCAAGAAATCCAAAAAGTCGAATTAACCATCAAAAACGTCCGTAAAGATATCAAATCAGCCAAGAAAAAAGTTGCTAACTGCAAAAAAAGCCTCAAGAAAGAAAAGCAATTTAAAAAGGAACTAGAAAGCGAACTTGCAAAAACCACAGCAGAAAAAGATCGCGTTTTAGCCGAGTACAATACAATGTGCGCCAAAATTGCCGAGTATCAACAATTCTGTGAAGGGTTGAATGGTTCAGACACTACCGGAAAAGATCCTGTAATCGAACAAGCGGAGAAACTACTGTTTGCAGCCATGAGTGCTGTTGATGGAACTAGCAATATCTAAGTCGCCAAATGACAATAGTCGTAATCACCACGAGTGAGACGGATTTGCGCCAAGGTAAAAATAATCGGGACAATGCGAGTGTAGTTTGTTGCGATCGCTCGCCATCCCAAATCGGCAATTAGCCAGCCCCACATTACGGTACTCATCAGACCGATTACAGTCCTAGTTGCCCCATAACGAGCAATACTTCCAGCCATCCCTCGTTTGGCTGCACCGAGAGCAAATTTACTTTGTAAGACGGTTAAGGCTCCTCCTTTGATCGCAGTTTTAGCTGCCTGATAGCTAGCAAAGTGAAGCGCAAACTGTTTTGCAATGTGTTTGAGCAACCAATTTTTCACTAAAGAATTCATCGCAATCAAACCGCTTCCTGCAAAGAGGAATTTCAGTGGATTGTGTTGGATCTGTACTGGTAAAGGCTGAGGTGGATTAGCTTCACTCAGGGCATGACAGACTTTTTTTTGTAGCGTGTTCTGTTCTGCTCTAGGGAGCTTGTTCCAAGCATTACCAACTAAATTTAGGAAAATTTCTGCTTCGATTTCCGTCGTACTCATCTGCTGTGAGTAAGGGATCTTGAGATACAAACAAACTTGAATCAAGATCTGACGATAAGAAAGATCATCACTGTTACCTCTGATAACTGTAAAGCCATCTGCTGCAAGATAGCGAAATCTTTGTTCTAAGGAGTCGAGCCAATCTGCTTTATATTGACTCTGAACTTGCAACGGTTGGGGAGTCTGCCAATAATCTAGGGGATTAAAACGAGCCTGAAACAAAACTTGGGTAATCTGCTGTAGCTCTTCTTCAGTTGCCAATTCGAGGGCTGTCCTCAACTCGTCCACTATAACTTTCCTCCATGCAATTATTCTGCTAAGTCGAGGAGACTCGATCTAGGATCGGGTACATCATATCTCAGGTTTCATTTTTGTCTGATCGCTTAAAAGATTAACCTTCCGCAAATTAAACCCAATCCAATTGTAATCCCTCCCCCCAGTAGTTTTCCCACAGAAGATTCTGGACTTTGTGCCAACCGAGAATATAAGACTGTGAGCAAAGTTGCTGCTTGGGCGATCGCAGTTGCCAAAGATACTTCGACTGCTTCTCCTTTCCCCCAAATAAAACCAGTAATCACGACCAAACTCAGGGGAATCCCTACAGCGAAGATCGTCGCTTGTTTTTGTTCGCTACGGTCATTGGTAATAACAGTAGCTGCTGCGGCTTGAGTGAGGTAAACAATGATCATCGCCATGACTGCCACTACCATCTGAATCAGAGATTTCTCGCTATTCAGACTGACTTGATAACCCACTGCGATCGCAATTCCTAAAACACCTAAGCTTCCCACCCCCAGAGCATAAGCTTTATTGGATAAGCTTCCTTGATCATCTGTAGAGGACGAGACAGCAATCTCTTCCCAAGAGCTGGCCTGTAAAGCTATTAGTGCAGTTTCCGCATCAGCATATCTCGCTTTTAGATCGGAGTTACTCGCTTTTGTGAGCCAATCTTGAAGTCCTTCATCGAATTCTGTAATGTCCAAACTTGGCTCTAACAAAATAATTTTTTGCAAAGTCGTCCCGAGACCATAAATATCAGTAGCAGGACAGGGTGTATTTAGTTGTTCTGGGGCGATGAATTCAGCATTATTTAGAGCGATCGCACTACTTTGAGGCGACTGATTAGTATTTTGTACGAGATCAAAACCAATTAGATAAATCTTGTTTTGTTCATCTCGAAGGATATTGTTCGGATTGAGATTGAGATGCAATACCGAGGGTTTTTGCTTTTGAAGATAACGCAAAATTTCTAATACCTCTACAGCAATGGCAACGATTTCCGCTTCTGTTTTCGGCGATCTCTTAGTTAAAGATTCTCCCTCTAAGTATTCTCTTACTAAGCAAAAACTAGTTTCTGTTTCAAAACTGGCTAAATACTGGGGAATTCTTGGATGTTCTAGCTGCTGCAGTAGAGCTATTTCTTGTTCTTGGGTTTCGTAGGCTTGCCAACTCACATCGTTGCTCCCAAAGCGCAATTCTCTAATTACAACTTTGACATTTGTTTCTACACTGATTGCTTGCCAAGTAAAGCTACTAGATTGTTCCACTAGCTGTTGCTCTACTCGATAGCCAAACGTAGTGAAATCAGGAAAAGACATAAATAAAAGATTTGAAATAAAAAGGGATTGCCAGACGACTTAACCCAGGACAAAGGTAATAACTTAAGATTGATAAGGAATATTAAGCAAAATCTTAGAGATGAATTTATTGTACTTGTTGGGTATTGTCCTGGCTGTTTTACTAGTTGCGATCGCAATTTACCTATTAACGCCTCGTACTTATGAATCTGGAGATTCTGTCGCCAACTCCTATGATGAATGGACAGAAGACGGCATCTTAGAATTTTATTGGGGAGAACACATTCACCTCGGTCATTATGGTTCACCTGTTAAAAGAACTGACTTTTTGCAAGCCAAAGCAGATTTTGTTCATGAAATGGTCAAGTGGGGCGGCTTAGCTGACTTACCCGCGGGCACAACTGTTCTCGATGTGGGTTGTGGCATTGGCGGTAGTAGTCGCATCCTGGCAAAAGAATACAAGTTTGATGTTACAGGTGTGACGATCAGTCCTCAGCAGGTAAAACGAGCCCAAGAACTAACTCCAGAAGGGGTAACTGCTCAGTTTCGGGTGGATGATGCGATGGCTCTTTCCTATCCTGATGCGAGCTTTGATGTGGTTTGGTCGATTGAAGCAGGGCCTCACATGCCAGATAAAGCTGTATTTGCTCAAGAACTATTACGAGTCCTCAAGCCAGGAGGAATTTTGGTAGTTGCAGACTGGAACCAACGCGATGATCGCCAAGTAGAGCTTAACTTCTGGGAAAAACCAGTCATGAAACAACTGCTCGACCAGTGGTCGCACCCTGCTTTTTCTTCCATTGAAGGATTTTCCGAATTACTAGAAGAAACTGGCTTAACTCAAGGAAGCGTAACTACTGCGGATTGGACTCAGGAAACATTACCTTCTTGGATTGATTCGATTTGGCAAGGTATTGCCAGACCCAAAGGTCTGATCTTATTCGGGTTTTCAGGTTTTGTTAAATCCCTACGCGAAGTACCAACATTACTTCTGATGCGCTTAGCGTTTGGTGCTGGTTTATGTCGTTTTGGCATGTTCAAAGCCGTCCGAGCTAATGTTGCTGTAGCGTCAGAGAAGGTCACAACTACGGTTTAATTGTTGGTTGAGTTTTTTAGAGTGGGCCATGTCCCACTTTCCTAATTCTTGAAAAGCTAAATTTAAGAATATCATTCTCCTTTAATTAAATCTGATTCTTTAGCCAACTCGTCACTATTGTTGAACTTTCGCTCAAATTTCCTGGCTTGTAGTACAAATACTTCCTAAAGCAATCGCAATAACCAAATAAACGATCGCATTAATCAAAAAATCTACACAGAGAATAACTCCCTCTTCTTAATGTTCGTCTTTTATACTAAAAGCCTAAATGACTGCCCAAGAAGAGAGTACTAGCGCAATGACTACTGATGAGCAAAAAATTGATGAGCAGATCAATCTCAGTGACCCTCAAAACTACTTCAATCGCGAGTTAAGTTGGCTAGAGTTTAATCGTCGTGTCCTCCAAGAAGCGATCGATGATCGCACTCCCTTATTAGAGCGGCTCAAGTTCCTCAGTATTTTCAGCTCCAACCTTGATGAATTTTTTATGGTGCGAGTCGCTGGCTTAAAACAGCAAGTAGCAGCAGAAGTCACCAAATTAAGTCTCGACGGCAAGACCGCTGCCCAACAGTTAGAGGCGATCGCAAAATGCCTACGCCCGATGTCAATTCAGCTGCATCAACACTTTCAGCAAGAAATCACAAAGCAGTTAACCAATAACCATATCCATCTGTTAGATTTTACCAATCTCTCTCAGGAACAACGCAACCATCTCAATAGTTTTTTTGAAGAACATATTTTTCCTGTTCTAACTCCTTTAGCAGTCGATCCTTCCCATCCTTTTCCTTACATCTCCAATCTCAGCCTTAATCTCGCAGTCGTAGTTAAAGATCCCGAAACCAGAGAAGAACTATTTGCCCGCATCAAGATTCCTGAATCATTACCACGATTCATCACGTTGCCTGAAGAGCTACGCCAAAAATATCGGGGGAAGGTCGGTATCTGGGCTGGAGTACCAATCGAACAAGTAATCACCCACAATCTAGAATCGCTGTTTCCAGGAATGAATATCCAAGAGTCCTATACTTTTCGGGTAACACGCAATGCAGACTTGGCAGTTGAAGAAGAAGAAGCAGATGATCTTTTACTAGCGATTGAAAAAGAGCTTAACAAACGACGAATGGGGGGTTCAGCAGTCCGCCTAGAAATCGAGGCAGATGTACCCAGCAGCATTCGCTCAACCATTATTAGACAGCTAAGGCTCGAAGAAAATGATGTTTATGACATTGATGGCCTGATCGGATTAGGAGATTTGATCTCTTTTTTGGCCTTACCACTACCAGAACTTAAAGAAAAACCTTGGTCACCTGTAGTTCCCAGCAAAATTCAACGCTTAGCAGAAGATGGCGGAGATTTTTTCCGGCTAATTCGTGAAGAAGATATGCTGGTGCATCATCCCTATCATTCTTTTAGTGGAACTGTATTACGCTTCATCAAAGAAGCAGCGAAAGATCCTAAAGTACTAGCAATCAAAATGACTCTTTATCGTACTTCGGGAGACTCGCCCATCATCAAAGAATTAATTGCAGCAGCCCAAAATGATAAGCAAGTCGTAGTTTTAGTCGAACTCAAAGCCCGTTTTGATGAAGAGAATAATATTCACTGGGCCAAAAAACTGGAAAAATCGGGGGTTCACGTTGTTTATGGAGTATTCGGGCTAAAAACCCATACCAAAGTAACCTTAGTAGTACGCCAAGAAGCTCAAAAAATCCGACGCTATGTCCATATTGGTACAGGTAATTACAATCCTAAAACTGCTAGGTTTTATACCGACCTAGGATTACTAAGTGCTAGAGATGAGCTTGGTGCAGATTTGACTGACCTATTCAACTACCTGACTGGCTATTCACATCAAAAATCCTACCGCAAGATTTTGGTTGCCCCTGTTAACTTACGCGATCGCATGATTGCCTTAGTAAACCGAGAAATTGAAAATGTCCGCAACGGCGGTACAGGAAGAATTGTCGCCAAAATGAACTCTCTAGTTGATGGAAAAATGATCGAATCTCTCTATCGTGCTTCTAGAGCTGGAGTATCCATCGATCTCATTATTAGAGGAATCTGCTGCCTACGCCCTGGAGTAGCTGAAATAAGTGACAATATCCGGGTAATTAGTGTGATAGGTCGTTTTCTAGAGCATTCTCGAATCTTTTATTTTCACAATCAAGGTGAAGAAGAAATTTATATCGGTAGTGCTGATTGGATGACACGCAATCTCAGTCGTCGTGTTGAAGCGGTTGCCCCTATCGAAGAGCCAAACTTAGCCAAAGATCTTCAGGAAATTTTGGGGATTATGCTGGCAGATAATCGTCAAGCTTGGGAACTCCAATCAGACGGATCTTATGTCCAGCGCAAACCTGCTAAGAATGAAATACCCCAAAGTACACATAACATTCTCATGGAAATGGCTTAGAACAAACAATTATCTTAAACAAATGGTAAATTAGAGCTTGATTTAGGGAAAATTAACAGTATAAACTCGTAATTCGCAAGCTCTTAATGACCTTGGATACTTCTGCCGACCAATATCAGAAAGCAAATATTTTAATTGTTGACGATACTTCGTCCAATTTAAGACTACTCTCCAAACTATTTCAGGGTGAAGGGTATGCAGTAAGGTGCGCGTTAGATGGGGCGACGGCCATTACAATTGCGGAGGCAGAGTGGCCCGACATTATTCTTCTAGATATTGTCATGCCCGAAATGGATGGCTATGAGATTTGTCAACAGTTAAAGATAAACAAAAAAACTCAGCATATTCCCGTAATCTTCTTTAGCAACCTCGAAGATATCTTCGATAAACAGAGAGCTTTTGATGTCGGTGGAGTTGACTATATCCCCAAGTCATACCACGAACAAGAAATAATTATCCGAATCGAGAACCAGCTAACTATCCAATCAGCAAAAGCAGAAATTGTTCGTCTCAATGCAGAGCTAGAAGATCGAGTCAAACAAAGAACCCAAGAACTCGAAGTTTCCAATCAAAAATTACTCCAAGAAATAGACCGACGCCAGCAAGCTCAAGATGCACTGTTGCGCCAGGCGTTAAAAGATCCTTTAACTGGATTGGCCAGTCGCAATGCCTTAATTTCTCGTACTAAAAAAGCCATAGGACAAAATCAGGCTAATTCTAAGTACAACTATGCAATATTTCTCCTAGAATGCGATCGCTTCAAATACATCAAACACAACTATGGTTATTTAGAAGCCAATCGATTTCTAATTGCTGTCAGTGGTTGTATTACTAGCTGTTTTCCTAAATCGACTTGTATTAGTCGTTTTGAAGGAGATGATTTTGCGATTTTGGTAGAGACTTTTGAAGATCTCAATGCGATCAAACAATTAGCCCAAACACTGCAAAGCAAGCTTACGGATAAATTCAATGTCCAAGAAGAAGCCATCCAAGTTAATAACTGCTTAGGCATTGTTATTGGTAATCCAGAATATCAAGAAATATCTCACTTACTGCACGATGCCAATCTGGCCATGCAAGTTTCTAAAGATAAAGAGTGTTATCAGATTTTTGAGACCAAAAAACACAGTCTATTCAAAGGTTATAACAAGCAAAAATTAGACATCGAAGCCGAACTCAAAAATGCAATTGCCAATAATCAGATCAAAGCCCATTATCAACCAATTATTTCTCTGGCTACAGGCAAAATAGCTGAACTCAAAATCGAAATTCGCTGGCACCATCCCCAGAAAGGAATCATTCATCCTACAAACTTCATCGATCTGGCAGAAGAAACTGGTTTAATCGTTCAGATGGGTTATCTAGTTGCTTTAGAGGCTTGTAGTTGTATTGTCCAGTTACAGAAAGAACATGACCTCCGACTGAGAGTCAATATACAGCTATCATCCACACAACTGCAACAACAGGATCTAGGTCGTAAAATTGGCCAAATAATCGACGCTAGTGGAATCAAAGGGAATAGTCTGAGCTTCGATATTTCCGAACAGGACTTGCTTCAAAATCCCGAACTGACAATGAAAAATCTCAACGATCTGAAGGAGCATCAGGTCAAGATCGGGATTGATGACTTTGGCAGTAATCATTCTCCTCTAACTTATTTAGGCCTAACCTATCTTATGGGATTCCCCATCAATCGAGTCTCCATTGATAGCAATTTGCTAGAGCAAGAGCACAAAAAAAATACTCATACACCCGTTGGTGCCAGTGATATTTCTTATTGTGAGCAGTTAGTAAATTTATCGCGTCAAATTGATGTTCCCGTATTGGTTAACAATATCCGCTTTAATAATCAAATTAAATACTTTAGAAAATTAGGATGTAAGTGGGGACAGGGAATCATCATCTCTAAGGTTTTAGACCGCAAGGCACTCGAAGAATTACTACTTTGGAGTGCTTTTTAGTGTTTGTTGATTTCTGTATGTGAAGAAAGATCGCCAGTAACATTGAGACAGATAGGGATTTGCTTACAATAGCTACAAAATTTAGAACCCTAGATCTCAAAATATCTTTGATGAGCAAGAAATATCTTTACGCTTTATTGGTATGTCTGGCAATCTCTCTAGCGATCGTACCTCAATTTCTAAAAGCAACTGCATCTACCTGTAGCTACGACCCCAAAGCCTATCAAAACTTAGACCTTGATTCTTTGAGTCAACAACTAGAAACCACTGGCTTGATCGGCCGTATTCACGGTGCAGCTACACCGTCCAAAATGTATGTCTTGTCAGTAAGAGAGCCTAATAACTTTTTTGCTCATCGAGAGTTTTCCCTGATTGCTGGAGATCTTGAAACTCAAGAGGTTTTCGCCCAACTCAATCGCCACGATAGCTTGTGCGTTCAAGGCAGCATTATTCCAAACCCCAGCCCCCAAAAACACATTGCAGTAACCTCAGCCCAAGTCTTACAACCTTGGCAACAACCCCAAGGTTATGAACCTTATGAGAGAAGTCAGGATATCCCAGAACAGTTAAAGCAAAAGAATAGCTTTTTGGGTAAAGTCCACGCTATTGGCGAATCAGGAAAAATCCTTGTAGTCGAATATCAAGATGGCGTAATTCCGCTATATGTCCAAGATACTAAGTACACCAAAGATCTTTATCGAGGAGATATTGTTAGGCTACATTACCAAATTCAAACTCGCCCACAACAGCCGATCCATCTTGTATTAGATCAAAAAGTAGCTCAACCAGTCGAAGTTTTAGATGCGATCGCTTCTTGGCACGAACAAACCAAAACTCTTAAGGGAAATCTAGTTAAGTTTCCTCGCAGTCCCCAGCTTAAATTTGATGTTTACGCAATGGAAGTAGAAACCCAGGGAATCATGCGCTACTTTACACTAATTAATTTCCAAGATCTCGCAGCTTTTGAAGATATTCGGACTAAATTAGCCCAACTCTGGGATGAGAACCAAGCAACGTCAGTAGCTGGCCGCAATATGTTGATCAATCCGGAAGTCCAGATCGAGGCAACAGGGATTATTAATTTGGTTTCAACCGAGCAAGCCAACCCACAAATCCTCCTAGAAAGCGCAGATAGCGTGAAAATAGCAAACAAACTCGAATAAGAGATTAAAGTTTCTAGACAAATGGAGCTGATCGCGGAAAAATAAAGAGTCTGAGTTAGCAGGTGCGATCATGATAGGCGTAGAAATTCAAGCTTTCAACTGGGATGCAATAGCGGCCAAATCTTTAGCAGGAGAAAAGATATCCCGCGAATCAGCCCGGGCAATCCTTGCTGCACCAGATACCGAACTTTTGGCACAACTGGCAGCAGCTTACAAAGTACGCCATCATTATTGGGGAAATCGGGTTAGGTTACACTTTTTGCTCAATGCCCAAAGTGGCTTGTGCCCGGAAGACTGCAACTATTGTTCCCAATCCAAAATTTCCACTGCCGAGATTGAGAAATATCCCCTCATGGCTCAGGAAAAAATTGTCAAAGCAGCAGACAAGGCAGCAGAATTACAGGCGGGAACTTTTTGTTTTGTAATTTCTGGGCGATCGCCATCCGATCAAGTATTTAATAAAGTAGTCGAGGCAGTCGAAACAGTCAAAGCCAAACACGACCTCAAGGTTTGTGCCTGCTTGGGATTGTTAGACGAAACTCAAACCAAAAGACTAGCAGAAGCGGGAGTTGACAGAGTTAATCACAACCTCAACACTTCCGAAAACCACCATACGAATATCTGTAGCACCCATACCTTCCAAGATCGAGTTAGTACCCTAAAAAATGTCCAATCTGCGGGGATTACCACCTGCTCTGGGGGAATTATTGGCATGGGAGAATCTCACGACGATATTATCGATCTGGCATATTCATTAAGAGATCTCAAAGTTACTAGTGTTCCTTTGAACTTCTTGATTCCTATAGAAGGCACGCCTTTGGGCCATCTTAACGAACTAAACCCCCGTCATTGCTTGAGAGTGCTATGTTTATTCCGTATGATTTTACCCTCCCAAGAACTCAGAATCGCAGGGGGCAGAGAAGTCCATTTACGCTCTTTGCAACCACTGGGGCTATACGCAGCTAATTCAATCTTTATTGGAGACTATCTAACTACAGCGGGACAAGCAGCTAATGCAGACGTACAAATGATTCGAGACGCTGGATTTGAAATCGAAGATCCCTAGACAAGAATAGAGTGTTACTCAACTAAATTAGATGTGACTGGGTATCAAGGAGTGATTTGCAGCCAGGCAATGTCAGGCAGACAACTTCTGATACCCAAATTAGTCTCTAAATACTGTGGCGTTAGAAGATAAATTGGATATCCCAAATAAACTTTCCGAATAATGGGGTGTCTTGACAAATATAGACAAGAAAAAAGCTTCGGGAGTCTTGCCGTGTTTCGACCCCGAAGCTCTTCTCTTTTACACTTACTCCTCACACAATTAATAGTATAGGGAGTTTCTCAGGTGATGGTAAAGATAGAGTGACACTTTTATAACCGTCACATGAGTAATAGTTACCTAAATCAAATCCATAGGCTCATAAGCGATCACAATAAAGTCACCATAACGTTCAATCAGGAATTAATCGACAACCCAAATCATGTTAAGCCAATCAATTACCCGCCAGCACGTACCATAATTCTTCTTTCTGGCAGAAAAGTCAGATTTTTCGCCTCCTGGTTTAGTTCTATCCAAAGCTTGTAACAGTTACATTACTGCTCAAGACTTCACCGATTCAATGCAGTTCGAAATTATCCTCTATAACGCACTACTCAAGAGAATTAACAATGCACAAGGTCACTGTTATATGAGAATTCTTTATGTTTAAATCTGACAATCAAGCGTTGTAATTCAGGCCTTCCAAAAAATACCTCTTGCAATACACCAATATACTTTAACGACTTAAATTACCTAGTTTCAAACTATTGAGGATAAGCGCGAATAAATTCTAAAGGCAGACTATCTGGATCGGATAAAAACAATACTTCGTAAATATGATTACCAATCTGTTGCTGCTCTGGTTCCAGCAAAACTTTTAATTCTGGCGCTAACACAGGATTACTTGAGCTGGCAGCCTGATATTGGGCTTGAAAATCTGCCAACCAAATTGATAAATCTTTAGTTTCAGTTGTAAGGTCAAAAGAGATGTGATAGTAGCCGACATAGTGCTCGTCAGCAAAGGCATCTGGGGCTGGTTTTGGCTCAGGAATTTGAATCAGCTCTATCCTGCCAAGTTGCCCCATCATCCAACAAGCAAGAGTATAGCCAGTAGTAAAACGCTCTTGAACTGAAAAACCTAATAACTCATAAAAAGCGATCGCTCTATGGATATTGGCAGTTCGAATTGAAACATGGTGCATCTGAAACTTTTACCTACTGACTAACCACATATCTCTATTCAAATAGGAAACGATAAGGATAGTGACGAGGCACCCCTTTTTCTTTCTCCAGAGAGAAGTTAATTACTTCCCAACAGGATTCGTCTACTGCTTCGGGGCTAAAGTTCACTGGTAAACCATATAGTCTAGGACTCTTATTACCTTCTTCTTGCCAAGGATGAGAACGCTCTAAATAAGAACTAACCAAATCCTTATAACGATTAGCAATAGTCACCTGAGTTGCCCTAAAGCCTTCTGTATAGAGCCTGTCTAGAGCTTCATGAATTTCAAAGCGAATACCATCAGGATGAGTATGCTGGCGATACCATTTATTATCCCATTGGCGCCAAGATCTACCAGAAGGTAAGTGGACTAGTTCTTTAGTTTTAGGGTCAGCTTCAAACGCGCCATGACGAGAGCAGAGATAAGTATCAGTTAGAGTCAGAGCAGGAATGGTTTGCCTACAGTGAGGACAACTGATTTCCGAGCCAAAAATAGGGTACTGTAAACTGAGATTCATTCTATATAGGTTTATTTTCTTTTACTATACATACTCTCTAATTCTGTTTACTTTAGGCAAATTATACTGATTTTTTACAGCTTTGCGATCGCCATGAACCAACCATTCAAACTACAAACAAATTTTTGGCAACCTGTAGATACGTCACTAGCTGCTTTTGTCGCTACAGATGCTACTGTGATGGGTAATGTCTTTCTGGCAGAAGGCTCTAGCATCTGGTACTCTGCCGTAGTTCGTGGTGATGTGGAAGCTATTAGGATCGGCAAATACAGCAACGTTCAGGACGGGGCAATTCTTCACGGGGATCCTGGTTTACCAACAGTCTTAGAAGACTACGTCACCATTGGTCACCGAGCAGTAGTTCATTCTGCCCATATTGAAACTGGATGTCTAGTTGGAATTGGAGCAGTAATTTTAGATGGAGTCAGAGTAGGCGCAGGAAGTATTGTGGGTGCAGGAAGTATTGTAACGAAAGATGTCGAAAAGCGATCGCTAGTTATCGGAGTTCCTGGACGGAGAATCAAGTCCGTAGACGAGACAAAAGTTGCAGAACTAATTGAACACGCCCGTCATTACTACAAATTAGCCTTGGTTCACGCAGGAAAAGGTACTGACATAGGTTTTGTGTAAAAATTAATAAAGATGCCAAAGCAGATCAGATGGAATTACGAGTAAATTAAACGCTACTTCCGTGGTAGATTTGAAGCAATAAAACTCAAACTATGCTGCAATAGCCAAGGTTGATTTAAAAATTTAGAGAGGAAAACAATTATGGATCTACGTCTTATTTTAGTTCTAGGCCCCTTAGCAATTGCCGCTGGTTGGGCTGTTTTCAACATCGGAGCTGCTGCTCTTAGACAACTACAAAATTATCTTGGTAGAGAAGCCTAAATATCTCTAACAATAAAGAAATTTATATTAATCGATCCTTGCTAGTGAAAGTAGGGGTCGATTTTTATTATGCTGAGAATTGCTTCACCCTCAACAAAAATTCTTGACATGTTTGATACTGTTCTTTTTCCGGTCAACAACACTCGCGAAACCAGAGAGGCAACAACAACAGTAGTCGATCTGGTTAATACTTATAGTAGTCGCCTATTTTTACTTTCAGTGGTAGACAGCGACGCACAAGATATCATGAACGACGAACCCAAGGTTGCACAACTACTCCAGAGTGCACAGTCAGTATTCTCAAAACAAGGGATTAAAGCAGAGATTCTAGAACGAGAAGGGATTCCTGCTTTTACTATTTGCGATGTTGCCGACGAAATTGAAGCCGATCTAATTGTGATGGGCTCTAGAGGTTTAGGAATTAGTCAGGAGAATCAACAACACGGTGTTGCTCATCGTGCCATCGAACTAGCGCCTTGCCCTGTCCTAGTTATTCCTTAGGGATTTTTAACAAACAACAAAGAAAATGGAAAAGATTGAGTAGTCTCCGCAATAATAAAACTAGGTTGTGGTTAAATTTACCTACTATGCAGTCTTCTCCGCATAGTGCGATCGTTGTAGCCGAAGTCGATCAAGACTTCCATGTAAGGATCGCAAATCACCTGTTGTTAAGCAGTTCACTATTGGCATGACTAATTCATCCCCCCCAAATCCTCCACCATCTAATGAAGAGCAGCGTATTCGTCGACAAATTAGACGTAGAACTCGCGAAGAGACCCAAGATGAATGGATAGCTATCTTAGTAGCATTTGGCACCATTGGCGCAATTTTATTATGGACTTTAGGTTTTAGAAAAAACAATTTTTTGACTACTAACCTAGGCAGCACTAACATCTCTAGGCTGGAAAGGGAAGCTGGAGAAAACTTTAATATAAATCGAGAAGTAAGCACCAATATAGAAACAAGTAGAGATCGAAATACCCTAGGTTTGTTTCAAAGACAAACCAGAGCTGAAGATACTAACTCAAATGTATCCTTAGATGGTGGCGATCTAAATATCGAAGCAGATAAAAAAAATTCACTGACAGCAAACGCCAGAAACTCATTCGGCGCACTTCCTGTAATTGGAGCAATTGGGTCAGGAATCGACAAGAGTAAAACTGAAACTCAACCAAAAGCAGAAATACCTAAGCCTGACACAAAAGTAGAAGCAACTACTCCCGAGACCGAAGCTGGAACGGGTATTATCCCCAAGATAGAAACACAGACTGAATCTGAAGTAGAGGCAACCACGCCCGATCCAGAAACACAGACTGAGTCTGAAGTAGAAGCAACAGCTCCTGATTCAGACTCAGAAATTAAGCCAGAAGTGGGAACAACTACTCCTGATCCAGAAGAACTTGAACCTGGAGTAGTTGTATCTTTTGATGATGTTCAAGAAGGTTATTGGGCTTATCCTTTCCTCCAAGAGCTTGGAAAACAAAAGTTACTCCGACCAACCTTTGATAATAATTTTGAGCCAGACGCTAAAATCACCAGAGCAGGAATGGCTACCCTGATTTCTCAAGCGTTCAAGCAATCGCCTACACTACCGACTAAGAACTTTACTGATATTAGTAGTGGCAATACAATTGCCAAAGATGTCGATAAGGCAGTGGGAATTGGTTTTATGAAAGGCTATTCCAAAGATGAATTTCGTCCAGCGGAAAATATTCCTCGTTATCAAGTATTGGTTGCTCTAGCTACTGGTTTGGGCTTAAAGCCATCTGGAGATCCTGTAACTATACTTCAAGGTTTTAGCGATCGCGATGAGATTCCCAACTGGGCAATTCCTCAAGTGGCAGCAGCCACAGAAGCTGGTTTAGCAGTCAATCGCCCTGGTTTTGAGCTTAACAGCCTCAAGCCTGAAACTGCTGCAACTCGTGCTGAAGTAGCAGCAATGATCTATCAGAGTCTCAAACAGCAGAATAAAGTACCTAAGGTAGAGTCCGACAATATAGTTCAGCTTAATTAATAAGCCATGACCTTAAATGGTCGATGGCTGAGAGAGAAAAGGTGAAAGGAATCATTAAGTTGCTGTTCCTTTCACCTTGACCATTTTTTACTAATCTTTTTTGGGAGCTGCCTTACGAATTTCAGAATAGAAAGTAGTCTGGCCTACGTTATTACTCTGTTTAATTGTGGCAGTACGCAAACGTAAGTTTTCACTAGCAAACCAGATTCTTTCCTCAGCTTGCACGTCTCCATTAGCGATTTCTAAGGTCAAAGCCTCATCATCCCCTAAGCTATAAGTTCCAATACTCTTCATCCCCGGCTCAATCTGAGTATTGGTCAATAACTTACCTGTAGCCAAGTTCTCTGCATCAGGAATAAACACCATCAGGGAAGAACCTTGCGTCTTTGGCTTACCCCAATCAACAGAAGTATCCCAACTATAAAGTAAACCTCCAATAACCTTCTGAGGATCAATTCTAGACTCCATACATAGTTGAGCAACTCTCGTATCATCAGCAGTAACCAGGGTAATACCTAGATCTGCTTTACCACTAAGAGCTTTTTCCCCGCCCAAACTATAGTTTGTTCTCTGACTAAACCAATTTCCACTACAAAGATTTAAAAATTTTTTAATATCCATTTAGATAGCTATCATACCTGTATTGAAAAATTGTATAGAATTAGGGATTGTTTGTATATAATGCAACGGCAGTAGTTCTCCAATTCCCCATGATTCAGCAAATAACCTCAGACAAAGCCAAGAATTATCATTCTTTGTCCTTAGCCATTAGCAAGCTTTTTGACAAACAAGAAAAGGGTTACGGCTGTTTTCAAGTACAAAAAGAAGGGGAGTTTTTCAGCCTCAATATTCCTACTTTACCTAGCTTCAAATTTTATCAAAATCCTAAGAGTTTGATCTATCGCGGCTACTGGCGGAATAGTAAAGGTTTACCAAAACCGACCGATACACGTGCATTCCCACCCGATCTCTGGATTAGAAAAAAACAAAAACAAGTAGAAGTAGATTTAACTAGTAAATCCACAAAAGAAAAGAAGGAACAGGAACCTTCCTTATTGAATCAACCAAAGACATCTAAACCTAAGCCAATTATCAAGAAAAAACCGACTATAGATCTAACTAAAATAACGACTGCTCAAAGTTCATCCAAACGAAATCTAATCCAAAAAAAGCAACGTATCTATGAAATAGTTTATCGTTATAATCCTTGCTTCGAGGTAATGCAGGTTAATCAGGTTATTGCGTTGTCTCTCAAGGAACAACTAATTTCTACGATTACTGAAGTACCTGAATCAGAAATTTTCCCCTTAGTACTAGTTGCTAACCCCGAATAATAACTAAATAGTCGAATCAAACAAACTAAAACTAGCCAAAAGAGGCAGCTTGTTCTTTGGTAAGGACAAATACATTACCTTCATTACCTCTACCAATTCTAAGCTCATCATCTAGATAGGTAATATCAAGCCAACCTTGGCGATCGCGGCTAGGAATACTAAAGTCTAAGGGAAGAAACCTTTTGCCACTCTCTAGCTGCTTGATAAAACTAGCCGGCGATTTATAGTTAAAAAAACGCTGTAAACCAATAATTGAACGTTCAAACATGACGTTAACTCTACGCTCGGAAGTAGGTTCAAATTTAGCTGCAACGCTGACCACCCCTTCCATAAATGGCATCCCTACAACTTCTGCAATATTGTAGACCTTAGCCTCTGTAGTGCGAATACACTGATAAATCTGTCCTAGCTTAAATAGGGGAAAGCGGTCCAAACCTAAAATCCCCTTGCTAGTGGTATACAATAACCGCCAATCTCCTTCAAGGAGGTGTTTAGCGGTTAGAGGATTTGGTGTAGGATTGCAGTCTTCCAATTCTTGGATCGCTGAGAGAACCCGCACATTGTCTATTTCGCTGGCAAGTAAACCACGGTTTTTTCCAGCGATCGCCTCAAGTAATTGGGCTTTCTTGCTCATGTAACTACAATCCTCAAATAGTACATCCCACTCAGTTTACTGTATAGCCTTTACCTAGTCCTCTAAATTAACCTGGGATAAATAATTAGACAGCCAGGAAACAGAACCCGAAGTTGGAGGAGGAGGAGGTAAGACCGCCTGATCTCCTGCATCTTCTTCTGTTGGTTGACCAACAGTCCTTGCCACCTCTCGACCAGACTCTTCTAGAATGACCGTAGGGGTAGGAAAACTAGATTCGATCCGCTTGACTAGAACTTTGCCATTAGAAATATACTGACCGATATCAACATAGCGGCTGGTAGCTTCACCTGGAGCTTGGATGATTACCTTGATGCGATCGCCAAGTTCTATTAGCCCAGTAATCAAGACATTATCAGCATTAGCAGTAGGAGATACAGCTTCTTCTATAGCTTCAATAGTAGGAGCACTGCCTAAGTCCCGTGGACGTCTGACTCGTTCACTAGAACGAGAACTTCTCCTATCACGAGTACGGGCTGGCTGAGCAGTCGGAACTTCTTCGTCTACTTCAATCTGAGGTTTAACCGCCACTGTCGAAAAAGGGTCTTGTCTACCCCTAACACTACTACTGACTCTAGCTTCAGGATTAGTCGGAACAATCAAACCAACAATATCTTGCTCTCTTGTAAGACTTTCAGTAGTTTCTATTGCTTCAGCTAAAGGATCTTGTTCCTGTTCTGTCTCTTCAGCTTGCTCTTCTCCCTCAGCATTCACATTGATGCTTACGTTAGGAGCATCATCAAGTTCTTGTCTTTTCTCACTAAACTCTTTGATATAAGAGCAGCTACTAACTCCTAAGCTCAGGATACTAATTAGAGCCAAAAAAGAAATTTTTTTCATATCCAAATATCTCTACCCAAAGTAGAAGTAAACTCTTGATTCGTTATTTATTAACTGACAATATATTTCACTCCAAGATAACAGCTAGATCATAGAACGGGTAGGCTTTCCAGTGATTTTACGGATAAGCAAAAGCGGTTACATCTAGTCTGCTTCTCCGCCAACAACAACATCACGAATTCTCAAACTAGGGCCACCACATCCGACGGGCAAACCACTTTGACCTCCTTTGCCACAACCACCAGACTCATCCCAATAAAAGTCATCACCGATCGCCTCGATACAATTGAGAGTTTTAAAGACATTTCCCGACAAAGTGACATCTTTGACAGGCTCTGCTAACTGACCATTACGAATCATCCAAGCTTCACCAGCACTAAAGGTAAACATTTCACCGTTAGTCATGCCACCAAGCCAGTTTTTGGCGTAAACGCCCTCTTTAATATCCTGAAATAAATCCGTAACTGGAGTATTACCTCGGCCAATCCAGGTATTAGTCATCCGGACTATTGGCGGATAGTGATAGCTCAGACAACGAGCATTACCTGTAGGCTGCTCACCCAGCTTGCCCGCCGTTTCGCGAGAATGTAGTCTGCCAACTAATACCCCATCTTTAATTAACTGGGTGGTTGTTGCAGGTGTACCTTCATCGTCGTAGTAGTAACTTCCACGATGGATCTCTACTTTATCTGACTCTAATTTTGGTGCAGCACCATCATAAATTTGCAAATCTTCTGAGCCGAAACGCCTACCCAGACTCATAGTTTCCAACAAATCAGGATTTTCATAAGCCATGTCAGCTTCGGAAAGGTGCCCAAAAGCTTCGTGGACAAATAAACCAGTTAAAATCGGGTCGATAACTACAGGATAAGTACCGCCTTTAATTACTGGCAGCGATAGTGAGTCAACCGCTCTCTGGGCAGCACCAATTACTTTTCGATCCAAACTTTTGAGGTCTTCATAACCTTGACGAGTGCCTGTGGTTTCACGACCTATCTGGATAATTTCTCCTTGTCTAGCGGTAGCAGAAAACCGCATTTCCAGATCTGACCAGGATTGCTCGATCAAAGTTCCTTCAGAAGTGGCAATAATAATGTTTTGACTACTATCGCTATAGCTCACCGAAGTAGTAGTTATCTGATTGCTACAAGTAAGAAGAATCTGATTGTAGCGATCGCAAAGAGCTTTCTTTTGCTTAAGTTCGATCTGCCTGGGATCTGTACCCTTGAGAGGAACAGAACATACTACCTGCACTGGCTCAACTTCTGCCAAAATAGTGCGATCGCAGCCAATTATCCTAGCGCAAGCAATAGCTTCTTCGATTCTGGTTGCCAAACTTTCTAGATCGTTAAAAGCAGCAAAACCCCAACCGCCTTGATAACAGGCTCTTACTTGTCCGCCCAAAGAGGTACTCTCACTGAGAGTATCAACCTTATGCTTCCGCAGCAAAATATCGGTACTTTCAGAAACTTCTAGACGAACTGTTAAAAAATCAACCCTGTGACGATAGCGTTGAATCAGATCACTAATTATGGTTTTACGGTCACGAATCAAAGTCGAGCGATCACTAATCATGGAACCGACCAGAAGAAAAATTACTCGTTAATTGTAGATCGCAATTCTCAGCTCCAGAATGGCCAGCACCTTAAAACAGCCGATGATTAAACTCTTGGCCAACCAAAATATCAGCAAATATGGTCTTGAAAGATACTGCATGCTAGAAAATCAGAGAGAGTAACCAATCCAAAAAATCAGCGGCATCCAGAGAGTATCACTCCGCTTTTACGCTAAGAGCCAAGGTATATAGCTTCGGCAATAATATCCCTCATAGCCTGTGGCTACGGAAGAATAACTATTACTTTTATCTATTCGCTAAACTAATTGGCCAACAGAGGTAAACACTTAGTCAAACGTTCGTCTACATAAAGGATATTAGGGTTAGTTGCAATAGAATCGATCGCCGAGATCAAAGTAGGACTACTACTATCTTTGAGACAAAAAGAATTAACATCTAACTTATGGAGATACTCAATAATTTCAGGATGCTTGCAATAACTCCAATGCACGAAAGAAATCTCAGGCGCAATTGCCTTGATAATCGAAATATTTTCGGTATTTGGTTGTAATTCTAGGTCAAAAAAGATCACATCAATTTCCATGTCATCGTAAAGACAAGAAAACACATCCTCCAGATTCTCAACCACTGTAACTTTGTGATAAGGTCTACTTTCGGCGATCGCGTTGGTCAAAAATGAACTATGAAACTTACCAGATTCAACAACGATAATCTGAAGGGCTTTATAACGGCTGTTTACAAAGGGTACGACCTGATTATTCATGGAAAGTCAATGGTGATTTGTAGAATTACTTAGATGCTATTACTCAAATGATTATGAAGGACTCAGTAATCTCTGTGAATCTGCTGATAAATAAATTGACCAGAAATTAATACTTGACCCCTATTTTTTGAAGTAATCGTAAATTTGGGGCATTCACCTACGCAAATT
>CAZSEZ010000002.1:0-37353 GCA_964606015.1 uncultured bacterium
AATAACAATCCAAGCTGTATTTCTTGTGGAAGTACAGACCTAGAAATTATTATTGATTTTGGTTACACTCCCTTAGCAGATAATTTGCTCACTAAAGATCAGCTGAGTGATCCTGAATACACTGCTCCTTTGGATCTGGCTTTTTGTCCTCATTGTGGCATGGTACAGATTACTGAGTTCGTACCACCTGAAATTCTCTTTTGCCAAGACTATCCTTATTTTTCGTCGATTTCACCTTCTTTGATGAAGCATTTTGGCGATAGTGCTAAAAATTTGATTGCCAAGCGTGGCTTAGACAGCAACAGTTTAGTCATCGAAGCAGCAAGTAATGATGGCTATATGCTCAAAAACTTCGTCGAAGCTGGTATACCCGTTTTAGGAATTGACCCTGCTGATGGTCCAGCAAAAGCTGCCCAAGAAAAAGGTATCAATACTATGTGTACTTTTTTCACTGAGGAGCTAGCTAATAATCTCAAAGCTGAAGGCAAGGCAGCAGATTTATTTTTGGCAAATAATGTTTTGGCTCACGTTCCTGATATTAATGGCTTCGTCAAAGGAATTAAGGCTTTACTTAAAGAAACTGGGTTAGCAGTAATTGAAGCTCCCTATGTTTTAGATTTAGTAGAACATTGTGAGTTCGATACAATTTATCACCAGCATTTATGCTATTTCTCCGTAACAGCATTAGATAATCTGTTCCGTAGACATGGACTTTATTTTAACCATGTAGAGCGTACTTCTATTCATGGTGGTTCCTTAAGAATCTACGTTGAACCCAAAGAGGATGTTCAAGAGTCAGTTCAAAATTTGTTGGATCTAGAAAGTAAATTAGGAGTCGATACTGTTGACTACTACCGAGACTTTGCTGATAAAGTTATGGCTTTCAAATATTCCATGCTTGATATTCTCTGGAGCCTTAAGAGACAAGGTAAAAAGGTAGTAGGTTATGGTGCTGCTGCTAAAGCGAATACGATGATCAGCTACCTCGGGATTGATAAAACTCTACTCGACTATGTTGTTGACCTGAATTCTTTCAAACAGGGTAGATTCTACAGCGTAAGTCACTTACCTATTTTTCACCCAGATAAGTTATTGGAAGATAAGCCCGACTATGTTGTAATTTTGGCTTGGAACTTTGCTAAAGAAATTATGCAGCAACAAGAAGCCTATCGTGCTGCTGGGGGTAAATTCATCGTGCCGATTCCTGAACCCAAAGTATACGAATAGTACGGGTAAATAGGGTTCAACTACTAGTAAGGTGGGGACTTCCCACCTCTTCCGATATTTCCATTACAAACAGCAATCAAATTTTCGTAATTAATCATGGTCAACGTTGCAAATAATCCTCTGTCTGAATTAGGCAAATTAAACCAAGAGCATAGCTGTCCTAACTGTGGTTCTCAAGGTTTACATCTGTTTTATGAAGTTAGAGACGTTCCTGTTCACAGTTGTTTGATGATGTCTTCCCGTGAGGAAGCTTTAGATTTTCCTTGTGGCGATGTCGAGCTGGGTTTTTGTCCTGAATGTGGCTTCATCACCAATACAGTATTTGATGCTAAGTGGTCAGCATACGCTCCTAATTACGAAGACCAACAGAGCTATTCCCCTACATTTAACAAGTTTGCTCTGAGTTTGGCTCAAAAATGGATTGATAAGTACAACTTACAAGATAAAGACATTGTCGAAATTGGTTGTAGTAAGGGTGATTTCCTATTTTTACTTTGTGAAAAAGGTAACAATAGAGGTGTTGGCATCGACCCCTCTGTCGTCCCAGGAAGAGTTCTCAGTGAGGCGAGCGATCGCGTCAAATTCATTCAAGAGTATTACAGCAAAGATCATGCTGAGTATGTGGGAGATTTCATCTGCTGTCGCCATACTCTAGAGCATATTCAGAATACGAAAGAATTCGTTCAGACTGTTCGTGATTCTATTGGAGCAAGAACTGAAGTTGCTTTTTGCTTAGAAATTCCTGACAACACTAGAGTCATGCAGGAGCAAGCTTTTGAAGATATCTACTATGAACATTGCTCTTATTTTAGTCCTGGAACTTTAGCTCGTTTGTTCCGTTCTTGTGGGTTTGAAGTAACCGAACTCTACAAAGAGTATGGTGATCAGTATTTGATTGTTGAGGCAGTGCCAATTGCAGCCGCGACTTCTGACAAAGTACATCCTAATGAAGAAACTGTAGCTGAAGTAGCTCAGGATGTTTTGACTTTTTCGAATAAAATTAAGTCTAAATTGCAGTACTGGAAAGACTTCTTAACCGAACAAAAAGCTAATAATAAAAAGACCGTTGTTTGGGGTTCTGGTTCTAAGTGTGTGGCATTTTTAACGACTCTCGATACCATTGATAAAATCGAGTACGTAGTAGACATTAATCCAAATCGCCATGGTAAATTTATTCCTGGTGTTGGTAAAGAAATTATGTCCCCTGAGTTCCTAAAAGAATATCAACCTGATACTGTAATTGTCATGAATGCAATTTACTGCGATGAGATTGGGGAAATGCTTAGTGAAATGGGAGTGACAACTAAGGTTGTGGCGCTTTAAATATTAAAGAAGTAGCATAGTATTGACTATAAGAAAGACGGAGAAATCTCCGCCTTTTTTTTTTAGACCTTAATTAATCGTTATTTAGAGTAGTTTCACTAAAAAATTTAAAAATGGATAATCATGGCATAATCTCCTTTGAGCTTGATACCATCCAAATCTTGGCTGATGAGGATGTTTTGGCAGTCGATGTAACAATAATCAGAAGTGATGGTAGCGATGGAACCGTAACGGTAGATTATCAAACAGTCGAAAGTTCTGCGCAAGCTGGCTTAGATTTCACCCCAGTTACAGGTACAGCTACTTTTGAAGAAGGGGAAACTAGACAGGTAGTTAGGATACCTATACTGGAAGATGATTTAGCTGAAGGTAGAGAGATTTTTAGCTTGACTGTCGATAATCCGACGGGTGGAGCTAGCCTATCTGCTCCAAGAACAGCTTCCATTGTCATCGAAGATAATGACTTTATTCCAGGAGCTGAAATTTTTAATGGCAATCAATACATTCTAACCTCAGAGCTTTTCTGGGAAGATGCTCAAGCTGAAGCGACAAGATTAGGTGGCAATCTTGTAACAATTAATGGCGATCAAGAAGAACAATGGCTAAGGGATACTTTTGGTAGCGCTGAGCGATTTTGGATTGGATTGAATGATAGTGAAACGGAAGGTCAGTTTGAATGGGTAAGTGGACAACCTGTGACCTATCTCAATTGGGCACCTGGAGAACCCAATGATTTTGAGGGAGCACAAGATTTTGGTGTCATCAACTTTGGAAGTGAGGGTGAATGGGATGATGATGCAGGAACCAATGTTTTTCGTGGCATTATCGAAATTGGTGGAGCAAACCCGACTGTTTCTGACGGTGGCGAAGAGACTAATGGTGCAGAGCCAATTCGGACTGAGGTTATCACTGGGTTGACTTTTCCTACGGCTATTGATTGGTCAACCGATGGCGAAACAATATTTGTAGCGGAAAAAGCGGGAATTATCAAAGTTTTTGTCGATGGTGAATTGCGGGATACTCCAGCACTCGATATTACTAGTCGGGTTAACGTTTTTCAGGATCGAGGAATATCAGATATCGCAGTTCACCCTGATTTTTTGACTGGTAGTCCCTACATATATGTTGCCTACGCTTACGATCCTCCTGAAGTTTTTGATAATGTCGGCAATGACTTAGCTGGTCCTGATGGTTCGGGAAATAGGGCATCAAGAGTAGGGAGATTTACTGTTGATTTAGAGACTTTAACAATTGATCCTGACAGCGAAGAAGTTATTTTAGGCCGTAATAGTACTTGGGAAAACTTCAATGCTTTTGTGGACAGCTCAATTGACCTGGAAGAACCCCCTGCCATAGGTGTTATCAATCAAACACCCGATTTTTTACCCTTAGACAGTATTACTCACTCTACAGGCTCATTAGAGTTTGGCCCTGACGGTGCTTTATACGTTAGTAATGGCGATGGTACTTCTTTTAACGTTGCAGACTCTCGTGGTCTTAGGGTTCAAGATATTGACACTCTCTCTGGAAAAATATTACGTGTCGATCCATTGACTGGGGAAGGACTAGAAGATAATCCTTTTTATGATGGAGACCCTGATAGTAACCGCTCAAGAGTTTACCAGTATGGATTCCGTAATCCTTTCCGCTTTAGTATCGATCCTGAAACAGGAACTGTCTATACAGGGGATGTCGGTTGGTTTTCCTGGGAAGAAATTAATGTAGGGGAACCTGGTGCTAACTTTGGCTGGCCTTTCTATGAGGGAGGGAATGGTATTAATGTAAGGACTCCTGATTATCAAAATTTACCTGAAGCAATAGCTTTTTATGACAGCGATCAAGACGATGTTACTATTCCGCTAATAGCCTTAAACCACGATGTAGACAATGTTAATGCAATCATTGGAGGGCCTATTTATCGAGGAACTACTTTTCCAGAAGAATTTCAAGGAGACTTATTCTTTAATGATCTGGCCGAAGGAACTATTCGAAATGTTAGTTTTGATGAAGAAGGTAATGTTACTGATGTTGATGAGTTTGTAAACGATACAAACTTTGTGGTGCAACTTCTCCAAGGGCCTGATGACAATCTTTATTTTGTTGAGTTATTTAGTGGGACTGTCGGTCGCTGGGAATTTGAAGAAATACAACCACTAGACAATCCTCCAGAAGTCATCAATGAAATTGCCGATATTATTGTTTCTGAAAATTCTCCTAATGAAATAGTTGATTTTTCAAATGTCTTTTTTGATAGTGATGGAGATGAGATTACCTTCTCAATTCAGGACAATAGTAATCCCGATTTGGTTAGTGCAGTTTTAGATGAAACAAGCCTAAGTAGTCTCAACTTGAATTTTCTTGATGACCAATTTGGTACTGCTGATATTACAGTTCGTGCAACTGCTAACGAAGCATTTATCGACGAAACTTTTACTGTAACTGTTGCAGAGGTTAATCGTAATGCTGATACTGCTCCGGAAGTCATTAATGAAATTGCTGATATTTCAGTCACAGGCAATCCTGATGACGAAATTATTGATCTCTCAAACGTCTTTTTTGATGCTGATGGAGATGAGATCCTCCTATCACTTCAAGATAACAGTAATCCTGATTTAGTTAGCGCGGTTTTAAATAATGAAAGCTTAACTTTAGATTTTCTTGATGACCAATTTGGTACTGCTGATATTACAGTTCGTGCAACTGCTAACGAAGCATTTATCGACGAAACTTTTACTGTAACTGTTGCAGAGGTTAATCGTAATGCTGATACTGCTCCGGAAGTCATTAATGAAATTGCTGATATTTCAGTCACAGGCAATCCTGATGACGAAATTATTGATCTCTCAAACGTCTTTTTTGATGCTGATGGAGATGAGATCCTCCTATCACTTCAAGACAATAGCAATCCTGATTTGGCCATCACAGTTGTAGAAGGCGAAAATCTTATCATTGATTTTCTTGATGAACAATTTGGTACTACTGATATTACAGTTCGCGCAACTGCTAATGGAGAGTTTGTTGATGAAACCTTTACTGTATCGGTTACAGAAAGAGCAGAAGGTGAAGATGTAATTGAATTATTCCGTTTCCGTAACACTACCTTTGAGACAGGAACTTATGTTTTCGTTGGCAAAGATGAAAGAGATGCCATTTTAGATAATTCAGACTTCAATCAGACTTTTACTCTTGATGGGGTTCAAGAAGATGGCAGTATAATTCCTGCGTTTACTGCTAGTACAGTAGGAGGCGAAGATCTAATTCCTTTCTTCCGCTTGGAAAGTTTAAATCCAAATACTCCTGGCACATTCTTATTTGCTTCTACTGAAGAGTACGATGCTATTTTTGCAGAGGGATCTGATCAAGCAGACCAATGGAGTCAACAAGGATTGGATGAAAACGGAAATGATATCCCTGAATTTTATCTCTTTGACGGAGTAGCAGATCGAGGAACTGAATTTAATCGTTTCCAAAATACCTTGAATAATACTTTCCTTTATGCGGGACCGGAGGAGTCTGCTGATATTGCTGGCGACCCCAACTTTTCGAGTACATTTACTAACCAGGGGGTTGCTTTTAGATCTCTTGTTTAACTTGTATTTCACTTGATAAATAGTTAGTAATTATAGTTAGTAATTAGTGATCGCTAAAGCCTGCTAAGAAACTTTAGCGATCACTAAATAGCATCAAATTTTTTAAGAAATACTCGATTAAATATTTGCTTAGTTCAGTGTTTCAAACATCAGAGTATTCTAGTATCCTTATTTTCAGAGTCAATATACTTGGTGGTTTGATTGCTGACATCTCGTTAATCAATCAAACCCTCCCTTAATTTAGAGGATAAGAGCTTATCGACTTCTAGTGTTTGCTACCTGTTAAGCGCATAGATTTTAAAAACTTATTTTTATGACTCATTTTGGTATTATTTGTCCTGCTGCAATTGGACACTTAAACCCAATGTGTGCCTTGGGATCTGAGCTACAAAGACGTGGTCATCAAGTCACACTCTTTGGGATTGTTGATATTCAATCCAAAGTAGAAGCAACTGAACTAGATTTCTACCTAATTGGGGAAGAGCAATTTCCTCTGGGAAGTCTGACACAGTATTACAACAAGCTCGGAAAAATGAGCGGTAAAGAAGGCTTGGGTTATACGATCCAATTTTTGGTTCGAGAAGCTCAGATGCTATTCAAGAGTTTACCTAATGCGATCGCTACTACTGGAATCGAGGTATTGATCATCGATCAAATTTCGCGTGCAGGCAGTACAGTTGCTGATAAATTCAAGTTGCCTTATGTCACTGTCTGTAATGCCTTATTAGTCAATCGAGAAGCTGGTGTACCGCCCTATTTTACTAGTTGGTCATACAGTACAGCTTGGTGGAATAATCGTCGCAATCAGTTGGGTAATTATTTATTGGGTCGTATTGCTAAACCAATTACCCAGACGATAGATCAACAAAGACAAGAGTGGCAGCTAATACCCTATAAAAATTATGAGGATGCTTATTCTCCTCTGGCACAGATTTGCCAGCTTCCCCGAGAGTTTGATTTCCCTAGAGAAAATTTACCAGCACATTTTCACTATGTTGGTTTACTCCAAAACCCTTCAGGGGTCGAGTCAATTGGTGTTAAAGATCTAGAATTTCCTTGGTCACGACTCAACGATAAGCCTTTGGTTTATGCTTCTTTGGGTACGCTACAAAATAAAGTTCCCAAAGTTTTTCAATCTATTGCTCAAGCAACCAGAAATCTAGATGTTCAACTAGTGATTTCTTTAGGCAATATCAACTCAGATCCTACAGATTATGATCTACCTTCAAGTGCTATTGTTGTGCCGTTTGCTCCCCATCAACAACTGATTAATAAAGCTCAAGTAGTTGTGACTCATGCAGGAATGAATACTACTTTATGCGCGCTCAGTAGTGGTGTCCCTTTGGTAGCAATTCCCATTACTAACGAGCAACCAGGAATTGCTGCTCGAATTAAAAGAACAGGTGCAGGACAAGTCTTGCAGTTAAAGAGTCTAACTGTTGAAAAACTAGAGCATGCGATCACAGAAGTACTTACTCAAGATTCTTACCGACGAAATACGATCAGAATGCAACAAGCAATTCTGAAAGCTGGAGGTCTTACCAAAGCTGTAAACATTATTGAGCAAGTGGCAAGAACCCAAGAACCAGTAATTGCCGATTAACCCAAGCTTGCTTCTTCAATTACCCAGTTATCTTGATCGACAAAGCGTAAAACTTTGTGATGGTAATCAGTGAGAGTGGGACGATGTCCAACACTGACAAAAGTAGTTTCTAGATGTTTGAGATGATTATATAGAGTTGCCTCATTAGCAATATCTAGAGCACTGGTTGCCTCATCAAGAATGACATAACGTGGTCTGTTGATTAGTATTCTGGCAAAAGCTAGTCTTTGCTGCTCTCCTAGAGAAAGCACTTCTGACCAATCCTTTTCAACATCAAAACCACCAAAGCGCTCAGCTAAGTCTGCAAGATTTACTCTGGCTAAAATTTCGTTGAGTTCGGCTTGACTAATATCCTTATTTTCGTGAGGATAAGTAAGCTGATCTTTGAGAGTACCCAATATCATATAAGGCTTTTGAGGTAAAAAGAGCATTTCCGATAGCTCAGGACGTGAAATCGAACCAGTACCAGAGTTCCAAAGTCCTGCGATCGCTCTTAACAAAGAACTCTTACCACAGCCACTAGACCCCATAACGAGTAAACCAGTCTGTGGCTGTATAGTGACGGAAAGATCTTTAAACAGAGTTTGTTGATAGTTTGGTGTTTGCAGAGTTAAATGTTTCACTGCAATCTGATCTTCTGAGCTACGGTCGATTACAGGACGCTCTAGATCTCCAGAAGCAGATTCTTTACTCGCAGTTTCTAAGTATTTAGCAAAAGAATCTAAGCGATCAATCCCTGCTGCAAAGGAAGTTAAGGACTCAAAACGACTCACAATCAAGTTTAAAGAGAAAAATACCCGAGCAAAAGCAATTTGCGCTTCTCGCATTTTTCCGACTTCAAGGTCGCCACTAAGTACCGCAGGTGCAACCGCTAAAATCGGAATTACATCAGGTAAAAACTCATAGGCATTAGTAAACAAGCCTAGATATAACTCTTGCCACAAGATTAAAAGATTAAAGTTATTAAATACTTCTGTAAAACTTCTTCTTAAGGTTAGATTTTCTTGCTCTTCACCTTGGTAGAAAGCAATTGATTCTGAATTTTCTCTTACCCGAACTAAACCAAAACGAAAATCTGCTTCTTTTTTGAGTTGGTCATATCTTATGCCAACAAGCTTGCCACCGAAGAAACCAGTTGCAAACAACGTTCCGAATAGTGAGTAAGCAACTATTAAGTAGACTAAGTTAGGTGAGATTTCCCAAAGAGCCACACTAAAAAAGTAAATCTGTAAAACAGAATTGACAATTACTAAGAGAAATAAAAGAGAGTCCTGAGTAAATCCTTTGATATCTTCAGAAATCCTTTGGTCTGGGTTATCAATCTCTTTGCTGAGATTGCCCAATTTATAAAAACTACGATCGTCAAAATAACGCTGTAGAAAATTATTGGTTAGCCATCTGCGCCAGTACATGCCTAATCTACCTTGAACGTAGCTAAAGCTAGCAAATAGAGGCGTATAAATAACTAGTACTATAAAAAATATCTTGATCGTATTCCAAAAGCGATCCGCATCTTGAGCAGATAGAGCAGAAAGAATATTCCCCTGTTGTCTACTGAGAACGACACTGAGTTGAGAATAAGCTACAAGTAGAGCAAATAGTAGAGCTAGTAATGAGAGGGCACCTTTTTTTTCGTCGCCCCACCAATAGAGTTTAGCGATCGCCCAAAATTTCTTAAATACTTTTAAATTAAATCGACTCATAGTTTACTCTCTAGGATTTGGCTGTTAGATACTACAAAAATCTCCAATATCTACAACTGCTCAGTTTGTTGTACTTCTTCGAGTAATCCACCACAAGCATCAAATAATAATTCGATGACATAACGAAATCCAGATTCACCACCATAGTAAGGATCGGGAACATCTTTGTCGTCATGATTGGTTGCATAGCCACACATCATTTTGACTTTAGCTTCGTACTTACCTTCACCATCAAGGTACATGATGTCACGGTAGTTTTCTCGATCCATAGCCAAAATTAGGTCAAAGCGTTCAAAATCTTGGGGTTTAAACTGACGTGCTCTGCCCACCAACTCAATGCCTTGCTCTTGAGCTGCTATATTCATTCGGCGATCAGGAGCAGAACCAATGTGATACGCCGATGTGCCAGCAGAGTCACAGATAATTTTGTCGGCCAAACCAGCCTCTTGAATTAGGTGGTTCATAATATTTTCTGCTGAAGGAGAGCGACAAATATTCCCCAAACAAACAAATAGTAGTTTATAACTCATAAGTAACTAAAGACATTTTTAAGCGTTTGCCCAATTTGGTGGTCTAGTGATTGCAAAACTTGAAGCTACCAATGGCGGTGCCAATACTAGCATTATTTGCCTAATTTAAATAAGATACTATGTTTAAAACAAAACCGAGGTTTAAAGCCAAACCAAGAGAACGCTACCTTTTCACCTCTCGTAGAAAAAAGAGTCGTCAAAAGAAATTGACTTTCTTCTGGGTAATGGTTTCGGGAGCACTTTCAATACTAGTAATAGAGTTAGTTACCCGCATTTTTGTTGATATTACAGGGGAAAGAGCGCAGTTTACGGAACAGCAGTCAGACATAAGTATCAATGATACTTATCAACTTCAGTTTACTTCTGAAACAGCGACTGAAGATTCAGATCTAGTTGGCTTAAAAGCACAACGTGCCCTATCAGTAGGCTATCAACTCCTGAGCAATCAATCTAGTCCTTATTGGCAGATCAATCAGCAAGGTTTCCGCGACAGTGAGTCAATTCCCGTGGCTAAGCCTCAAGGGGAAGTGAGAATCTTTATTTTGGGTGGTTCTACAGCCTTTGGTTATGGCAGTGGCAGCAACAATGCCGCGATCGCAGAAGCCTTAGAGCAACGTTTAGGCCAACGCCTCCAGCAACAAAAAAATTCGCCTCAAGCTTATAAGCCTGATGTTTTACCCGAAGATCCAGCAGATCGTGCCACAGCCCTTAAAAAACCATCGAAACTGCGCACTGCAAACTATCGTGTGATTAATGCTGCGGTTCCTGGCTACAGTTCTGGTAACCAATTAGCCCAATTGGCTTTGGAAATTACCAAGTATCAACCTGATTTGATCGTGGTTTTGAATGGCTACGAAGACTTGATGCTCTCAGGCACAGAGAAGGCTACTCAAATTCCTCGAACAGAAGAATATCTAGATGATGCTTCCAGCTATCTAGCAGCTTCGCTTAATCGCTTTTTAGAACCAATTCAAACCAAAAGCTATGTTGTGCAGATGTTGCAAAACTCTGTCCTCAAGCAACCAGACCCTAACCAAGAAACTCTAATTGTCGGTACGAAAACTGGCCAAGAATTGGCAGAGATTGCCCCTCAGGATAAAGCAGAATTACAGCGTCGTATAGATCGTTATTTCGCCAATCACAAGCAAATTGTTAACTTGGCAACAGGAGCCAATGCTAAAGTAATCTTTGCGACTCAACCTGAAATCACGGGACGTAACCCTAGCAAGCTGACACCAACCGAAGGGGAAATCGTCACTCAACTAGGACGAAAATATATTCAAACAATCAAAGAAAACTATCCTCGCTTTGTTGGTGCCAATAATTACGTCGCCAAACTCTATCCAAAACAAGTGAAATCTCTGGATTTATACAATCTAAGTGATAAGTATCCTTCGCCTAGCTTTACTGATGCAGTGCATCTAACTGAACCAGCTAATGCTATGGTGGCAGAGCAACTTTACTATGCGATCGCTGCTTTCCCTGAAATGCAATTGGTTCCCAAAGCGGCACCTAAACCCAAAAAGGTAGAGCAAAAAACTCCGAAAACTGATAGTTAATGATTAGTGAATACATCAAATCATTTGGCTCAACTGACAGCAGAAAGCTATCAAATCCATTTACAGTGGATAGAACAAGCACGAGAGCTTGCAGAAATTGCTCAGAAGCAGGGAGAAGTACCAGTAGGAGCGATTGTGGTCGATGCTTTGGGAAATGCGATCGCTAAAGCTCACAATACTAAAGAGACTGACCAAGACCCTACTGCCCATGCTGAGCTTCGAGCAATTCAGGCTGCTTGCCAAACGAGAAAAAGCTGGCACTTGGGCGACTGTACTCTTTATGTAACCTTAGAACCCTGTCCGATGTGTGCAGGAGTGATTATTCACAGCAGAATCGGCCTTTTAGTCTATGGTGCAGACGATCCAAAATCAGGGGCGATCCAAACTGTCCTAAACTTACCTGATAGTGCTGCATCCAATCACAAGTTAGCTGTTTTGGGTGGAGTAGCCGAGGCAGAATGTCGCGAGCAACTACAAATGTGGTTTAGAGCAAGGAGAAATCAAACATGAAAGTTGGTTTAATTGGGACTGGTTTAATGGGTCAGCCCATGGCACTTAGGCTATTACAAGCTGATGAAACAGTCATAGTTTACAATCGGACTCCTAGCAAACTAGAACCGTTAATAGTAGCTGGCGCAGTTACAGCAAATTCCCCAACAGAATTATTTACCGATGCAGAAGTAATAATATTGATGCTAAGTGATGCTGTTGCTATCAATGACGTTTTGGATAGCGTTGGGGATTCATCAATAAATGAGATTTCAGGTAAAACTATCATTCAAATGGGGACTATCTCACCTCAAGAAAGCCAAAGAATCAATCAGCAAGTGACCGAGGCAGGGGGATCCTACCTCGAAGCACCAGTATTAGGCAGTATCCCCCAAGTAAAAACTGGAGAACTCATTGTCATGGTTGGCAGCACTCCAGAACAGTTTCAACAGTGGCAAACTCTTCTTAAACATTACAGCCCACAACCAATGCACATTGGTGCAGTAGGAACAGCTTCAGCAATGAAACTAGCCCTCAATCAACTAATTGCAGGATTAACCTCAACTTTTGCCCTTTCTTTGGGTTTAGTTAAACAGCAGGGAGTTGATGTTGAACAGTTTATGACAGTAGTCCGTGAGAGTGCTTTGTACGCGCCTACCTTCGATAAAAAACTAACACGGATGCAAGAAGGAAATTTTGCTAATCCCAACTTTCCTACCAAACATTTGCTTAAAGATACTAACTTGTTCTTAGATCAAGCCAAGCAATCAGGTTTAGATACATCTGGACTGACAGGTATCAAAACTTTAATCGAAAAAGCGATCGCACTTGGTTTAGCAGATCAAGATTATTCTGCAATTTACCAAGCAGTTAATAAAAATTCAGCATCTGATCAATAACTAATTTGATACTCGGCCTGGTTCAGGATGAGATTTCCTGACAAATTTTTGACCAAGTCTGGCGGGGATTTTCAGCTTGAGTAATTGGTCTGCCGATGACTAGATGGGAAGCACCTTGAGCGATCGCCTCTTGAGGAGTTGCTGTACGTTGTTGATCTCCTTTAACCGCCCAACTCGGACGAATCCCTGGACAAACCAAGGTAAAGTCCTGGCCACAAACTTCGCGTAATTTGGCAACTTCTTGAGGAGAACAGACTGCACCATTAAGGCCAGATTCCTGGGCTAGCATTGCCATGTTGAGAGCATACTCTGGTAACTCCACAGGTACTTTGAGATCAAACCCCAAACTACGGCTGTCAATACTAGTCAACAGAGTAATCGCTAATAACTTGGGTGGTTTGGGGCTATCTTGAACTGCGGCAACCGCAGCTTCGAGAGCTTTTCTACCCGCAGTGGCATGGAGCGTTAGTAAATCTACTTCGTACTGACAAGCAGAACGACATGCACCAGCAACTGTATTGGGGATATCGTGAAACTTGAGATCAAGAAAAATTTTCTTATCTTGCTCCTTCAGATATTGCAAGACACTTGCACCAGTAGCTACAAATAGCTCTAAACCTACTTTCCAAAAGCTAACTTCGGGTAAGGTATCCACTAGATTCTTGGCTGCTACCAAATCAGGAACATCTAGAGGAACAATTATTTTATCCATTCAGACAATTCTGGTTAGTGATCAATGAGATGCTGCTAATTTCCTTGGCTAGGAAACTCCTATTAGTTAATGAGCTATCTATTTTGATGTGGACACTGATCAAAATTAATCGATAACTCATTCTTCTATACTTTCCAAGTCTTTCCTAGCTGAGAACGACTGGTTGGTGAAGGCTAATTAATTGTGCCAAAGTTTTTTTCAACTCAGTACGAGGGACTATCCGATCAACAAAGCCGTGTTGTAGTAAGTATTCTGAAGTTTGAAAGCCTTCGGGAAGTTTTTCTCTAAGAGTTTGCTCAATAACACGACGACCCGCAAAACCAATTGTGGCTTTGGGTTCAGCTAAAATAACATCTCCAAGCATGGCAAAACTCGCAGTTACACCTCCTGTAGTGGGATGAGTTAAAACAGGGATATAAAGCAATTTTTTCTCTTGGTGATGATGTAAAGCTCCTGAGATTTTAGCCATTTGCATCAGGCTCAGCATACCTTCCTGCATCCTCGCTCCACCAGACGCACAAATAATCACAACAGGATATTCTTTCTCAGTTGCTGTCTCAATCAAGCGACATAGTCTCTCGCCCACAACCGAACCCATACTACCGCCCATA
The DNA here is from genome assembly GCA_964606015.1 of uncultured bacterium. Classification (GTDB taxonomy): domain Bacteria; phylum Cyanobacteriota; class Cyanobacteriia; order Cyanobacteriales; family Xenococcaceae; genus Hyella. The sequence goes on from CAZSEZ010000002.1 coordinate 14,247, forward strand.
AAACGGAAATCCATGACACCCAACGCGATGGGTAAATCATTGATAGTTCCTACACCAGCTTTCACAGCATCGGTTAAACCTGTTTTGGACTGATAGTCTTTGATGCGATCGCTATAAGCTTTGCGATCGCTAAATTCTAGAGGATCTGTAGGAACTATATCTTCGGCGATTGATTGCCAAGTACCAGCATCGATTAACTGTTCAATTCGTTCTTCACTGTCCACTCGATTGTGGTAACCACACTCAGGACAGACGAGCTGATTATTCTTGAGGTCTTTGGTATAGGCTACCGCAGAACATTCGGGACATTTTGTCCACAACCCGTCAGCAATTTCTCTCTCTTGCTGCTTCTGGAGAGGGGGTTCTGTTTTTCGGCGATCCTTAAACCAATCAAGTAAAGACATATTCTAAAGGTTATTAACTAAGTTTTGGGTGGATGTGAGTAATTTTTGCTTAATCATCTTCGGGAGGACTTAACAATAATAATGCCGTCCAACGGTCTTGTCCTCTAACTTGCAACGCGCACTGACTCATTTGTCCGAAGTAAACCCCCATTCCAATGTCAATCACGCGACTGGGAATGGCATGGGATGCCAAGATTTGTTGCATGAGTTCTGCCTCCCAGCGAGCTTTAGTCTCTCTTAATGTAATCCAAGACACAAGTTTATATTATTTTGATTTGCTTTTAAGTTTTTCTTTTTATGTTGCTACACTTAACATCATATGGAGGCATTCCGCACTTTTGAAATTAATTTTAACTGCACCAGATCACTCTCTCTACGAATCATTTTGCTCTCGTTTCAATTATTTTCCTGGCGTCGAGATAGTTAATCGAGGTTTTCAAGAAATTGCTAAATACGATTGCTTAGTGAGCCCCGCAAATTCTTTTGGCATGATGGATGGGGGAATGGATGCAGAAATTATTGAGTTTTTTGGAATTGCTCTGGAAGATCGAGTCAAGCAATGTATTTTGGAAAACTTTTTGGGTGAGCAACCGGTAGGAACTTCCCTGATTGTCAGGACTGGGCACCCCCAATATCCTTTTTTAGCTCATACCCCCACAATGCGAGTCCCTATGCAGATTAAAGGGGCAGATATTCCTTATATAGCAATGTGGGCCATGTTGTTAGAGGTACATCGTTATAATAGAACCCATCCCAATTCGATTGGTAGTGTTGTTTGTCCTGGGTTGGGGACTGGTATCGGCCAAATTCCTCCTCTTGAGGCAGCAAGGCAAATGGCTTTGGCTTATGACCATTTTCTCTATCCGCCAAAGCAACTGAATTGTTTTGTGGCAGCCTCTAGACAGCTAGCTATTTGGGAAGGTAGTTAAGCCTACTATTAAATAGTTCTCCTAAAATCGATCATGAAAATAGCGATCGCACAACTGAATCCAATTATTGGTGATGTTACTTACAACGCACAGCAAATTATCTTGGCAGCAGAACAAGCAGCAGTTCAGAATGCACGGTTGCTCTTGACTCCAGAGCTATCACTCTGTGGTTATCCTCCCCGAGATTTGTTGTTGTATCCGCGATTTATTGATCGTCTAGCTGAAGCGATCGCTGATATTGCCGAAACTATCCCACCAGAAATTGCCATCTTAGTAGGAACTGCTACCCACAACCAAAATAGTGATCGTGGAGAAAAACCCCTGCACAATTCAATGGTGTTGATTGAGGCAGGACAAATCAAGCAAATTTTTCACAAACGTTTGCTACCTACCTATGATGTGTTTGATGAAGATCGTTACTTTGAGCCAGGACAAGCCATCAATAGTTTTAGTCTTGTCAGCAAAGGCAAGGAATATCGCCTTGGGGTCACAATCTGCGAAGATCTTTGGAATGAAGAAACCTTTTGGGGCAAACGCAGTTATCAAGATAATCCCCTTGCAGATATTGCCCAATTGGGAGTAGACCTGATTATCAATCTCTCAGCATCTCCCTATAGTGTGGGTAAGCGTGAACTAAGAGCTAAAATCCTGCATCACGCTGTTAGAAAATATCAAATCCCGATCATCTATGCCAATCAAGTAGGAGCCAATGATGATTTGATTTTTGATGGTCAAAGTATGGCGGTAGCGGTTAATGGTGAGATCACAGTTCAAGCAAAAGGTTTTGCTAGCGATCTCGTAATAGTCGAAAGTGACAAACTTATGACCTCGCTGTTTTTTGACCTACATCTGCCCGAAACTATCCCAGAGGAGGCAGAAATTTTTGATGCTCTAGTTTTAGGAGTCAAGGATTATGCTCGCAAATGTGGTTTTAAGAGGGCTTTGTTGGGACTAAGTGGTGGTATTGATTCGGCTTTAGTCGCTGCGATCGCAGCAAAAGCTTTGAGAAGTGAGAATGTCATGGGCATTCTAATGCCTTCTCCCTACAGCTCCGATCACTCAATTACAGATGCGATGTCTTTAGTCGCCAATTTGGGTATCCATAGCGAAACTATTCCAATCCAGTCGGGGATGAGTGCTTATGACACAATGTTAGAACCTTTGTTTGCTGGTACAGAATTTGGGGTAGCCGAGGAAAATATCCAGTCTCGACTTCGCGGTGGCATCTTAATGGCGATCGCTAATAAATTTAACTATTTACTGCTCTCTACAGGTAATAAATCAGAAATGGCAGTGGGCTACTGTACTCTTTACGGAGACATGAACGGTGGTTTGGCTGTAATTGCCGATGTGCCCAAAACAAAGGTATTCAAGCTTTGTCGCTGGTTGAATCGAGAACAAGAAATCATCCCTACCAATATTATTACCAAGCCTCCCAGTGCAGAGTTAAAACCAGGGCAAAAGGATGCAGATTCTTTGCCTCCCTATGAGATGCTTGATGACATTTTGGAGCGTATAATTTACCAACATCAATCGGAAGCAGAGATTGTCATGGCTGGATTTGAACCAGAAGTTGTCAATCAAGTATTTAGATTATTAGCTAGAGCAGAATTTAAACGCCGTCAAGCAGCACCAGGACTCAAAATAACTGATCGCGCTTTTGGTACAGGTTGGCGTATGCCAATCGCTAGTAAGTGGCTAAATTAGTCAACAGAGAAACTAAAAGTTAGGGAACCATAAGCTTTATCCGTGGGCTAAGTAAAATGTAAGATACTAATACTTAATATATCTTTACTTTTGATTGCGGTCGCAATTTAGCTCTACATTTTTGAACATGGTTCGACAAATTTTTTCTACTCTCACTTATCCCGCTTATAGATCAACTGCTATTCGCGTGGCTCTAGTAGTTGGTTCGGTTTTATTTACGATTAATCACGGCAAAGCTCTGTTCGAGGGCAAAATGACTAAAGAACGCTGGGTATCGGGATTAATTACTTACTGTGTTCCTTATATGGTGAGTTTACACGGACAACACCAAGGTCAAAGAAAACGCGATCAAGCTTAAATTATATAAATCAGTGATTTTCACAAAAAAAGACGGGTAAATCCCGCCTCAAACTAGTTATTCAGTTAAATACTTGATTTAGAGACGTACGGTACGAGTCCATTGGCTTTGTTTCCAAATTGCAACAAAAGCTATGCCAGAAACTATGGCACCAATGAAGTATTTAAAAGTTTTCTTGGCCAGACTGAGCCTAGAACTTTTCAACCGCTCATTGAGTTGAGACACAGAATCTTGCTTACGCTGCTCAATAACATTATTAAATTGAGCCTTGACGCTATCGGTGTTATTTTCGCTATCAAATAAATTATTTTGCTGTAAGAACTGTTGCAATTGAGCGTCAGTAGCATTTTCAGCTCTACCCAAAATATTCTCAGCTCCATCATTGTAAGTAGCTATCTGAGAGTTAATTTGTGTCTGATTGGAACGATCTAATCTGAGTGCATTACTAGCAGTCAAGGGAGCAGATAAGAAGCATACAAATGCCATTAATAAGGCTCCCCAAGAAAGTAAAGATAACAATCTGAGTTCTCCTTGCTTAACTTTGGATTTATGAGTACGAAAAAGTACCATCACCAAACCTAATAGTAAAATCCAAATTGTATCAATAATTTTTCCAATAGTATTGAGTTCCCATGTAGGATTAAAAAATCTGGGTGGAACTAAGAAATTTATATATTCAAATAAAATCAAACCAATTAGAACATAACCCAAAATAGCTATCATCTTATAGGACTTTTCTTCTATTTCATCAGTTATAGGAATAATCCTCTTTTTCTTTGGTTTAGAATCTTTGGCTGCTGATGTTACTGGTTTTCTCTTACTAGATCGTCTTTTTTTACTTTTAAACATTATTATATAAAAACCTTTAACTGGAAATAAATCAGGAAAAACCTTTATCCCATGTTTATAACTCGATATTTTTGCTGAGGATACAGTGAATATACTTAAAAGGAAATGATACTGAATAACTACATATTATAAATATCAGTATAAATCCACATTTTCTTGATTAAATATTTTTATTATCTAGTAGTAGTATGGAGTATTTCTAAGTAGCTATCTAACTATCGAATAATTACCATCAAGCTAAAGCAAACAAGTAATAAAATACTAGTTAGCCAATCTCCCCATTTAATGTACGGCGTAAGGGTAGTTCGCTTGTAAATCGTGTCGGCGTGAGTTTGATAACTATTAATTTGCGATCGCCAAATAGTATTACCGTGAGGATCGACAATTGCGGAATAGCCTGTATTAGTAGCTCTAGCCATCCAGCGATCGCTTTCAATTGATCTAATGACATCCTGGGCATGATGTTGAGCAGGCATGGTGTCGCTATAGTGAGCATTGTTAGAAGCTGTCAGCATAAATTGGCCTCCCGATCTAGTTTGAAAACGAAAATGCTGAGAATAGGCTGATTCATAACAAATCCCTACAATAGCCAGACCAAAAGGGGTCTCAAATAGCTGTTTAGGTTTTCCTGCTTGTAGATGAGCTTCTAGAGGAGAAAGACGATCAATGATTTTGCCAATGATTGGCTCCAAAGGGATATATTCTCCTAAAGGAACAAGCCGTGTTTTATCGTAGCGACTAAAAGTTTTGCCTTCTCCTGTAAGTGTAAATAAACTATTGGTATAGCTTTTACCATCTCGGCCATATGCACCTACCCATGCTGGTGTCTTACTATTGAGAACTGCTCGATAAAAAGCTCCGTTGTTAGTAATGTCATCCCAGTAAAAAGGTAAAGCTGTTTCTGGAGTCAGAACTGCATCAACCTGAGGAGCTAATTCGCGATAACCTTTTGTATAACCAGAGATTGCTTTTGCCCAGCCTTGGGAGTAGAGTTTAATTTCGTTAGGGACATTACCTTGAATTAAGCCAACTTTAATTGCTTCTAAATTATCTTTAGTAATTGGTAAATTATAGAGATACCAACCACCAAGGTGTAGAGTTATAAATAAAACTAAAGGCAAAGTGATTGAAACTAATTTATAACGAAATTCAGAATACCTAAATATCCCTTCAGCAATTGCCCCATTCACTAATAAAATAGCAGCGGTTACCGTATTAAAACCTGATAATTTTGTTAGTTGTAAAATTACTAAGTTATGAGGACTTTGGGTATAGCTGAGAGAACTCCACCATAAAGGACTAAGACTCCAAACAGTTTCTAAGCAACACCAGATTGTTACTCCAAAAACAATCTTACTAATAACTGATAGCCAAACAAGCTTTGACGATAGATAGCGTTGAATAAACCAACGAAAACTTAATCCCCAAAGGCAAACTAATAAAGCTCCCCAACAACTAACCACCAGCCAAACTACGATCGCAATAGCTAAAGATGCCAACCAAGGAACACCCATCCAAGTCATGGGGTGTACTCCAGTAATCCAAAATAAAGCTACGGAGTGATAACAAAAGCCCCAACCAAAGCTAGCTAAGGCAATTTCACGGTATTTTATGTGATCGCTAGAAATCAGAATCCACAACGGAACCAAAGCCACCCAAGCCAAAACCCACCAATTTAAAGGCTCTGGAGCTAGCCCCATTAAAAACCCACTAAGAATAGCTAGAACTATCGGTTTAGCCTTGAAAATCGTAAGTTGTTTCATCAAAAAATTAGGCGATCGCGGTCACACATTACTTTTTAACAACCTCTAAACTAAACTAAGTAGTAGATTATGTACAAACTATTTGACTAACAGGTACAAGACTAAACCTTACAAAGTATTGCTAAAGATTGAGCTAGTCAAGAAATTCAGTTCAAGCACAATTTGATTTCTGATAATTACAACATCAACCATAGTAAGACTTATTCAATTCAGTAAAAAATACTTTAGTTTTCTATTAAAAGCTAGTTAGAAATAAGAGTAGTTCACCTCACAGATCCAGATAGCACAAAGATCTTAGTTTAATTTTTTATGGTTATTGAAAATTTTGAAGAACACGGTTTTATTAAAATTAATAAAATCAACTTACATTATGTTAGCCAGGGAACAGGTGAGCTAATGCTAATGCTCCATGGTTTTCCCGAATTTTGGTATTCATGGCGACATCAAATAACTAAATTTAGCGATCGCTATCGAGTTGTTGCCCCAGATTTACGAGGTTATAACGAAAGTGATAAACCTCAAGATTTGGCAGCTTATGACATGTCAGAGTTAATTGCTGATGTCAAAGGAATAGTCGAAGGTTTGGGTTATGACAGTTGTATTTTGGTGGCACATGACTGGGGCGCTGCGATCGCCTGGAATTTTGCCTATACCTATCCTCAGATGGTGCAAAAACTCATTGTGCTCAATATTCCCCATCCAGCACTATTTGCCAAGGGCTTAAGAACACCACAACAATTACTAAAAAGTTGGTATATTTTTGCTTTTCAAATTCCCTGGCTGCCAGAATTTTTATTTCAACTCAATGATTATCAAGCAATCAAAAATGCATTTGTAGAAATGGCAATTGACAAAACAGCGTTTCCTACCGAAGATCTCATTGCTTATCGAGATGCAGCTGCTAAACCTGGGGCACTGACCGCAATGATCAACTATTACCGTCAGGCATTTAAGTCTTTATTTAGCACGCAACAACCCCAATGGGATATTCTTCAGGTTCCTACCCTAACAATTTGGGGAGAATCCGATACCGCACTAGGTAAAGAACTAACCTATGGCACAGAAGAATATGTAAGTGACTGGCGAGTTAGATATATTCCCAACTGTAGTCACTGGGTACAACAAGAACAACCAGAATTAGTTAACCAGTACATTGAGGAGTTCTTAACGTAAACAGCGATCACTTAAATAAATAATTATTTGATCAGCAGAGGTACCCAAAGAACTACAAAAGAAACAATACTCAAGATTACTCCTTCAATTGTCCATCGAACTAGTTTTTGTTTTTGCTCTTGAGAAATTTCCCAGCCGAAGATTTTTGTAATTTCCTGACTATTGGAACCACTGTCTTTTCTCTTCATACAATCAACCATTAACTATCAACAACTAGCTAAAACCAGAAATCTGATCTTTGGTTATGCTAACGAACAAAACCACGCATCTTGCCAGGATTTAACAAACCATAAGGATCGATCTTTTGTTTAAATGCCACTTTCTCAGGATCAATTTGTTTATTGCCACCATCTTCAATGGTGTAAACGTGGGGATTAGCAATAAATGCTCCATTAGCTTCGTGATATTCAATAATCTCTTGAAGCCTTTCAGAAGTGTTGTAGCGAAATAGTTGCAAGCCTGCGGGCACTACTTTGCCTCCTGCATGGAGAAACTCTAAGTGAATTGCTATTTCGCTGCCAAAGTACTCATACATTTGTTGAACGCGATCCACTGTGAAATAAAAAGTCTGTAAATAGGTAATGCTAGGGTCGATACTACGAGCATGAAGAGTTGTATGATTCCAAGTAAATTCCAACAAACTTGTACCCTTAGCTGCTTCAGCAGCAGTCTTACTGTAAGTAATCGTGCCATCAAACTGAGCAACCAAATTTTCTAAGGGTGCTAGATCGTATTCAGAAACCATCAATAAAGCACAGTGTTTTCCTTCCTCTAAATGAGCTTGTAAAGGCACAAAATAGCTAGGAATAGGATGACTGTGAATACTAACCAGCTTCTTGACTATGCTAGGTGTGTCACTGAGAGTCTGACCGAACTTAGTCGCAGTCATAAAATCATCAAACGTAACGATCAGCTCTTGCCAAGGAAAAGCTGGCGCGAGGGGCAACTCAATCTCAGTGATGATACCTGTCGTGCCATAACCATGAATTACTTTTTGGACATCATCTCCTGATAATTCAATTATCTGGGGTTCATCTTCTGTCGTAACTAGGCGGACTCGACGCACATTCCCAGGATCTTTAATTTGACCGTAGTTAATCGAACCCATGCCAACACTACCCCCACCGACAAAACCACCAATTGTTGCTGTGCGATAGGTAGAAGGTGCCATGCGTAGCTCCCAACCAATTTCTTTGGCTTGTTTGTCAAAAGCTGCCATTCTCACTCCTGGTTCAACACAAGCTAGACCTGGTTTGAGCCACTTAACTTGGTTTAACTTACTCAAATCAAGAACAACACCACCCTCAAGAGGAATACATTGCCCGTAGTTACCAGTACCTGCACCTCTAACTGTTAAAGGAATTTGATATTTGACACAAGTTTGAGCCACTCGCAGAATCTCTGCTTCAGTTTGAGGACGAATTACAAGATCAGCTCTTTTGTCTGCTAACTGATCAGCCAACACAGGACTAAAGTGATAGTAATCTAAAGAAAGTTTGGTGAGCTGATTGCGATCGCAAATAATTTCTAAATCTGCTAGTTCTTGTTGTAATTCCTGATAATTTGAAGTGCTGGCTGTCATTACTTGGGAGTTAAATAAGGAGCGAATAATGTTTGTTCTTAGTCTACCGAAAATTACTTAGGTAAAAATAACGATACCTCACAAAATATTCACATTTATCTTTTATCTTAATAATCAAGATTGCTTCCTAGAGACAACACTCTGCTTTCAGTATTGTCGGTCATGAATTAAATTACATCGACTAACAATATTGATCCCCAGGTATTAATGCTTATTGGTACCTGGGGTTTTTCTTGTTTAGCTTTAGTCTGAAAATAGAACTTGACTGAATAAATTAATTAATCCATCAAGGTTTCTAGATTTCTTAAATGTACTACTTTAGGGATTGGTATTAACCCTGATGGCAATAAATCACGCAAAAGCTATAACTAAACTATTGGCTATCTTGGTGCTCGGGTTCACAAGCTAAGTCAGAAATTAGCAATTTTCCATATCTTAGATAGTCTTCGTTATCTAAAAATTGCTTGGACGAAAGCTAAGAAGTAGGTAGTATGCAGGCACAAGACCTTACTAAAAAGGGAATTGAAAAAGCGTTAGCCCAAGATTTTACAGGGGCAATCAAAGATTTTACCGCTGCTCTGGAACTAAACCCTGATAGCTATGATGCTTATGACAATCGTGCCTACATTTATATAGAGCTTCAAGAATTTGAAAAAGCGATCGCCGATTATAATCAAGCAATTAGATTACAGCCACATAACCCAATTACATATCGCAACCGCAGCTATATCTACTCGCTATTAAAGCAGTACAAATTAGCTATTAGGGATTTGAACTTTATTATTCGCCTCAAGCCATTTGAGGTAGCAAACTATCTGACTAGAGGAGATTTATACCTTCAGTTAGCAGATTTGCAAAATGCGATTCTTGACTTCACTAGAGCGCTACAATTTAATCCGAAAAATTTAGAAGCCTTTCTAAGAAGAGGTAGATGCTATTTAAGTTCAAAAAAACCAGACTTGGCACTACGAGACTTTTCCCAAGCGATCACAATCAATCCAAATTGTGATGAGGCTTATTTGTATCGAGGTAAGATTTATCAGATTACAAAACGTATTGAATTGGGGATTCAGGATTTAAATCGGGCTATAGAAATTAATCCCAGCTTGATCGAAGCGTATTTTGTTAGGGCTAGCTGTTGGATATCTCAACAGAATACAGAGAAAGCTCTGGTAGATATCGAGAGGACGATTACACTGCAACCAAAATCAGCTAAAGCATATTGCAATCGAGGCATAATTCACATTAGCTTAGGAAATCAGGAAAAAGCGCTAGACGATTTCAATCGAGCTTTAACCATAGATCCTAACTCTGTTATGGCCTATACCAATCGAGCAAGTGTCAATAACTCACTTAAAAATTATGAGCTTGCCCTCAAAGATTGCGACCTTGCTATAAAAATCAATAGTCAAGAATCTTCTGCCTACTATCAGAGAGCCTACGCTTACTACCATTTACGACAAGAGCGTGAAGCAATTCGCGATTGTAATATTGCTATTAATTTAAATCCTAGCTATGCAGATGCTTATTTTCTTAGGGGTAGAACCTATCACTACAAAAGAGATAAAAAGAAAGCTATAGAAAGCTGTGAAATAGCGGCAGAGCTGTATCAACAAACAAATCTTCTTGCAGAGTTTCAAATAGTCAATCAGTTTATTCGTAAAATTAGCTGAATCTATTCAAGAGCTAAATTATCCAATTCTGCTATGAGTAGAGCTTCTGCTTCTGCTTCTGAAAGCTGTTCTAAATTAGTAGCTACTAATTGATCATTCACAAGTACTTCTGGGAGTTGTTCTTGGTTAAACAAAACAGATAGAAGATATTCTGCCATAGCTGAAATAGTAGGGTAATCGAAAATAGCACTAGTTGGTAACTTTAGCTCATAGCTATCTTGTAGTTTATTTCTCAGCTCTACTGTAGCCAGGGAGTCTAAACCAAGTTCTCCAAAACCTGATTCCAAATCAAAAGCTTCGAGGTTCTCAACGCCCAGAATTTTAGTAACTTCTTGACTGATTTGAGAGATCGCAACTTTTGTTCTATTTGACTTGTGGGCCTGTTGGAGCTGTTGAAGATTGTTAATTGTATCAACAGTTTTCGCTGAGTGATCAGTTAGGTTTTGATAAAACGGGAGTTCTTTATTGGCTTGCTGCCACTCTTGCCAGTTAGCAGGGAAGATCCCAATTTGGGCTGTGTCCTGCTGAAATAAATCTGCTAGTAAGTTGATCGCTTGCTGTCGATCGATAGAGTTAATTCCTATATACGTTAAGCGATCGGTAAAAGCTAGTCCTGTATTTTGCCATGCTCCCCAGTTCAACGCTAAAGCTGGTAAGCCTTGTAGCCTTCTAGATTGGGCTAAAACATCTAAAAAGGCATTGGCAACTGCATAATTAGTTTGAGCTTTGGAGCCAAGCAAAGAAGCGGCAGAAGAAAACAGAATAAAACGATCTAAATCATATTTTTGGTTCAGTAAATGTAGATTCCAAGCCCCCTGAATTTTGGCAGCACAGACATTTTGGAATTTAGACCAAGTTTGTTGTTGGATTACTCCATCATCTAAAACTCCAGCACAGTGAATAATTCCTCGTAGAGGTGGTAAATGTTTTAGCTTTTCAAGAGCTGAGGTTAGTTTAATGCGATTGCTGATATCAAGGTAAATAGTAGTAACCTGACAGATATTTTTGAGTTTTTCTAGAGAATCTTGCAACTTTGGTTTAACGTGGTTTCTACTGATTAATATCAAATGTTTAACACCGTGGTTAGCTAACCAATGAGCGACCTCCAAACCTATTGCTCCTAAACCACCTGTCACTAAATAGGTATCGCGATACTCCTTGGCTGGATTATTTTGTGTAATTACTACTTTCCCTTGATGTTTGCCTTGTTGCATTAAACGAAAGGCATCTATGGTCTGATGCTGGGAAAATTGAGTCAGTGGCAAGGATGTTAGTCGAGACTTAGAAAACTGACAAGACAGTTTTCTGAGCATAGTTTTAATTAACTCTGGTTGCTCTTGAGTAATTTGCCACAGGTCGACTATGGAGTAATTACAATTAGGTTTGATATTCTTGACTTGCTCTAGACTCCAAATACCTTGTTTTCCAATTTCGATAAATCTCCCTTGGTCTTTGAGAACAGCTAAACTCTTGGGAATATAGTCTCCATTAAAGGAATTTAAAACGACATCTATACCTTGGTCATTAGTAGCAGCTGCAATTTCTTCTGCAAAATTTAGAGTGCGAGAATTATAAATATTTTGAATCTTCTTACTTTGTAGTAACTCCCATTTGCTAGGTGAAGCAGTAGCGTAGATTTTAGCTCCGATTTGTTGAGCGATCGCAATAGCTGCTAAGCCAACACCTCCTGCTGCGGAGTGAATCAGAATACTTTCCCCTGGTTGTAATCGTGCTTGGTTAACTAGGGTATGGTAAGCAGTGAGAAAGGTTACGGGAATTGTAGCTGCCTGACTAAAAGTAAGATTTATTGGTTTGAGTACAGCTAATGAGGCATCGGCTACAACATACTTGCTAAAACTTTTAGATGTGATCGCTATAACTTGATCACCTATCTTGAAATCTGTAATGTTTTCCCCCAGAGCTGTAATTTCCCCAGCACATTCCAAACCTAAAAACTGAGCCTTATCTGGGTATAAACCAAGAGCTACTGTAACATCACGAAAGTTTAACCCTGTAGCCTTAACTGCAATTTCAACTTGTCCTGCTCCTGGTTTAGTTCTATTAGTAGGTTGCCACTCTAAACTATCTAAATTTCCCTGTTGAGTTATCTGTAGCTGATGATTAGCTTGAGGTGAAGTTAGTTGGTAACGTCCTAGTCGCGAGACATAACGTCGCTGATTTCTTATAGCTACTTGTTCTTGGGAATTGTAAGCTATCTCTTGGTAAATATATTCAGTATCTTGCTCACTAAGGGTTTTTGGCAGGTCGATCACACACCAAGATAATTCTGGATATTCTAAAACAATACTTTTTTGCATAGCCCACAAACAAGACTGTCTCATTTCAACTAGAGTAGGTTGCTCTTGTTTGGTGACGATCTGAGAATTACGAGTGATTAGATAAAGTTTGGGGGTTAGATCGTGCTTCAGTAGAGTTTGAACCAAATATAAAAAATCTTGAGTTTCCCTCGGTAGAGGATTATCAAGATCCTCTTGATCACTGGGTACAAAGTAAACTATCCCCTGCAATGGCTTGGTAAAGTCATCCAAAAGATCTACTAACTTTTTTTGCCATAACTCTTTACTGTGGCAAAGTTCACTGGAAAGAGTCTGTACTCGATTATTTAGTTTTTGAGCTAAACCGACATCTTGACCTACGAGTAACCAACTTCCCGTAATTTCTGAAGTCTTGAGCTGTCTAATTTCTTGGGCTTCCCAAGTAGGTCGATAAAACCAATCACTAGCTTGCTGCTCTTGAGCTTGCGACTGGATACTTCGGGATTTTAATCCCTGAATTGTGGCTAGAAGTTCGCCAGTAAAGTTATAAAGATAAACATCAGCCAAAATGTAGTGATCGCTGATTTCAGTAATAGTCAGATAACTCCATACCGTTTTTGAGGCTTTGGTATAAAGTTCTAGGCGAGCTAAACCTGAAGGAACATAAGTAATAGTTGCTAGTTCTGGAGGTAGGACAGCAAAAATCAGCTGTAAGCAACTATCTAAAAGAGCAGGATGAATAAGATAGCGATCGCTAGTCAGGTTTTCTGAGAGTTGGATTTTGCCTAAAACAGATTGTTGATTTGTCCAAATTTCTTGAATGCCTTGGAAACTAGAACCATAGTGAATTCCTTTGATTTGGCATTGTTGGTAGTGCTGAGTAATATCTTTTTGAATAGTCAACGAATTTTTAAGGGAATCTAGAGCTGGTACTTGATTGGTGTGGTTTGTTTGCTCTAATTGTTGAATTTTACCTTGGGCTTGGAGTTGCCAGTCACTAGCCAATTTACTGTAGATTTTCCAGGTAGACTGATCGATGATTAGCTGAATTTCTGAGATAGTTTCTTCAATCAAATAAAGTGGTTGTAAGAGTTCTACCTCGGTTAGAGACAGTGCAGAAGTTGGCCATAACTCTCGACCTGTAGCTAAAGCCATCTCTAGATAAGCTGTTCCAGGAAAGATGACTTTTTGGTTAATTTGATGGTCTTGTAGCCAGGGCACTTGAGCTAAATCTAAGTCAGTAGCGAAAATGGTTTGTTTGAGAGGAGATGAAATTTTTTGATGTAGTAAAGGATGAATCTGCTTGAAAGGTGTTTTACTGAGTTTAGTGTTTGGAGAATGAGAACTAGGTAAGTCAAACCAGTATCTTTGCCTCTGGAAAGCATAGTGAGGCAGAGTAGTTTGTTGAGCGTGGTAACTTTTACTCACTTGTTGCAAGTTGATTTTATAGCCTTGTAAATATAGTTGTTTGAGGCTGTTTAAAATTTGTGTCCGATCGCTTACTTTAGGATTTAGGCTTGGTACAAGGGTTTTATTTTGCTGGGTACTTTTTACTATTCCTATCAGGGTTGGTTTGGCTCCAATTTCAACTAGAGTATTGATATTTTGCTGTTCTAAGAAGTCAAGACTTTGAGCAAACTGGACTGGCTGTAGAATGTGCTGGCACCAGTAATCAGCACTAGCGATCTTGTGATCAGCTAATTTACCTGTGAGGTTGGAAACTAGAGGGATTTTCGGTAAATAATATTCAATCGTTTTCGCGACCTTTTTAAACTCGGCAACCATAGGTTGCATCAAAAGAGAATGAAATGCTAGCTCTCGGTTAAACCACTGATACTTAATGTTTAAGCCTTTAAATTTGCTAGTTAATAGTGAGATTGCCTCACGCTCTCCCGAAACTAAAACATGAGAGCCATTGTCCACAGCTACATTAGTCTTGTTGAGAAGTAAGTGTTGAATCTCCTTAAAAGGAGTAAAAACCGCCAGCATTGCGCCATTTTTTGGCAAAGACTGCATTAATCGTCCCCGAGCTGTCACTAATTTCAAACCATCTTCTAGAGAAAAAACACCAGCAATTACTGCTGCGACGTATTCTCCTAAGCTGTGTCCCAGAACTATATCTGGCTGAATACCCCAAGATTGCCATAGCTGAGCTAGAGCATATTCAAAGGAAAATAAAACTGGCTGAGTATATTGGGTTTGATCAATAGTTTGTTCTACAACTTTTTTGGGAAAAGCTTGTTGATCACCAGTGGTTGCTTGTTCAAATAAAACCTCTAGCAATGGTCGAGCTAGATCAGGTTTGATAATTGTTGCACACTTATCCAGAGCTTCTTTAAATATGGGTTCACTGTTGTAGAGTTCTTGCCCCATATTGAGGTATTGGGAACCTTGTCCTGTAAAGAGCCAAGCAATTTTAGACTGTTGGGGTTGAGTTTTGATCGCTTGAATACTTTCTAGTTCTGAGATTAAAGCTTGCTTGCTTTGGCATACTGTTGCCCAACGATAGTTAAAATGCGATCGCCTATTAGCTGTTAAACAGATGTCGGCTAATTCGAGTTCGGGATGTTGTTTGAGATATTGCTGGTAATGAGTTGCTAATTCCTGGAGTGCTGATTTGTTTTTAGCTGAGAGAGTAAATAGATAAGTTTTTGGTGGGTGTTTTGGCTCGACTGATCTAGGGACAAACTCTTCTAAAATCAGATGACAGTTAGTACCGCCGATGCCCAAGGAATTTACGCCTGCTCGACGGGGATAATTTAATCTTGGCCAGGCTCGTAACTCTGTATTTACATAAAAAGGTGAATTCGCAAAATCAATCTGGGGATTAGGCTTGTTGTAGTGTATGGAAGCAGGAATTTTCTGGTGATAGACTGCCAGAGCTGTTTTAATTAGGCCGACTACTCCTGAAGCGATCTGTAAATGTCCGACATTGGTTTTTACGGAACCGATCGCACAATGATTATTACTGGTTTGATTTAGCTCAGGGTTGGTTTGTTTTACCCTAAAAGCTTGGCTAAGCGCAGCAATCTCTATAGGGTCGCCTAGTTTGGTACCTGTTCCATGTGCTTCTACATAGTTGATAGTTTGCGGGTCTATATCGGCAACAGCTAAAGCTTCTGCAACTGCTCTAGTTTGTCCCTCAATATTTGGTGCTAGATAACCTACTTTGGTGCCGCCATCATTGTTAACTGCACTGCCTTTGATAACTGCATAGATGCGATCGCCATCATCAATAGCCCGATCCAGGGATTTTAGGACTACTAGACCCGCACCGTTACCAAAGATTGTTCCTGCTGCTGCTGCATCAAAAGCCCGACAATGTCCATCAGGAGACAAGATCATGCCTTCTTGGTAGAGGTAGCCCATTTTTTGGGGAGTTTGGATCGAGACTCCTCCAGCCAAAGCCAAATCGCATTCACCATTCAGCAGACTTTGACAAGCCAAATGTACCGTTACCAAAGATGTTGAACAAGCTGTTTGAACATTAACACTCGAACCAGTGAGATTGAGTTTGTAAGATGTCCTGGTAGTTAGGTAGTCTTTATCATTGGTTGTTGTGAGCTGAAACCCTCCTAGAGAGCTGAGGTTAAGAGTTTGCAGCGAGTCGTGATCATCAAGCTGGTGACGATTGGGATAGATATGATTTAACAAATAGGTGTTGCTAGCTGTCCCACCGTAGAGGGCAATTTCTCCTGAATATTCATCTGGGTTGTAGCCTGCATCTTCGAGGCTTTCCCAAGCACATTCGAGAAACAAACGTTGTTGGGGGTCGAGTAACTTAGCTTCTTTGGCTGTGTAACCAAAAAAATTAGCATCAAAATCAGTAATATTTTCAAGAATGGGACTGGCTTTGACGTAATCAGGATGGTGTAATAAATCTGGTTCTACTCCAGAGGCTAAAATTTCGCGATCGCTAAGCCTACTAATGGACTCTACGCCCTCACAGAGATTTTGCCAAAATTCTTGTAAGTTATTAGCTCCAGGAAATCGACAAGCCATACCAATAATTGCAATATCAGGATTGCCAAGCGCTTTTCGTCTAGTTTGGCCACGAGCGATCGCTTTCTCTAAAATATCTGAATCAGCATCGTTAGCTAGATAATGGGCTAGAGCTTTGATCGTGGGGTGTTGGAATAGATCTACTACAGAGAGCTGCGGAAAATCTGTTTGCAATTTGCTCAACAGCTCCATTAGCAGTAGCGAATTGCCCCCAAGCTCGAAAAAGTTATCGGTTACGCTTACGGTGGATACCTTGAGAGTCTGTTGCCAGATATCGACTAATTGAGCTTCGATGTCGTTGCTGGGCAGCTCTTGGGTTGTGAGATTGCGATCGCTAAATAACGTTGCTAATTCTTGGATGACTGATTCAAACTCACCTTGTGCAAATTGTGTGGCTAACTTTTGGCGTTGAATTTTGCCAATGGCTGTTTTAGGAATAGCCGCTTTGGCTAAAGGAACAATGTATTTTGCTGTGATGCCAATTTGTTGAAAGACGGTTTTGCGGATTGTCTGGATTAATTCTCTTAAGCGATCGCTAAATGCTGAATCTTCTTCCCAAAATTCAGGATGAAAAAATACTATTAGTTGTTCTTGTTGATTGGTATCTTTAATTCCACAAGCTGCAGTAAAAGAGACAGCTACTTTGGCAATTGTCTCGATCACAGCTTCTATTTCATGGTTGTAATAGTTGACTCCATTGACGATGATGACTTCTTTTTGTCTACCGGTAATAGTTAAACAATCTTGCGAGATTAAGCCTAAATCCCCTGTATCAAACCAACCATCGGTTGTGAAAATTTCCTGATTTAATTCTGGCTGTTGGTAATAACCAGAGGTAACGGTTGCTCCTTTGACTTGCAATAAACCAATTTCGTCTTGGGGTAGGACTTCTCCCGATTCACTAACAATTCGTAGTGATACTCCAGGGATTGGCTTGCCCACCGAAACAAAATCTCCCGCTACTTCTAAGTTGAAGTTGTGGGAATGGGCGATACCTGAACAAGTTTCTGACATGCCATAGCCAGGACTTACCACCTGATCTCTGAGACCGTAGGGAGCTAACTGCTGAAGAAATTTTTGAGTTGTTGTACCTACTACCGCTTCTGCACCATTACCCAACCAACGCAGACATGATAAGTCCCAATCGTGATCGATTTCGGTAATTTTTTCATTGACTAAGTTATAGCCAAAGTTAGGACTCCAACTAGCTGTTACTCGATGCTGATTAATCAGATCTAACCATTTGAGAGGCTGTTGCAGAACAATCTGACTGCTAACGTGAATTTGCTGACAACCCAGATAAACTTGGGTTAGGTGAAACATTACTAAAGATGCCACATGTTCTAGAGGCATCCAGTTTAGGCAAATATCTTTGCTAGTGAGTTGGTTAACAGTTGCCATGCCATAGACACTGGCTAATAAGTTGTGCCCTGAAAGCATTACCCCTTTGGGTTTGCCTGTTGAGCCAGAAGTCAGTAGTAATAAAGCAAGTTCATCTAAATCGCTACAGTACCAATCGTTATCTGGGGGGTTGGTTTGGAGATCTTCTATTATTGCGATCGCTAATTTATCTGAAACTAAAGGTGCGATCGCTTTTTGTAAACTATTTTGGGTAATAACCAAATCTCCCAGAGTACAAATATTGGCTAACTTGCTATCTGGCTGGAAACTGAGGTCGACTCCTAAAGGAATTGGGACAAATCCACCGAGCCAACAAGCCCAAAGTGCACTCAGAAAATAGTGAGGATTCGTCAGTTGTAAAATAATTTTTTGCTGAGGCTCTAAACCCAAAGAGCGTAAGCCAGTAAGTATAGAACTTGCCGCTGTCAATAATTCACTGTAAGACTGAAAATCGTGAATCTCGCTCGAATCGCTGTGATAGATAATTCCCTTGTTTGTAGAGGCAGCCTGTTGTAGAAGTTGTGGCCAGCTCTGCTTATCTAAACTATCAGAAGGTAGGCGATCGCCATGAATAATTGCCAGACTTGCTGATTGCCGATTTTTTGCCATCAATTTACTATTGTTCTTTTACAGTTCAGTCTTAATGGATTGAGTTGTCAGCTACCTTACCGTAAATTATTGAGATGTAGCTAGTGTTTTCATATTCTATAGTTACTATCGATTAATTCTTGTTGATTCTTGGTTATTTAGTTCGTAAATTACGTTGTGTGTATGAAAACAATCCAACTAGCTATCTTTGACGAAACTCTCAGAGATGGTGAAC
The DNA here is from genome assembly GCA_964606015.1 of uncultured bacterium. Classification (GTDB taxonomy): domain Bacteria; phylum Cyanobacteriota; class Cyanobacteriia; order Cyanobacteriales; family Xenococcaceae; genus Hyella. The sequence goes on from CAZSEZ010000002.1 coordinate 33,187, forward strand.
AGCAGGTAGGAATTTTTTTTGACACGCAAACTAAATATGAGCTGGCTAATTTAATAGCCAAAACTGGAGTGGAAGGCATAGCTCTTATGCCCGCAGTTCACTCCACAGAAACCGAATTAGTTCAAGATTTAGTGAGTCGAGGTTTCCGTGATACTGTAATTGCTTCGACAATGATGGATCAGCAGTACATTAAGCACTCCGTTGCTTGTGGCGTTAAAACTGTTATTCTTTTTCATGCTCTTAGCGATCGCTTACTCTGGTTACGCGATCGTAGGTTACGAAATTTGTTGCCAGATTTTGAAAATTCGCTTCATAGCTCTCGTACTAAGCGACTAATCCAAGAGTTACGTGAATCTGTGATTGCCAAGATTTTGGTCAATCTTGAATATGCTGTCAGCCAAGGTTTAAAAATTTGCTTTGCTGCGGAGGATGCTAGTCGAGCTGATTTTGATTTTTTAGTGAGTTGCATCAATCAGTTTCAGCCACATATAGAACATTTTTTACTATGCGATACAGTTGGTATCTTGACTCCAGAAACTACTAAAAGTTGGTTACAGGACTTAGTCTCAGCAACTCAGAATCAGGTTCCTCTGGTGGCGCATTTTCACAATGATCGTGGATTGGCATTAGAAAATACGATTCAAGCGATTATGGCGGGGGCTAAAGGAGTATCTGGGACATTTGGTGGGATTGGCGAACGCGCTGGTAATGTAGCATTAGAGCAAGTTTTAAATGGTTTAAAACTCCGTTATGGCTTACAAGTGGCAGGGATTAATTATGATGCGATCGCTGAGATTATAGCCTATCAACAAGATCACAATATCGTAGCGAATCAGCCCTATTCTCCTGAAAGTTTGCGTTGTGAAACGGGGATTCATGTGGATTCTTTGATGCGCGATCGCAATAGTTATTACTTATTTCCTCAAGGTAAACCAGAGGTTTGGTATGGCAAGTTTAGTGGTGCTGCTAATTTTCAGTATCTCTTTGAAAAAGAGCTAAATCAGCCTTTAACTAAGCAGCAATATCAAGAGTTTCGTGATGTTGTTAAACAACTATCGCTCAAACACAAGAAGTCTTTTAGTCGTGATGAAGTTTTAACTTTACTCAAGATTGGCTGTTATGTCTGAAGTAAAAATTAATCATAATCACTGATTTTGAAAATAGTATTGACAGCTCAAAGTTGATTATTATTGGCTAAATCTATTAAAGAACTGACTTGTAGAGTAGTTCTTTAATAGATTTATTTTGTAAACAAAGATTGCTATTAGTGTAGAGTTAACAATCTCCAAGATAGCGTCTTGACTTAGTGATAATGTATTAGATACTGAGAATATAAGTACTTATTGATAGATATCAATATTCCCATTATCTAAATTTGTCAAAGACAATATCATAAAAAAATACTTGAAAACAACCCTATTTACTAAAGAAAATCTTAAAAATCCAAGAATTGAAAATACTTGATAAGTATTGCTGCCTATTATTAGTTAATAAAATTTAATTTAGCAATTTAGTATTAGTTTTAATTCTTCTCTAATAGGTAGAGGCGCATATCCCAGCGCGAAAGCTTGACTACTATCTAGAGAAGTATCAGGGGAACGTGGAGCAGCCATCACTACATCCTGTTGTTTTCCTGGTTTAACTAGCTTTTGGTCACAATTCAATAAATCTGCTAATAACAGACCAAACTCATAACGGGAGATTCTTGATTTGCCTCCTAAGTGCCAGATCCCTGAAATTTGTTTTTCGATAGCAAGAAGTAGGCCTTGGCTTGCAGTAGTTGCACTAGCAGGAGTGCGGTATTCATCAACAAAGAGGTTGAGTTCTTTACCTGCTTGCAAGCTAGTAATAAATCCTTGTAAAAAGCTCTGAGCTACAGGTGAAGGTTTGCCAAACATTAAGGGCATCCGACAGATCGCTGTTTGAGGATAGATTTCTCGCATTTGGTCTTCGGCAGTTACTTTCTGCTCGCCGTAAATGCAGATTGGTGAAGTGCGATCGCTCTCTTTATAGGGAGGATTTTTCCCATCGAAAACCAAATCAGTCGAGGTGAATGCTAAAGGTATGTCATATTCAGCGCACAAACGAGCAATATTCAAGGATGCCGTGACGTTAATCTGAAAAGATGCTTCTGGATTGAGTTGACAAAAATTAGGCTTAGAAGCTGCTGCAGTATGAATTACAGCATCGGGTTGAATCGTTGTAAAAAGTTGCTCTAGTTGTTTGTAGTCTCGGAGATCTATTTTCAGTAAAGTACCATTGGGGATGGTGACACTGTGGTTAAAGTAGGTGCCAAAAACTTGCCAATTTGCTTGAGCCTGGTGGCAGAGATTCCATCCCAAGAAACCACTAGCCCCAGTTACTAAAAGCTTTTTACCTGGTCTGATCAATTGCTTTGAATAAATAAATTAATGGCGATTTTTTTTGATTAAATAGATGCCGTAAGCTAACGCAGCAAGTTGAATTGGCACAATTGCTACGTAGCTTTTAAACATGGGGTTGATAGTTAAGCTGGAGAAGAAACTGAGATAAGCAGCTCCAGCGATCGCAAACGGAATTTTGCTAACAACTCTAGATGGTTTCATTGGAGGTCTAAAACCAGGGTTTTTCATTTGCCATGTAGATAGTGTGGAACTCCTCATCGGATTTAGTGAGATAAATAATCCCTTCAACTAGGCCAATAATTCCCATGACCGCAGAGGCTATCCCACAGGTAAATAGACCACCAACTAGGCTTACTACTAGCATGATGATAGCTGGGGTAGTGTAGCCCAAGATAAACTTGTGAACTCCAAATGCGCCTAGCAGGATACCACAAACACCCGCAGCAATTTTTTTACTATTTGCATCGCTACTACTCATAATCGCTCCCTTCTAATATCAAGCTTATAATTTTTAAAATATGACCCATAATGATAAACCAACTATAGCCCACTTTTCTTGAGAATCCAGCAAAAACTGTGAATTATAACTGGCTAAATAAGAGATATTACGTACTTTTTGCAATTTATTTTTCGATTGTTCTAGGGTGTATTATTCTGTACCATTTTGATCCTGCGACAAATTCTCAGATCTACCCACCTAGCTTATCTAGAGAAATTGGGGGATTTTACTGTGCTGGTTGTGGTACATTAAGAGCCTTACATCAATTACTTAGAGGAAATATTGGTGTAGCTTTTTGGTTAAATCCTCTATTATTTGTTTGTTTACCGTATCTGTTGTACTGGTTTATAGCTTATAGCTTGGATTTTTTCTTGGCTTGGAAATTACCACTAATTAAATGGCAAACTAAAGAGATTATTGGCTTAAGTATTGTTGTGATTACATATAGTTTATTGCGTAATCTCAATTTAGATTATTTGGCTTTTTTACGTCCTTAAATTCTTAACAAGATCTAATTATTATTGGGATGAAAATAATTATAGATTTCTTGAGCAAGGCTATTACCAATTCCTGATACTTCTGTAAGCTGGGCTAAAGAGGCTTCACGAATATAGTCAATAGAGTGGAAATGTGCCAAGAGTTGTTTTTGGCGTTGGAAACCCAAACCAGGGATCTCTTCTAAGCGCGATCGCCTGCTACTTTTGAGTCTTTGTTGGCGGTGGAAACTCACTGCAAAGCGATGTGATTCGTCTCTGACCCGGCGTAGTAACTGGACTCCTGGTTGTTCGCTATCTGTGTCTAAGGGATTTGATTCTCCAGGGAGAAAGATTTCTTCGCGTTTTTTTGCCAGACTCACAACTTTAACCGAATCTAGTAAGTTCATTTCTTGCAAAACCTTGACTACTGATGAGAGCTGTCCTTTTCCGCCATCGATCATTACTAAATCGGGAAAGTCACTGTTGTTGCGATCGCTATCTAGAGGTAGATTATCTCGATACTTGCGAAATCTCCGTCCTAAAACTTCTGCCATCGAGGCAAAATCATCAGAACGTCCTGTTCTAATGTCAGGATTTTTAATTTTGTAGTGACGATAGTGTTGTTTGGCTGGGACACCATCGATAAAGACTACTTGAGATGCTACTGCATTAGAACCTTGGATATGGGAAATGTCGTAACCTTCGATGCGTTTGGGTAGTTCGGGTAAATCAAGAATGGTAGCTAAATCGAGTAAAGAACGGTTGTTAAATTCACTAACTTTTTGGGTACGTTCTAGTTCGTATTGGG
>CAZSEZ010000002.1:37373-47016 GCA_964606015.1 uncultured bacterium
TTCTACCATTTCGATCAGATCAGCTTTGAGCTGTCGTTGCGGAACCACCGAACTAACTTTGCGTCCTTTTTGTTGGCTCAGCCATTCTGTGAGAATTTCTGCTTCTGGTAGCTCATGTTGGACAATGATTTCTGTAGGTATTTCGATCGCTTCGACTCTCATGTAGTGTTGTTCGAGGACTCGTTGTAAAATCTCCCCTAAGGTTCCTGATTGGGCATCAGCAAAGAAACCTAATCTTCCGACTAGTTTACCTGCCCGAATTTGAAAGAGTTGAATGCAGCAGTGTTTGTCATCCGCAGCTAGAGCGATCGCATCACGAGAAACAGTATCATCTGGCAAGGAGACTTTCTGGTCGCTATTGAGTCGTTGTAAAGCTAAGGCGCGATCGCGGAGTTGTCCAGCTTTTTCAAACTCTAATTTTTCCGCTGCTACTGTCATATCTTCAGTCAGGCTTTTAACCAGTTCTTCGGTGCGACCTTGAAAGATGGCAGCGACTTGGCGCATCGTCTGGTGATATTCGTGGGGTGAAATCAAGCCCTGACAGACCCCTGGACATTTTCCCATATCGTAGTTGAGACAGGGACGATTTTTAAATAGGGGTTTGCGTCGTTGGCGCAGCGGAAACGCTCGTTTAATGATGTACATGGTGTGGCGTAACAAACCTGTATCTACATAAGGGCCGTAGTAGCGGTCTTTAGAGCTAGTTGCGCGACGTTTACGGGTAATAAAAATGCGGGGATAATCTTCCGACCAAGTTATGCAGACATAAGGGTACTTTTTATCGTCTTTTAAGAGGACGTTGTAATAGGGTTGATTTTTTTTGATGAGATTGGCTTCGAGAGCTAAGGCTTCAGCTTCGGTATCGGTAACGATGATCTCGATTTCTGCTACCTGACGTACCATCATGGCAATGCGATCGCTTAATCTCTGGGAGTCACGAAAATAGGAACGTACTCGCGATCGCAGTTTTTTGGATTTGCCAATATACAGGATATCCCCGCTACTATTCCGCATAAAGTAGACCCCAGGTGCCGCAGGAATTTCTTTGAGTCTGGCTTCGAGCTTTTCTGGTTGTCTGAATAGGGGTTGATTATCTAGAGATAGAGTCATTGCTCGTATATTTCCAAGGGCAAGCGATCTGGATCGGCAAAGAAAGTAAATTTGCGATTAGTTATTTCATCGATCCTAATCTTTTCTACGGCGATTCCTTGGGATTCTAAATATTTTTTATATGCAGCTACGTCTGCTACTTCAAAGGCTAAGTGTCTTAAACCGCATGCTTCGGGATAGGAAGGACGCTCAGGAACATTGGGAAAGGAAAAAAGCTCGATATAGTCTTGATCGCCGATTTTGAGGTCTAGTTTGTAAGAATCTCTGGCTTGACGGTAGGTTTCTTGGACGATTTCTAGACCCAAGATTTGGGTATAAAAGTGTTTTGATTTAGCGTAGTCAGAACAAATGATTGCTACATGATGGATTTTTTCTAGTTTCATGATTGGTTTAAAAAGTTTTTCAGATGTGCAATCTCTAGGATATTTGTTATTGAATCGCTATCTCATCAGCTTGTACTGCTTGCTAAAATTCTCATTATGTTTGAGTTTAAAACAATTTTTCTGTTCATCGGTACAGCACTAGCTGAGATTTGTGGTTGTTACTTAACCTACTTGTGGCTGAGACAAGACAGCAGTAGTTGGCTCTTGGTTCCTAGTGGGTTGAGTTTAGCTTTGTTTGCTTGGTTGCTGAGTCTACACCCCACCGCAGCAGGCAGAGTCTATGCAGCTTATGGTGGGGTTTATATCTGTGTTGCGATTATTTGGTTGTGGTTAGTAGACGGCATCAAGCCGACAATTTGGGATGCGATCGGTGCGATGGTTGCAATGTTGGGTATGGCAATTATTATGTTTGCACCAAGAAGTAATTTGTGATGAGAAGTATAATGTTGTAATCTCGTAATCTGAACTCTGTTTACTACTAAATAATCTGGTGTGAAGGAATATAATATTCTCTGATTTTAGTAATCACTAATGACTAGCTATTTAGTTACTTTTTCTTTGTGAAAGATAATCACTGATCAAAATTGCCATTAAAATCGAAGGATATAACTGACCAATAATCGCCTCTAAGTTAGTTAGCATTTTTGCTAAAGGACTCACAGGAATAATATCCCCATACCCCAGAGTTGTTAAGGTAGTAAAACTAAAATAAACTGCTCTACCATAAGATTCTGCTTCAATAATTGGTTGAGAAAAAGCCTCTGTATCCAAGCTAGCAGTTATGCCATAAAGTAATGACCAAATAAAGCCGATTAGCAAATAGACACAAACCCCACCGCGAATATTGTCTAGAGTCGTCTTTGGAGATAAAAAGATATCTCTTAAAATAAGAATGGCTGCAATACTCAAATACAGAATATAAATTAATTGGATTAGTAGTAAAAAAGCTATTGGAAATAAATTAGATAACTCTAATCTACCAATAACCTCTAATAAGAAAGTTGTTGAGGCAATAATCGCATATAACCGCAAAAACTTTGATTTAAGGGAGAAAGTTTTGACAATAATAATAATGGCGTAAACCGATATCAAAGAAAGAACTAGCTCACCAAAATTTCCTCTTAAAAAAGGAGCCAGGATAAAATTACTGACTAAGATAATCAGCAATTGCGTATATTTATTCTGAGCTGATATTTGAGAATTGAAAAAAGGCTTCATCACCTTTATATCGACTAAGGAATTATTTCAACAGGTGTGCCATTTACCAAGCGATTTTTGCCTTCTGTAACTAACTTCTCCCCAGGATTAACGCCTGTCAAAATTTCCCGTTTAGCTAAACCTTCAATGCCTTGTTGGACTTCTCTCTGTTCGACAATCCCATTAGCTTCATCAACTACGAACACATAAGGTTTGCGATCGCGAAAAACAAAAGCATTAAAAGGAACAACTGTGGCTTGGGCTTTTTCTTCGGTAGCAATCCAAGCAGATACTTGTTCGCCATCTTGTAAATTTGCTGCGCCTTCATCGATGCGAATTGTCACTCTAACTGATCGCTCACCAGGAGATACAGAAGGACTAACAGAAAATACTTTCCCCTTGGCACTAGCTAATTTTTCTAAATCTTGACCAGTAATATTGCCTGAGCTGGCTCGACTGCGGTCTTTATCTAAAATCACTAATGCCTCTTGTCCTGTTTTCATTTGCCCACCCTGAAAAGCAGGTAAGTCGACATAGACTTCAAATTGATTAGGGTCGATCACAATGATCGGCAAACGGTCTATGATGCTTTGATAGTCTCCAGACAAGCTGACAATTTGCGGATTCCAGTATTCACCTTCACGGATATTCAGACGGGAAATTACGCCGTCAAAAGGAGCAATTAACTCGGTATCTTCGCTATCTACATTTCTCTGAGACAATCGGGCATTAGCTGAATTTACGCCTGCTTCTGCTGTTTTCACCTGGGTTTTGGCTGCTGCTAACTGAGCTTGAGCCGAACGAATTCCTGCTTCTCTTGCACTGAGAATTGCTTGGGCATTCTTGTATTCTGTTTCTTTGACATCAACCTGGCGACGTTCGACTGCACCTTCTGCTGCTAAGGCTTGATATCTTGTTAGATCTGCTTGGGCAAAGGCTGCGTCGGTTTTTGCTTGAGCCAGATCTGATTGTGCTTGAGCTAGAGATTCTTCTGCTTGTCGAAAGTTGGCTATTTCACTTCTGACTCTATTGGTTGCTTCAGTCTGTTCTGCTGCGGCAATGGTAATGTCGGCATCAAATTTACGACGATCTACCTTTGCTAAGAGTTCTCCTTTTTTGACTTGATCGCCTTCTCTGAGGTCACGACCATCGATTTTTTTGATGTACTCAATCGTACCTTCTGCCTGGAAGTTTAGATGCTTTTTGACTACAGCACTAACCAGGCCATCACCATAACTCCATGCCTTAATAGGTTCAGAATTAGCGGTAACTGTTTTGACGCTTAATCTTGCTTGGTCTACATTCTCGGCAGTTTCTGTAGCTGGCTGATTGGAGTTGGATACTCCTCGGAAAATTGCTACGCCACTGATTAAAATTGCAAGTGCAATCAATAAAGTTATAAGCGTTGGTTGTTTAGTCTTTTTTTGCGGTAATTCTGGAGTTTCGGGAATATTTTGCTGTTCTAAATCTTCTGTTAATTCAGATACTGTCTCGATATTTTGGTCGTGATCGGTAGTCATGGAATGAAGGCTGAGTTTATAGGTAGATTGTTATATTTCAAATCTATCAGTAAAAACTCTTGGCAAATATGAATAGTTAATTATTTTTATAGTTGTTGATCTTGAGCTGATTAGTAGTGATTTGGCTGTTAAAAAAAGCAACTAACTTTGATTATAGCTGCTTAAATTAGATAGTATTAGGTTCTGATATTGCTAGGTTACTGCCCTGATTCAAATAATTTTCTAATAATCAAATGTACACTATCGAACTGTATTTGAAAAAACTGTTATTGGATAACGAAATTTATTAAGAATGGCAAATCATTAAGCATTGAATATTAAGTTTGACCGTAAATATTCAGGACAATATATTTTTTCCAATAGCATACTTGTAAATGCTTGAATTCCTGTTTTAAGATATTTCCTAATCAATGAGTCAGCTCAAAATCCCTCCTGAAGCCAACCAGGAAAACCATCACGCTCCAGACCCTAACAAAGCTTCGCCATTAGCTCAGTTCTTTTTCCTGAAAACAGTTTTTGCCATATTGCTTTCCATATTGCTAGTTGTTGGTGGTTTGATGGCAGCAGTTTCGATGGTCAAAGAAGGCGATCCTGATATCAATATCGCGATCGCAACTATCCAAACTAATTGGGGTGGTGCTGACCCAGAAACTATTGAAAACCAAGTAACTGACAAAATTGAGAAAGAACTCAAGTCTCTCAAGGGCTTAAAAGATCTTGATAGTGCTTCTTTTGATGGCTCTTCATTGATTCAAGTTGAGTTTGAGGCGGAAGCCCCTATTGCCGAGTCGATTGCTCTGGTTAGAGCAGAAGTAGACGAAGCCAAACCAGAAATCGCTGACGATGCTGACGAACCAAAAGTCGAGCAGGTAGGTTCTCAAGATACCCCAGTACTGACCGTGGGTTTGTATGGGGATATCGACCTGGCAGTACTCAGTAAAACAGCCGAAGAAATCGAGGATATTTTAGAAACTGTTCCCAACGTTCGCAAAGTAGACCTGAGTGGGAACCGCGAAGAAGTCATCCATGTTCAATTACTCCCAGACCGCCTCAAAAAATTAGGAGTATCGGCGACTCAAGTAGCTGATGCAGTCCGACAAGGTAACCTTGATTTACCCTGGGATCAGATTGAGAGTGACGAAATTGGTACGCAGCTCCGTTATTACGGTAAGTTTCGTAGTTTAGAGGATTTGCGCAATCTGCCTGTAACCCGTTTGGGAGGAAGTGACGTCGGGGGCAGAGTAGTCACCCTGCAAGAAGTCGCCAATGTTCGACGAGACCTAGAACGTGAAAAGAATCGAGCCTATTTGAGTGCTGATGGTGAGGAGTTTAGCAGCTTTATTAGTCTAGATGTTGTCAAAGTTCCTGGTTCGGACACCATTAAAGTAATCGATGATTCGATCGCAGCTATCGAAAATGCCAAACAAAATCCCAATATCTGGGCTCATGGCATGGATTATCGGGTAATTAGTACCGATGCTGATCAGATAAATAAGGATTTACGCAATGTATTTGATAACGCTTGGCAAGGTGTTTTAGGGGTATTTATTGTTTTGTTGTTTGCCCTGACTTGGCGCGAAGCGATTATTGCAGGATTATCGATTCCACTAACTTTTTTGGGAACTTTAGCCGTCTTATTTTTATTTGGTTTCACTCTCAATACGATGGTGCAGGTAGGGATGATCTTGGCTTTGGGGCTATTAGTAGATGTTTTCATCTTGATGATGGAAGGAATGCATGATGGTATTTTTGTTGAGGGTTTGAGCTTTAACCAGTCTGCCCTGAAAACTGTCAAAACCTATGCCGTGCCAGCTTTTTCGGGACAGCTAACTACGATTCTGGCGTTGGCTCCTTTGATGGCAATTAGTGGCACCATGGGCAAATTTGTCCGTTTGATCCCAATTAGTGCCATTGTTTGTTTGGTTCTTAGTTTTATCATTGCCATCTTTGTCGATATTCCTCTATCTCGATATTTACTTGGTAATTTGCACGTTAAAGGCAAGAAGAGCCGAATAGATCGTTTGACAGAAGTGGCCTCAGCTAAGTTTCGTGATTGGAGTTTGGGCGTGACCATCCGCAATCGAGGTACAGCTACTTTGTTTGCTTTAGGTGCGATCGCCTTATTTGTCACTTCTACGATTCTCGTAGGAACTGTTCCTTCTAGTCTTTTTCCTGACTCCGATACGAGAAAGCTAAGCATCAATGTCGAGCTGCCACCGACAACTACTCTAGAAAGTTCGCAGCAAGTAGCCGATGAAATGGGCGAAATCCTTCGAGAAAAGGATTATCTAGAAAGTGTCAGCAAACTTGTAGGACAAAGGAGCAATTTAGTCCAAGAAAGTGGCATGAAACCCAGCTCTGGTAACTATTTAGTTGGTTTCTCTGCTATTTTGACTCCAGAAAAATCGCGAACTAAATTTTCTTATGAATACTTCGATGACTTGCGATCTGAGCTAAATACCTTTATTCGTCAGTACCCTGGGGCATCTTTGGTAGTTAATGGTCAGTCTACTGGGGAGGGTGGTGACCCGATAGAAATTGAATTAGTCGGTTCAGATATGGCTCGCTTGCGTCAAATCTCAGGAGAAGTACAACTCGCGCTCAGACAAATCAATGGTGCGATCGATGTGCGAGATGACTTAGGTGCTTTGCGTCCTGATATTAAATTGCGTCCCCGTCGTGAAGCTCTCAACTTTTATGGTTTATCCAATAGCGATCTAGCTAATCAAGGGCGCTACCTGATGACGGATAACGATATTGGAGATTTCCCTATTGGCGGTGGACAAGAAGATTTAGAAATTCGCCTTAGTACCCAATGGCAATCTCGTGATGGCGGGATTGGTGGGCCTACGCGTCGTGATGAGCTGTTGAGTTTGCCTTTCTTTAATAACGATGGCGACATCATTACTGGGAGCCAAGTCTTAGAAGCAGAATTTGGCAATGCACCTTTATCCATCACCCATAAAGATGCGCAACGCACCGTTACTGTACTCGCAAAAAATAAAGACCGCACTGTCGGGGAGATAGTTGCTGATCTCGAACCCAAACTAGTAGAAATGCAAAAAACCTGGGGTCAAGGATATGATTACAAATTTGCAGGAGAACTAGAAACTCAAGGTGAAACCTTTGCTTCGGCGGGACAGATGGCAATTGTCTCTGTATTTTTGATTTTTGCTGTGTTGGTAATTCAGTTTAGTTCGTTTACCCAACCTTTCATCATTATGTTGGCAATTCCTTTTGCTTTCATTGGAACTTTTCTAGGCTTTTTCTTCTTCCAGATTCCGATTTCTTTCCCCGCTGTCATCGGGATTATTGCTCTTACTGGGATTGTCGTTAATGATGCGATTGTCATGATCGAAACGATGAATAGTCATCGTGCAAAGGGCATGAGAGTCAGGGAGGCAGCAGCTAGAGGAGCAGCGGATCGTTTGCGTCCGATTCTTACTACTAGTATCACAACTATTGTTGGTGTAATTCCTTTGGCTATGAGTAGCCCTACCTGGTTTCCGTTGGCTAGTGCGATCGGCTTTGGCTTAGTTGCTTCGACCTTGATTGCGTTGTTAGTTATTCCTTGTCTATATCTACTGTTGACTCCGAATAAGTCAGTAGTTCATGTTCAAGAGGACACTTTAAATGTCCCACTAGCTAATGGTCGCGCTTTTTGATCTGTGATTTCGTATTTTTATCATTTGCCAGAATATTCCATCACATAAAGTTTCGCTCATACTGTAATCTTGTAATGCCAAAGGGAATCTTCTCTTAATTCAGCAGACTTTTCTGAGTTTTGAGTTCTATTAAAGTTTTAGTTGAGTTAGAAAATCGGGTTAATTGTTCTTGTTGGATATGGTTTTGCGAATGATTATAGCCCTTACCTAGAATTAGGGCTAATGAGATAGCTATGATACCTAAAATGCCTAAATTACAGAGAAAAAGTCTATTTTTCTGTAATAGTTGAATCTCTTGCCAAATTTCTTGCAAGATTTTGTTCTTTTCGTTCACAGATCAGACAACTCTAGTTAAAGATGAAAAAAGTAGTGAGACTCGGTCTGATTTATCTAAGCCCGAGCCAGAGAAATTAGTTGATTTTTTGGCAAAATCATTGAACTTGTTAAATCTGGGCGCTTCTAATTCGGTGGATAGAGCGACTATTCTTGGGGTTATAGTATTTAACTTTTTTGCTCCACAGGTCTAATTTGATTGCGACGGGTCTATCTATTGCTTGGAGATATACTGACCAATGATCGCGGTTAACTTCTCTGAATTTATAGGTACCACTAGAGTTGCGTTCAATCCATTCCCCACCCTTGATTTGAGTAAAGCCTCCTCCGCGGTATTTAACTTTAGATGCCATCCAGCCGTTGATTCGATTAGGCCGTGCGGTTTGGATGCGATAGAGAACAAAATTTTTATTAGGGCTAGAATACTTAACTTTTCTATTCCACAGATCTAGTTGAATTGAAACTGGTCTATCTACTGCTTGGAGATATACTGACCATTCATCACGATTAATTTCTTTAAATCGATAGCTACCATTAGCGTTATTGTTGACCCACTCTTTATTACTGACTTGGACAAAGGCTCCTCCTTGATAAGCTACTAAACTTGCATTACGTCCTTTGACCCGAGTAACTCTTCTAGGAACTGAATGGTGATAACTTCTGGGAACTGAGTGGTGATGAGGTTTGAATTCTTGATGTAATTTTATAGAAAAACCAGGACGAGAGTGATGTCTGTGGTGAGCGGATGCAGTAGAAATCGGAGCGAGCGATAGAGTAGTAAGTGCGATCAAACTCAAAGTGAAATTTTTCATTTTCATTACTCTGTTAGGTGATTTTTGTGTTCTGTTATTAGATACGTTGTCCTCCGCAACTTGGATCACCTAGCCAAAAAATTTTGTTGAACGTTGTGAATAACACCTGGAAACTTAAGGCTTGATTCGCCTCAATTTTTTTTGATTTTGCAATGGTGCCAGTTGTTATTAGAGGTTTTGTGACTTTGCAAAGACAAGATTTTGAAACTAGAGATCTTATCCAGCAAGTTTGCTATGTGCATTGTTCTTTATTTACTAGATGGTGCCTATATCGATTTTGTTAGTTGATAAAGCTGTTTTACCTGGAATAGAAGCGTTGTGAGTAAGAGGAGCTAAAAAATTTTTGATGATTTGTGATCCGTTTTTAGTTTGATATCCGTACCAGCTACAGAACTAACAAACAAGATACATCTCATGACTATTCAAACAACTTCTACAATTCTCAAAAATGCGATCGCTTCTTCTCAAGAGTTACTTACTCAATACGCTTTTAGCGAAAATCTTCTAGCAGATTTCAGTATTGCTTTTGGCGCTGATTACGACAGCGATACAGCTCAAGAACTTATTACCCAATGGCAAACAGGAGAATTTACTGCTTTCCCAGAATTGGAAATCCGCTCCGC
>CAZSEZ010000003.1:0-4954 GCA_964606015.1 uncultured bacterium
GATTTGGTTTGTGGCATGTTATGTCAATTCCTCCATAAACAAGATGCTTAGTTTTTTCTTTAGAGCCTACATAATAGTTTCGGACGGTACAAGCACCCGCCTTTGAGGCTAGTACCATGTGTCCTCACGACTCTGTTCTACTGGGAAGAAAAATCTTTACTAGATTAATTTACCTAGCGAAAAATGTAGGTTGCTAATCTTTCTATGACTAATTCTTTTTCAGTTTCTAATCTTAACACAATATTTAGAAGTTCCATGAATTTTTGTCAAGATAGAGGCAGAAATTGAATTGAAATTATTGCTCTTTACTATTAGAGAAACTAATCATTAGCAAAGACCCTACAACGGATATCTTACTTCTATTTTTAAAAGTGGGCTTATGCGATTCTTATAGTAATATATGCCTAGTGTCTCACCTTGCTGAATTTAGAAATTATTATCCTTGGGATATTGATTAGTAAGCCTAGATAACTCTAAGGATTGATTAGTTACGTTGCTCAGCTTGTACATTAAACTGCTTGCATATCTATGAACTAAAGCAAAAAAGCACTACTATGCTATGCAGTAGTGCAAGAAAAATAATAATTTGAGATAAAAAAATATTATTTGATAGATCAGCAAAATATAAAAATTGAGGCAAGTATGAAACTAATCATCTTGAGAAGCCAGCCTATTTTTATTTTTGTTAAATTCTTTTTTATGTGGAAATAAAGTTACTAATAGCTGGTCTATATAGACCTTTCCTATCGTAGTATCATCATCTAATTTGAGATTGTTTTTTACTTCTTTAACAGCTATATCTACGATATCCTCTTTAACATCCTGTTTTTTGCCTTCTTGAGGTTTCTCTTGCCAAGGATCTCCCGTTTCTAGTGTTTCTGATACTTCTAATTCAAGCCTAACTTCCTTAACAGCAACTTCTTTCAATTCATTTGGATCTATCACCTGTTTGTCTGTGTCTGGTACTTGCCCATTTGTTGCTACCTCCGAAATCACAGATGCTTCTTCAGTAACAACAACTTTTTGCTGGTCAGATGATGAATCAATACTGGGTGAGCGTGAGTTGTCACCTAGTATTGAACCAGGTTCGACTACTTTCATTGGTTCAACAGAATAGTTGAAGATAGTTGTCGCTGTTCCAATACATGCATTAGAACCAATTTGACTCCTTCCGACAACCAGGACTCCTGAACCAAGAGTTACACCGCTTGCAATTTCGACTTCGCCATCACAAGCCGTAATGAT
Organism: uncultured bacterium; assembly: GCA_964606015.1. Taxonomy (GTDB): domain Bacteria; phylum Cyanobacteriota; class Cyanobacteriia; order Cyanobacteriales; family Xenococcaceae; genus Hyella. Next base: position 1,246 of record CAZSEZ010000003.1, read on the forward strand.
AGTGCCCATACCAATGCAAGCATCGGCTCCAATAACTATTCGGCTATTAGACATTGCCTGCAGAATTACCCCTGGCGCAATAGATGCAGAAGGATGAATATCAACATCGCCACAAATACGAATTTCCGTATTATTTATAGGTTGTAGGGGTGGTAAATACATTTAGACGGGAATCAGTGGCGAACATTCCTAAAAGGAAAACAAAAAATTAAAGGCCGCTATCGAAACTAGCGACCCTTTCTACTTTTAAGGACGTTGAATGATGATTTCAGAAACGCGGCGTTTGGCATCGTTGTCAATCCCAATCATGCGTACATACTCTCCTGAGTGCTCTTGCATACATGCTTCTAGAGCTGCAACAACATCCGACTCACGAGTAGTCTCAATAGGCGAGCAACTCTGCCAAGACTTAGTCTTGAAACGACGCTTATTAGCATGCTCTGTACCAATTCTATAGCCAGCAGCTAATAAAGAACGCACTTGTTGAACGGCTTCAGAGCCTAGGTTACTAGCAACACTACTACTGCCATTGCTGTAGCTACCACCATTAGCGTTGCTAGAAGGGCGATAGCTGTTAGTTGTTGTAGCACTAGCTGTAGAGGAAGCTTGGTTTCCAGGGCGTTGAATAATGGTTTCAGAGACGCGACGTTTGGCATCTCTATCAATCCCAATCATCCGTACGTATTCTCCTGAATGTTCTTGCATACATGCTTCTAGAGCTGCAACAACATCCGATTCACGAGTAGTATTTATAGGAGAACAAGTTTGCCAAGACTTGGTTTTGAAGCGACGCTTGTTAGCATGTTCTGTGCCAATCTTGTAACCAGCAGCTAGTAGAGAAGATATTTTCTGTAGTATTGCAGAGCTTAAACCACCGCTACCACTAACACCACCACTATAGCTACGACCATTGTAGGAAGGTTTACCGTTAGAGCTAGCAGTTAGGCCTTCGCCTGGGCGCTGGACAATAACCTCAGCAACTCGTCTCTTGGCGTTAGCATCCACTCCTATCAGTTGAATATAATCTTGTGGATGCTCCGCTGCTATTGCCTGTACCTTACTAAGGACTTGTTGAACGCTTCCATCAACTTGACCTGCGGTTAACCAAGACTTAGTTTTGAAGCGACGTTTGTTAGCATGCTCAATGCCAATTCTACAACCTTGAGCTAGCAAGGAGCCGATCTGGTCTGAGATACTACCACTAAGAGTGGCGGAGTTGGAGCCAAAGCTGTTGCTGTAACTCTTACCATTGCTACTACCATTGGTCGCTGCGATCGTATTTGTGCTATCACCAGGACGTTGTACTATGATTTCTGCAACTCTTCTTTTGGCATTGGGGTCAACACCAACTAGTTTGACGTACTCACCTTGATAATCTTCCAAGACTTTGTTCAACTGAGAAATCACTTGATCTTCTCGAGAACCTGCAAGCTTGCTTCCAGTCTGCCAGGATTTAGTTTTAAATCTACGTTTGTTAGCGTGTTCGGTAGTTATAGTACAACCTTGTGCTAATAAGGAGCGTAGTTGCGCTCTGATATCGTTACTAGAACTCATATTCTCTAATGAATTTATATACTGATTATCTTTACCTGCTTCACTCAAGTTAGGCGGTTCAGCATCTTCGCGAATCTGATTAATACAAAAAGATTCCTCCGCACACTGATATCCAACTAAAAGTGCTTCGTTAATTTCAACGACATGGTTAGCAAAGTCGCTATCTCCCTCTTGAATATCAGGAAGACGATCGGCCTGCTGCTGGTTAGTTATTACTGCTCCTGAGGGGACATACTTTCCTGGAGGGATCTCTACATCTTGGATCAGGGCATGCATCATAACAACACAACCATCACCAACTTTGGCATTAAACACAGTAGAACGAAAACCAATAAAACACCCGTCTCCCACATAAGCAGGACCATGAATCAATGCCATGTGAGTTATACAAGTGTTGGAGCCGATCCAAACAGAGTATTCTAGACCGTCTTCTCCTTTAACTCGCCCCTTTTCAAGACCGTGTATAACCACACCATCTTGAATATTGGTGCTATCGCCAATATAAAAAGGTGTTCCTTCATCGGCTCTGATAGAACTACCAGGGGCAATAAATACATTGGCCCCTACTCTAACATCCCCAATTAGACGGGAAAAAGAGTGAACGTAAGCACTGTTGTCAACTTGTGGTTCTGCAAGATCTCTAGACCAAGGAGTTGGGGGAGCCGGCTTAGTGCGGACTGGCATGATTTCAATCTCTCCTAATTAAACTAAGCTTTCAATTCCTCAACTTAATTTACGAAACATCATATTCTTCGCAAGCCTCGATTAAATTGCCTGCAACAATTAAATGAAGCGTTCGGTTTCCCTCTTACTGTAAAGAGAGCGATTATCAACCGAAACAGTGTCGATAATTCCCACAATAGTGGCATCAAGGGGGCGCTCTTCGTATCGAGCTTCGATACGAGCAGCACTTCCTCTACTAACAAGTACCCACTCATTTACACCTGCACCAACGATATCTGCAGCTACTTCGTAATTCGGTAAAAGCTGACCTTCTTCATCTATAAACTGAACAAGTAATAGCTTTACTCCCTGCATACTAGGTGCTTTGTGAGTACTAACTACTGTGCCACGAACTTTGGCAATTTGCATTTAATAATGTCGCAACTATGGTCTTCTTAGAGGCTGAGGGTTAACACTCTCACGGAACTGCTCTACTGCCTCTGTGTAACGAATTGGAAGAACATACTCCAAATTCTCATGAGGACGAGCGATAATGTGGTTCGAAAGAACTCGACCACCATTGACACGACCTACATTGTCGATACCAGCAGAGACAGAAGCCTGAACTTCAGATACGTCTCCACGAACAATTACGGTGACGCGACCAGTACCAATCTTTTCGTAGCCTACTAGAGTTACGCGAGCTGCTTTAACCATCGCATCAGCCGCCTCTACAACTGCGGGAAACCCTAGAGTTTCAACCATTCCTACTGCAATAGACATAGGGGTTACTCCTTAAAAATAATGCCTTTTTTAACTATTTCGTTTAATTAGTATCTAGTAAGTTCGGAACTGTTCCACTTCTTCGGTGTAGCGAATCGGTAGCACGTACTCCAAGTTTTCATGAGGACGAGCAATGATATGAGTGGATAGAACCTCCCCACCGTTTACTCTGTTCGCTGCTTCGATACCAGCGGAGACAGAAGCCTGAACTTCAGATACGTCTCCACGAACAATTACGGTGACGCGGCCAGTACCAATCTTTTCGTAGCCTACTAGAGTTACGCGAGCTGCTTTAACCATCGCGTCAGCAGCTTCTACAACTGCGGGAAACCCTAGAGTTTCAATCATTCCTACTGCAATAGGCATATTCTTAATTCCTTTCTATTCAAGCCATACTTAATACAATTTTCTCTAGGTGTAAGGTCTCTAGGCTTTAAGACTAGACCAAATACCACCTACGGAACGTAAAATTTTTCACCTTCCCATAACAAGGATAAATAACCTTGTTACCTTTGACAATATAAATTATGATTATATTTATTAATTCTATAGTTAATGAGAATTAATACTTACTCCATTGACAAACGTACTTCTAAGAGACTTCTGAAATTAACTTGATCCAAAAAAAAATTTTTAAGTAATTATTTTCAGGTAAAAACTGGTATCGGGATTTTTTACAAAATTTAGATCATGGAATCAAGTAAATAAT
>CAZSEZ010000003.1:4984-46716 GCA_964606015.1 uncultured bacterium
ATGATCCCTGAGCTTTAGAACTAAATTTGGAATACCTTATCCCAATAAAGATCTCAGATCTGAAATCTTTGTTTTTTAGATAGGTTTAATTACAGGAATAAGCTTGTTCGCTGAGATAATAGTTCTCTGAAAGCCGATAGCAGGTAGTTGAGAGCCTTTCCCATTGCTACCAATTGATTGATTGCCACAACCTACATTGCTACATCATTTTTTACATAAAAAATGACCAATTAATAATTATAATACTTGGTAAAATTATGATTTAACAAAAGCTTAATAAAGCATGGATTGTGTTTTCTTGCAATGGTGAGAGATTAGTTTAGATCTAAATTTTTTTGATGTTGTAACATTTTAGGGCTTTTGAATGACTGAGTTCTTTCTCGACACAGTTTGGATTGTTCCTTTCTACGGATTTTTAGGAGCAATCTTGACTTTACCTTGGTCTTTAGGGTTAGTTAAGCGCACTGGCCCTAGGCCTGCAGCGAATATCAACATTTTGCTCACTTCTGTGGCTTTTGTTCATGGAACAGTAGCTTTCAACTCTATCTGGTCAGGGCAAACCCAGCAATTGACACTCAATTGGCTGCAAGTAGCGGATCTTAAACTTACTTTGGCCCTAGAGCTTTCTCCTGTAAGTTTAGGGGCTTTGGAGCTCGTCACTGGAATTAGTTTGTTAGCGCAGCTTTACGCGTTGGGCTATATGGAGAAGGATTGGTCCGTAGCTCGCTTTTTTGGTCTGATGGGATTTTTCGAGGCTTCCCTTGCGGGCCTTGCTTTGAGCGACTCTCTACTTCTCTCTTATGGTTTGTTGGAGCTACTCACGCTATCTACCTACTTGCTTGTGGGTTTTTGGTATGCTCAACCCTTGGTTGTTACTGCGGCTAGAGATGCCTTTCTAACCAAGCGAGTCGGCGACATACTCATCCTGATGGGAATAGTCGCTATGTCAGCATATGGCGCAGATTTGGATTTTTCTGACCTCAGAGAGTGGGTAGGTAGTCATCCTTTTGATTCTGTCGGTGCAGCCTTTGTTGGCTTATCCTTGATTGCTGGACCTACTGGTAAGTGTGCTCAATTTCCACTCAACCTTTGGTTAGATGAGGCGATGGAAGGTCCTAATCCTGCGGGGATTTTGAGGAACTCAATTGTCGTTTCGGCTGGGGCTTATGTGTTGATTAAGTTACAGCCTGTTTTCACTCTTTCCCCTGTGTCTTCCGATGCTTTGATCGTTTTGGGTACTGTAACTGTTATTGGTACCTCATTTATGGCGATCGCTCAAATTGACATTAAGCGTGCCTTGTCTCACTCTACAAGTGCTTACCTCGGTCTAGTCTTTATCGCCGTTGGGTTGGGACAGGTAGATATCGCCTTTATGTTACTGTTCGCTCATGCGATCGCTAAAGCTTTGCTCTTCATGAGTATTGGTTCTGTGATCCTAAATACCAGTAGCCAGAATATTACTGAAATGGGTGGTTTGTGGTCGAGAATGCCAGCTACTACTATTTCTTTTGTTGTGGGGAGTGCTGGACTGCTTTCAATTGCACCGTTTGGAATGTTTTGGACTTATCAGCGTTGGTTTGATGGTTCTTGGCAAGTCAGTTGGTGGCTACTAGGAATGGTCATGTTTACCAATGTACTTTCTGCGATAAATTTAGTTAGGTTATTCAGAGTTGTTTTCTTAGGCGAGCCTCAAGCCAAGACTCGGAGAGCACCAGAGGCTCCTTGGCAAATGGCAGTACCAATGATTGCCTTATCTGTGGTTACTCTGATTGCACCTCTTGCTTCTACCCGATGGCATCTATGGCTTAGTCCCAATCATCCTTTGGCGCTGGAAACTGATGTTGTGCAGTGGTCTACTGTACTTTTAGTTGCTTCAGGAATTTTAGGTTGTCTAATTGGTGCAACTATCAAAGTAAGACAAGCTTGGGCGAGATCTAATACTGTAACTGTTCGCTTCGTTCAAGATTTATTTGCCTACGATTTTTACATAGATCGTTTATATCAGGTAACGATTATCGCTGCGGTTTCAACTCTGTCGAAAGTTACTTCTTGGGTGGATCGCTACATTGTTGATGGTGCAGTCAATCTAGTAAGTTTGGCGACTATCTTTAGCGGCAATGCTCTGAAATATAATGTTTCGGGACAATCTCAGTTTTATATTCTGACAATCCTGGTCGGAGTAGGACTATTACTGTGGTCAGTACTAAATGGTCAATGGTCGCTTGTTACTAATTATTGGTCATCTCTAATCGGTTAAGCTACGCCGTCAAAGTTATTTCTTTAACTAGAGAATTACTAAAAACTAATTAATTTTGTTTTATGCTTAGTGCTTTAATTTTGATTCCCCTAATCGGGGCAATTGTGATCGGGATTTATCCAGCAGATAGAGAGGGCAAGGCCAGTAGGACGTTAGCTACTTTATGTGCGGTTGCCTCTTTACTCGTCAATATCTACCTGGGAACTCAATTTAATCGTGAGGTCAGTGGTTTTCAGTTTAACGAGTTTCTTCCTTGGCTAGAGTGGATGGGACTCAACTATAACCTTGGTATAGATGGGTTGTCTTTTCCTTTAGTCTGTCTCAACAGTCTACTAACTCTCATTGCTATTGTCGTCACTGATAAGTCTCAAGAAAGGCCCCGCCTTTATTATTCAATGTTGCTGTTGCTCAGTGCTGGAGCTGTGGGGGCATTTTTAGCAAAAGACTTACTCTTGTTTTTCTTATTTTATGAGCTAGAAATTATTCCCCTCTACTTTTTGATTGCAATTTGGGGAGGTAAAAGAAGAGGCTATGCTGCGATGAAGTTCCTGCTTTACACAGCATTTTCAGGTATTTTAGTACTCGCTTCTTTTCTCGGTTTGGCTTGGCTAACTGGCTCTAGTGATTTTGCGTATGAGAGTTTGCGTTCTCATAATTTACCTCTAGGTAGTCAGCTACTGTTGATTGCTCCTTTGCTCGTTGGTGTTTTTATTAAAATTCCTATTTTTCCTTTCCATACCTGGTTGCCTGATGCTCACGTAGAAGCTTCGACGCCAATATCAGTTTTACTGGCAGGTGTTTTGCTTAAACTGGGAACCTACGCTCTATTGCGCTTTGGTTTGGGCTTGTATCTTCATGCATGGGCAGAGCTTGCTCCTTGGATGGCAATATTGGCTGGAATTAGTGCTTTGTATGGAGCTTCTTGTGCGATCGCACAAAAGGATATGAAAAAGGTTGTGGCATATTCTTCGATTGCCCACATGGCCTACATCCTCTTAGGTGCATCTGCAACTACTCGTCTCAGTATTACTGCCTGCGTTTTTCAGATGGTGAGCCACGGTTTGATATCTGCAATGTTGTTCTTGATTGTCGGTGTGGTCTATAAGAAAACTGGCACTAGGGATGTCGAGTCTCTTCGAGGTTTGCTTAACCCTGAAAAAGGACTACCAGTTACAGGTGGCTTGATGATTTTGGGGATTATGGCTAGTTCTGGGTTACCTGGTATGGTTGGCTTTATCTCAGAGTTTCTGGTCTTTCGAGGTGCGTTCCCCATCTTCCCGATTCCCACTCTACTTTGCTTAGTTGGAACTGGTTTGACTGCGGTTTATTTCTTGCTAGTAGTTAACAAAGTCTTTTTCGGTCGTCTTACAGATAGCTTGGCAAATTTACCTCCTGTCAAGTGGGTTGAGCACACACCTGCCTTTGCCTTGCTTTTCTTGATTATTAGCTTTGGTATTCAACCTGCATGGGTCATTCAATGGAGTGAAATTCAAGCTACAGCACTTCTAACTGGTGGTTAATTAGTAGAAATTTATTAAAGAACTAAAAAATAAAGACTATGGTTGCAGCAATTCCCAAGGCGACTAAAGCCCAATTAATAGAAGAGTACATCAGAAGATTGGAAGCAGGACAAGCTCTCCTCAATGATAGCGAGCAGAATCTGGTCGAAGTTGTTGGTGTTCTCAAAAGCTACGGTATTGTTCTTGATGCTTACTCGGTTAATCTTTGCTACATTGCCAACACTCAGTTTTTGAAACTATTTCCCTTATTTAAGTATTTTAATGGCGAGATAAACTTAGAAACCGTGTGGAAAAATGTTTGGCAGGACCGCATCAACTATGAGTATGCAGAATATTGTATGAAATCGATGTTTTGGCATGGTGGTGGTGGTTTAGATGCTTATGTCGACACACCTGAATTTACCAAGGCTGTTGATGAATTAGTTAAGGCTCAGTTTAAGCTCAATCCCTTGATGATGGGTTTACACAAGTTATTTCCTGATTTCTTGCCAGAGCAAATGCGTCAAATGACCTTTTATAGTGGCTTGGGTCAGTTTTGGCGGGTGATGAGCGATATCTTTATCGAGCTTAGCGATCTCTATGATGCAGGAGAAATCAAGTCAATTCCTGATGTAGTGCAACACATTCTTGATGGCTTAGTTAAAGATGCTGCTCGTCCGATTGTTTATACTGTTAAAGTAGGCGATCGCCAATTTGATATTGTTCCTGAGAGTGCTGGTATTACCTTCTTGATGGATACTGGAGTACCTTATGTTGAGGCGATATTTTTCCGAGGAACTCCTTTCCCTGGCACGATTTCTTACAACGCTCAGGAATATCAAATTCCCTACGATCAAGGAATGTTTGCTTATGGTGCCCTCTACGCCGATCCTTTGCCCATTGGTAGTGCTGGGATTCCACCTACTTTGCTGATGCAAGATATGAGGCATTTTATCCCTGAGTATTTAATGGATATTTATCATCGGGGAATTCGTGATGAGGGTGATCTTAGAGTTAAAATTTGTCAGAGTTTCCAGAAATCAATGTTTTGCGTTACTACCGCAGCTGTCAAAGGTTTAGCTCCTCATGCTCTGGATACTGCTGATCCTGAAGAAAAAGCAGCTAACCATAAGTACCTGAAAGGTTGGCTAGAACGTTTGTTAGCTTCTCAAATGGTTAAAGTTAATAGCTAGTTGTTAGCTCAATGTGTATGCACAAATTTGCACTCTAAGCTTTGTGAATGGTGTAGACACTTGATTTAGTTAGTAAGGTGGAGTTATTTATAAGCTGACTTCACCTTATTTTTGCCTTTATTTGATGGATTTCATTTAAGATAATTCTCTTTCTGAAAGTAGTGAATTGAATTGCTTTTGAATATTTTCTAGCAGACACCACATGGCTAACATTTTTAACGTTGTGAAAAAGCTGAGATTGAGATAGATTCAATGTTTATCTAGAGCTAATTTATCGGGAACTTACAACATGCTCATGATACGAAACAAGTGAAGGCAAAACACCTAAATCAAGTATCAATCTAGAAAAAGATCTACTGATACAAAAAACTCAATTCTGCATTTGATGTTCTTTGAGCGGCTAACATTAGATAATGATTTTTTCAATATCATTTAATGTGCCATTATTCAAGCAATAACTGACTTGTAGCATCCTAAGGTAAAGATTTTAGTAGCGATCGAGTTTCCGTCGATCAGGATGATATTCTATGAACTTGTTAAGAATTTATTAATCAGAGCGAAAGGTTTAGACATAATGGCTACAGATACTCCTTTATTATTGAGAGCCGCCCGTGGCGAAACTGTAGAACGTCCTCCTGTGTGGATGATGCGCCAAGCGGGTAGATATATGAAAGTATATAGAGACTTGCGAGAAAAATATCCTACTTTCCGCGAACGCTCCGAAAACGCGGATTTGGCGATTGAAATCTCTTTGCAACCTTGGAAAGCGTTCCAGCCCGATGGTGTAATTATGTTTTCCGATATCTTGACTCCTCTACCAGGTATGGGGATTGACTTTGATATCGTTGAGAGCAAAGGCCCTATGTTCGAGAATCCAATTCGCACTCAACAGCAGATTGATGCGTTGACCGCTCTCGATCCTGAAAAGTCTTTACCTTTTATCAAAACTATTCTTCAGACTTTGCGCTCTGAAATTAATAATCAGTCAACTTTGCTTGGCTTTGTTGGCGCACCTTGGACACTTGCAGCTTATGCAGTTGAAGGTAAAGGTTCTAAAAACTATTCTGTTATCAAAAGCATGGCATTTAACGAGCCTGCAATGTTGCATCAATTCTTGGGTAAAATTGCTGACGGGATCGCAACCTATGTCAAGTTTCAAATTGATTGTGGCGCACAGGTAGTCCAGCTATTTGATTCTTGGGCAGGACATCTCAGCCCCCAAGACTACGCTACTTTTGCCCTACCTTACCAGCAGCAAATAGTTCGTCAAGTTAAAGAGACTCACCCTGATACTCCTCTCATTCTTTATATCAGCGGTAGTGCTGGGATTTTGGAACAAATGGGTAAATCTGGTGTTGATATCGTTAGTGTTGACTGGACAGTCGATATGGCTGATGCCAGAAGACGCTTGGGTAAAGACATGAAAGTACAGGGCAACATGGATCCTGGCGTATTGTTTGGTTCTCATGAGCTTATCCGTGATCGCATTGTTGATACTATCCGCAAAGCTGGTGACTGGGGACATATCATGAACTTGGGACATGGTGTTCTAGTTGGGACTCCCGAAGATAATGTTCGCTACTTCTTTGAAACAGCTAAGCAAGCTGACAAGTTGATGGCCGGAGTTTAAATAGAGCCTAACTGGTTATTAATTGCTTTAAGTTAATAGTTTTGCAGTCTGGAAAGGAAGCTCTCTTGCTAATTTAAGTAGGGGAACTTTCTTATTAGCTCAGCTCATAATTGTCTTTGTAATATTAAATTTAGGCTGTTATTCAGCAAAATTTTAGAAATTACTCAACTAATTTTCAGACAGTTGAGCGAACCTTAATAGTGAACACATTAGTTAGTTGTCAATTGAAATGATAAAGCTATTGTTAGCTGCTGGCATGTCGATAGTGGCTTCTGCATCCATCATAGTATTTCCTGTTCATGCACAAGACGAAGCTCCTTCGATTGGTAAAATGACACCCCGAAGACTAATTAGCTTGGCCCGTCAGGGGAGATTTTCCGAGCAAGGAGTTCCTGGTTACAGCCGTCTGGGTAGTGCTATTCGTTCAGGAAAGGTTGATGGAGAGAAGTTGGTAGCAAGCGCGGTCGCTCAGAAAAGATTACCCCCTTCTGCTCTGCAAGATAGTAATTTTATCAATGCTGTAAATCACCATCTTAAGGCTGGTGGCTGTGGCTCTAATTGATAATCAAATCTTTGTTCATTAACTAGTGTTATCTCAGATGACGATTAATTACTGATCTGACCCTCTTTTCGAGGGTTTTTTTGTATCTATGTGCTTTTCTAGTTGGCTATTTAGGTAGTTTGAAATGATGAAATATTGCTTAGATAGGTATTTTGAGAAACTATATTTTCTGAATCATTTTTGGATAATATAAATCTCTGAAGTCCCAAAATGCTCGATAAACATTCTCTGGGCTTGTTTAAATAGGCTAACTTGAATATCAGTATCCATTCCTTCGTAGGCAAACAATTCGCGAATGAAATCATCTGCTTGATAGTGTTCTCTTGAGGTAAAGCTTTCGACCTCATACATCGGATCGCAAATCCCAAACTGATTACAAAGTTTATTCATGAAGCCAACTAGGTCTTTTTGTGTATTCACTTTCGGTTATTCGGAGATTTTATGTCTTTGTAACCAGTTTTTCGCCAGTTGAATTACTTCGTAGTCTGACTTTAGAGTGCGCTGTTTCTTTTCATCAAAGCTTGAATTAAGATCATCTTGGAGTTCATTGTATGTCCAAAAGTAGCTGATGAAATGATGAATATCATGGGAATCGCCCACGTAGTTTCTACTTTTATCGTAAAGCTTGCAACCATAGAAAATTGTCATAATTTCACTACAACACTATATAAAGGAGATCGCTATGGAAAAGCTAACGCCTTTATATAGTGTTGTAGTGCTAGCCAAAGACATTGATTTTTATACTGGAGAATCGAGATTTCTAGCTCGGATAATGCTTTCATAAAAGCCATGCCAATGTAGTAAATTTCAGCATCAGCATCCAATGCAGCATCTACCAAAGCAGGAGCATAAATTCCTTGATTTAAAGCTTTATCCGCTATTTGTCTCAATTCTGACCAAGTAGCCAAATTAAGCTTGTGTAATATTCCAAAAATCTTTAGTTGCTTTTCCATGAGGTGTTGTTAACCTGAGACTTAGACAAGCTAATGTAGATAAACAGCAACTATGGCTCGTATCCCAACCCAAAGATGGTGTATTGCCCAACCCCAGCCAGTAGCAGTGGAGCAAATTAGCCAGAGTACAGGGATGTTGCCTTTGGTGAGTCAGGTTATTGTTAATCGAGGCATCGAAAACCCAGAGTTAGCAGCAGTCTATATCGATCCTGAAACTGAAGAATTACCTTCTCCGTTGGACGAGTTTGCCGATCTTGCTCCAAGTATTCAAATTTTAGAAGAAGCGATCGCATCAGGAGAAAAAATCGCGATCTGTGGTGATTATGACGCTGATGGTATGACCAGCACGGCTTTATTGATTAGAGCTTTGCGTCATCTAGGTGCTGATGTAGACTATGCCATTCCCAGTCGGATGAAAGATGGTTATGGGATTAACAAGCGAATTGTTGAAGAGTTTGCTGAGAATGGTGTGGCGGTTATTCTGACGGTAGATAACGGGATTTCTGCTTATGAGCCAGTTTTGCACGCAGTGGAGTTAGGTTTGACGGTTATTATTACCGACCACCACGATTTACCAGAACAGTTACCTCCTGCGGATGCGATTCTCAATCCAAAACTTTTACAAATCACCTCCCCTTATTATGGTTTAGCCGGTGTGGGTGTGGCTTATGTTTTGGCTGTGTATTTAGCAGATAAGTTAGATAAAACGGCTGGGCTAACTAGTCAGCTTTTAGAATTATTTACCTTAGGCACGATCGCTGATTTAGCTCCTTTAGTTGGGGTTAACCGTCGTTGGCTCAAAAAAGGCTTAAAGCAATTACCTAATTCAGAGATTCCAGGGATTCAAGCTTTGATGTCGGTGGCAGGAGTTGATGAAACCCAGAAACAGCTCCAACCAGATGATATTGGCTTTCGCTTGGGGCCTCGGATTAATGCGATCGGCAGGATTGGCGATCCTCAGTTAGTAATTGAGCTACTTACTACTGATGATATGAGTTTGGCTCTGGAGCGGGCTATGCAGTGTGAAGCCGTTAATGGAGAGAGGCAGAGACTTTGTGAGAAAATCCAACAAGAAGCAATTGAATTAGTCGAAACCAAACCAATCCCTTGGAAGGATCTGAGAGTTTTGGTCGTAGTCAAAGAAAACTGGCATCATGGTGTGATTGGCATCGTGGCATCTCGCTTAGTGGAAAGATATGGTGTACCCGTATTTATTGGTACTTACGAAGCAGAGGAAGTTAAGGAAAAAGCAGTAGACAAGAATAAAAGCAAAACGAATATTGAAACTAAGTTGCAAATTAGAGGTTCGGCACGAGGTATTGAAGAGTTTAATATTTTTGATGCTCTCAATCACTGCCAAGAACTTTTGGGCAAGTATGGTGGACATCGCGCAGCAGGGGGCTACAGTCTAGATGCTGTTAATCTCTCAGTTTTTGAGCAAAAACTGAGTGAGTTTGCTTATCAATGTCTAAAACAGCAACATCTCAAGCCTCTGGTCAAAATAGATAGTCAGGCACAAATTGTCGAAATAGACCAAAATCTCTATGACCAAATCGACAGCTTGCAACCTTGGGGAATCGGCAATAGTTTTCCTGTATTTTGGACTCCTAATGTCATAGTCAAAGAACAAAAAAGAATTGGCAAAAATCTGGATCATCTCAAGTTAGTTCTCCAAGAACCAGAATCAAATGCAGAGATAAAAGCGATCGCCTGGCGTTGGGGAGAATATTTTCCCCTACCAAATGTGCTCGATATTGCTTACAAGCTCCAAGAAAACCATTGGCAAGGTGTAACTAATATTGAAATAGAGCTAGTAGGCATGAGACTTCCAGCAGATAATAAAGTTATCAAACTATCAAACAAGCCAACTATTTTTATTGAACCAAAAGCCGAACCACAAGAACCTGCTAGAAGCAATTCAGTACAACCAGTTGCGATTGCAAATAAGCCTCAAATCCAAAAATCAAATCTCCAACAAGCAAAAGTCAAAAAAGGTAAATTCAACTACCAAGGCAAATTCTATACTTGCAATCTTTGGCAAGCTCAAGGGGAACTTCGCATTCGTAACGAACAGGGGAGAGTTTTGGCAGTTAAAAAAGGCGATCGCTTCGGTCTACTCGGTACTAGTCGCGATAATGCCCAGAAAATCGACGTCACCAAGCCACCTTATTTTCAGATCGTCAAAACTGCCGTTGCGATTCTCCAGGATTAGATGAAACTGACAAATCAATAACTAACTTTTGGCGTTATTTCCCTATTTTTCTCGTTTTTTGCCCTTTCTTCTCGATCCTTAATTATGATATAACTGATGAAGTTTTGTAACGAAAGCTGTTGCTGACTTTAAGCTAGAAAATTGCTTGCTTATCTAGGTTTTTAACTGTTTTTTCTCGTTCTCAACACGCTGTACTAAGTCTTAGCTCTTGTAATGGTTCAGCCTAAGGCTAGTTGTAGCGGCTTTTTTCTAGGAATCAATAATTTTTTATGACTACATTTGCGCCTCGTCGCGAGTCTTTTCAGCTAGACTCCAGTATTCGGCTGAGAGATATTATTCAAACTCTACCCAAAGAAGTATTTATCAAAAATCCTCGCAAAGCCTGGTCTAGAGTAGTTATCAATCTTGCTTGTGTAGCTGCTGGCTATGGACTAATTGCGATTTCTCCTTGGTATCTATTGCCTCTGTGCTGGGTTTTTCTCGGTACTGGTTTAGCCGGGATGTTTGTCATCGGTCACGACTGCGGACATCGTTCTTTTTCTAATCAGATTTGGGTTAATGACTTGGTAGGACACCTAATGATGTTACCCACGATTTATCCCTATCAGGCTTGGCGGATTCTTCACAACCATCATCATAAGCATACGAATAAGCTAGAAGTAGATAATGCTTGGGATCCTTTCACAATTGAAGCTTATGAAGAGTTTTCCCCCAGTATTCAGTGGTGGTATCGTCGTCTGAGAACTCGTTTTTGGTTTCTTGGTTCGATCGCTCATTGGGCAAATTTGCATTTTAGCTGGTGGAATCATCAAGGCAAAGACCGTGAACAGATTCGCTTTTCTGCTTTGTTGGTTATTGTCACCGCAGCAATTGGCTTTCCTACATTACTATTTACCGTAGGAGTCTGGGGTTTTATCAAATTTTGGCTTGCCCCTTGGTTGGTGTACCACTTTTGGATTAGCACCTTTACGATTGTGCACCACACCTTACCCGATATTCCTTTTACTCCAGAGACAGAATGGCACGAAGCAGCAGCTCAGCTATGCGGTACGGTTCATTGTAAGTATCCTTGGTGGGTTGAGTTTCTCTGCCACGATATTAATGTTCATATTCCCCATCACTTAACTACAGGGATTCCTTGGTACAACTTGCGTCAAGCCCACGCTTCCTTAAAGGAGAATTGGGGCGAGTATCTCCACGAAACCGAATTTAATTGGTCTTTGATGAGAACTATTGGCGATCGCTGTCATCTTTACGATCAAGAACGTAACTACCAAAGTTTTACTGAATCTATCCAGTAATGTTGGTGTTTAAACAATAATTAGAAGGAAATTAAGCAGTCTTGATTGGCAGGGCTGCTATTTTATTGGCTGGTCAAGAGAATCGAAATTCTCATGCACAGGTAACACCACGGTATTTTTTAGCTTTATTGATACTGTTTCTATTGGTCAAAAGCTGACGTTGAATCTCACTCTCTAAGTAGGTATTAGCAGATTGGTATTTGATGCCGCGATATGAGAAATAGATAGCTGTTTCAATTTCTTCTGAATTTTCTAGTTTGGCATTTGCGATCTCAGATTTCCTCTGATCTGAATCTGAAAAATGAATCATATCCTGTATTACAGATTGATCTCCGAAACTTGTAGTGTCGTCATAGATGGCTCCCGCTAACAAAGCATTGTCTAGATTCGCTCCTTTCAAGCAGGCTCCTCGTAAGTCGGCACAACATAAATAAGCATTACTGAGGTCGACGTCAGTAAAATTGGTGTTTCTAAAGCAAGCTAACTCTAAGTAGGCGTAGGATAAGTTGACTCTATTTAAGATGGCTCCTGAAAAGTTGGCTCCTTTGAGTCGTGCATTGTGCAAATTGCATTTGTGTATGTTTGTCGAACTGAGATCTGCGAATTCTAGGTTGCAACCCCTCATGTTGATTTCTAGTAATGTAGAAGCAGTCAAGTCAATTCCTCTGAGTACTGCATCACTTAGATTTATCTGATGTAGACTACTATGCTGCCAATTCGTATTACCAATTACATAGTCTTTGAGAATTTGGTATTTCCGATTAAATTGAGACATATGTGATACCCGCTATTTGCTCTAGTAGTACTCTTGTAGTTGAGTATAACTAGTTACATTTCGAAATAACATCGGTAAAAAGCTTGATTCTTGCAGCGCTGAATTAGCCTAATAGCTGATGGTATCTACACTTAGAAAATCAGGTATTTAAATTAATTACAAGCTTTTATCTACGTGATTACTCTGAAATAGTTTGCTATCACCTTAATTGTTCTATCAAGGGGTAATTAATCTGGTCGATAGGTCATTCTCGTATCGAGAATGAAGAAATCTTCGTCAAAAATGGTCGAATCATCGTAAATTGCTTTGACTAAGACAGTATTGTGGATTTTTACTCCCTTAAGACAAGCTCCTCTGAGGTCAGCGCGATAAAGATATGCTCCTGTGAGATTGGCTCCAGTTAAATTGGTCTGGCGTAGATTTGTCTCTCCTAGGTTGGCTTGACATAAATTTGCTTCTTGTAGATCAGCACCTGAAAGATTAGCTTTTTTAAGCAACGAATTACTTAAACTACATTGTTGGAAAGTAACGGAACTTAAGTTGGAACTAGTTAAATTGCAACCATCTAGATTTACCTCTATTAAAATAGAAGCTCTTAAATCAATTGCTTGTAAAACTGCACCACTTAAATCCAGCTGAGTCAGCTTAATATTTTGCCAGCTCTTATTCCCTTGTTGGTAGCTCTGGATGATTAGCTGCTCTTTGCTGCTAAATTCCTTCATTATTAGTTTAGTTTCCAATAACTTATACGTTAAGGTATACATTCACAAACATAACCAACAAAAACCTCAACTGTAATCCGTAAAAAGTTCGATAAAACGCCTTAAACTTATTACAATTAATAACTGACTTTTTTGTGCATTTATACCTAATTTGTATGTGTAAATCGCCACTAAACCACTCAAATAAAAGATCTAATTTGAAGGGTTAAGTATTTCTGGGGCAGTAATTCCTACATCTGGGTTTCCAAAGTGCCATAGAGAAGCTGCTGCTTCGGCACGAGTTACGGGCTTTTGTGGCTGAAACAAAGTTGTATAACCAAAGACTCTCTTAATGTTTGAGCGATCGCCATTTTGATAATCAGCAAATAATGCAGGAAAAATTCCAGGACTAATTTTACCTAGGTCTTGAAAGCCCCAAGTTTCTCTAATGGCATTGTTATCGGCATTGGCTAACCCTTTACGGATATCCAAGGGCACCTTCCAGTTAATCAAATCTTCTCTGGTAAGTGGGGCATTAGGCTTAAACAGTACTTGAGTGCTGTCACTGGTGAGCGCAGAAGGAATCAAGCCTGCTTCTGCTAAACCCTGGATCTCGGCAAAATTAGGATCTTGAGGAGTGACATCTTGAAACGCAGGAGTTGAATTAATCGCTGCAACGCGAATTTTATTGCCAGGAGAATTTTGATAATACTTATTGTTTGCTTTGACTAACCACTTAGCATATTGACTGCGGGTGATAATTTCTGAGGGCTGAAACTGCAATTTATTGTCGCTAGTTTTAGCTTTAAAAGTGACTACATTAAGAGCTGCGACATCTGCTACATACTGCTGTAAGGGTTCAGGAACTTCTGTTAGATCGCTAAGAAGACTAGACTCTAAAGAGTCATTTGCTGGTTGGTCATTACTAGTAATAGTTTGATTGCTAGAATCGGTTACTTGAGGATTAGCTTGAGCTGCCGTTACTTCTTCTGTCTTGTCAGCAATGGCAAAGGCACTATCCCCTGAATCTGTGTAAGCGATAGTTAGCTTGCTTTTATTGGTTCCATCTTGAGTAACGGGTAACAACAGCAAATCATACTGAAAATCATCCTTTTTCACTGAAGCGGTAAACCCCTGACTATTAGTATCTGCGGTAAAGGGTTCAACGATTTGCCAATCCTTATCTTGCCATTTTTTTTGATAGTAGCTGACTATTTGAGATGGTTCATCTGAAGAGAACCAGATGCTGCTTCCTACTTCTGCGGTAGAGTCTGCCGTGATTTTATCTAAGGTAGCTTGAGGATAAAAAGGTAGGTTATCTGGTAGTTCTGCAACTATCTGGGTTGTGGGAGATTGTTTCGCAGTAGCGGTTTGAGAATCGTTTTTGGGGCGCTTGGTGACTTGAACTCCAGGCGATCGCGTATCATCTGTTTCTGATTCTGAGCTTTCTGTCCCGAGAGAATTAGGCGCATCTAAATCGGGATTAGGGCGTAAAACATTCTCTAATTGCCGACCATTACAGGCCCCAAGCATCATCATCAAACTAATCGAAAAAACCGTTACTACGGGTATTTGTTTCCTAGACATTAGACACTGTTCAGTCCTTACCAATCTTTTATTTATAGCGATCTTAGCAATTTTCTTGATGGTAATCCGCGCAACTGGTTGTTCCTAAAACCTGGCATATTCCGCTAGAATCGATCGGTCGTCTTTATTTGTCTTCATTCAGTTATATTTAGTCCCGATTAATGAGTACATCACCAATATCTAGCCAGCTAAGCGAACTTCAGCAATTAGCCATCAGTGCGATCTCTGAAAGTAGCGATCTCGATTCTTTAGAACAACTGCGAATTAAGTATTTAGGGAAAAAGGGTCAACTTTCCCAAATCTTGCGTGGTATGGGTAAGTTAAGTCCTGAAGAACGTCCCCAAGTAGGAGCTTTGGCAAACGAAGTCAAAGAAGCGATTCAAAGCAACCTAGAAGAACGCAAAAATGACCTTGAAAAAGCGAAAATCGCAGCCAAAATTGCAGCGGAGACTATTGATGTAACTATGCCTGGAGTCAGTCGTCCTTTAGGTAAAGTGCATCCTTTGAATGGTGTGGTCGATCGCGTGTTAGATATTTTTGTCGGTCTTGGTTATACCGTGGCCACAGGGCCTCAAGTGGAGTCGGACTACTATAACTTTGAAGCACTCAATACTCCTAAAGACCATCCTGCCAGAGATATGCAAGATACTTTTTATCTTCCTGGCGGAAACTTGCTGCGTACTCATACTTCCTCTGTGCAGATTCGCTTCATGGAGAATAACGAACCACCAATTCGGATTATTGCTCCAGGCAGAGTGTATAGAAGAGATACAGTAGATGCGACTCACTCCGCCGTTTTTAATCAGGTGGAATTATTGGCGATCGATAAAGGACTTAAGTTTACTGACCTCAAAGGGACAATCAAAGAATTTTTACAACGGATGTTTGGTGATGACCTACCTGTTCAATTTCGTACCAGTTACTTTCCTTTCACCGAGCCTTCTGCGGAAGTAGATGTTCAGTGGCAGGGGAAATGGCTTGAAGTTATGGGCTGTGGCATGGTCGACCCGAATGTACTCAAAGCAGTAGGTTATGACCCTGAAGTTTATACCGGTTTTGCTGCTGGTTTTGGGGTGGAGAGGTTCGCTATGGTGTTACACCAAATTGATGATATTCGTCGTCTTTACAACAGTGACCTCCGCTTTTTACAACAGCTGTAACTAAGTCGTTACTTAATAATTAAATAGATGCCAGTGCCAGCCATTAAACTTCCTGCAATTAGTTTGGCTGGTTTGGCAAACTTTGTCCCGTCGGCAAAAGTAGTTAGGTGTTTCGCCAGAAAGGCGTAGAGTATTTTGGCTACTCCTACAGAAATTAAAACCGTTAATGCGATCGCGAAAAGATCTTTAGGTTGGCTCTGCGATGGTTCGACTAGACTGGGAAATAAACTGGCATAGAAAAAGATTGCTTTGACATCCCCAAGAGTAACTAGCAACCCTGCACCAAAACTTTCAAGTAAATTAGATTTTTTACGTGAAGTAATTGAAAATTGTGAACTTTTACTGCTCCTAATGAGAGTGAAACCGAGCCATATTAAATAAATCGCAGCTAGGTACTTAATCGCAACAAAAAAGACGCCAACTGTCTCAGATATAGCAGTTAGACCAGATATTGCTAAGATGGCAAAAATCAAATCTCCGCAAGCAATTCCCAGTGCTGCTGCAACTCCACTCACCAGGCCACCACTGGAAGCATAAGCAATTACTAACGCTACACTAGAAGAGGGGATGAGTGCTAAGCTCGCCAGAGTGCTACCAAGAATTCCTAACTCAATTAGAGACATTTTTAGAACTAAGAATAAGCTTTTCGGAGTATCGGACAATCAAAAAGTTTAACCTTCCAAGATACAAGGTCAAAGCTAAAAATAAGATCCTGACATGACAAGAAACAAGAATTTTGCCTTATTTCAAGACAGCCCAAAATAATAATCATCACTAGATAAAATCCCATGAAGTTTACTGAAAGCCTGCAAATGGCAATCTCCACTCTCACCGCACATAAAATGCGTAGTAGCTTGACTATGCTGGGGATAATTATTGGTAATGCTTCAGTAATTGGCATGATTGGGATTGGGCAAGGAGCCCAAAAGTTGGCTGAAGATCAGTTTTCTTCTCTGGGGCCAAATGTCCTTTTTATCGTTCCAGGTTCGGACGAAGAAAGAAGAACTACTTTTGAGTTACCAAAAACCTTGGTTTTAGCCGATGCTGATGCGATCGCAGAACAGGTCCCAACTATCTCTGAAGTAGCCCCTCAGATTAATTCCAATCAACTCATCACCTATCGCAATCGTAATACCAACGATCTTGTAGTCGGGGCGACCCCTAGTTATCTAAGTGTCAGAAGCTTTGAGGTAGATAAAGGCCGATTTATCAATCAAATCGATCTCAAACGCAATAACCGCGTAATTGTTCTGGGTTCAGAAATTGCCACTAAGTTTTTCCCCAATCGTGATGCTCTGGGCAAACAACTCCGCATCAAGAATATTAGTTTTGAAGTCATAGGTATTCTCGAAAGTAAAGGCGCTTTTCTAGGAACCAACCAAGACACTAATGTCTATATTCCTCTGACCACAATGGCCAACCAAATTGTGGGTAACAATTCTCCTTTTGGTACGGAAGTTAGTTTTATTTCCGCGACTGCGACTGGTGAGCAAAATATTAATGCCGCCCAGTTTCAGATTGAGAATCTCCTGCGACTGCGCCACAAAATTATTGATCGCAATGATTTTACTGTGCGTACTCAAAAAGATCTCTTAGAAACCGTAGGCACCATAACCGATGGCTTAACTATATTGCTAGCTGCGATCGCAAGTATTTCCCTCTTGGTAGGGGGGATTGGCGTGATGAATATCATGTTGGTGTCGGTTACCGAAAGAACTTCAGAGATAGGTTTGCGTAAAGCGATCGGTGCGAAAGAAGGCGATATTTTGACTCAGTTTCTCATTGAAGCGACAATTCTCTCTGTCTTGGGTGGTGCGATCGGTACGGGGATTGGTGTTGGGACTATCTATGTTGTCAGTGCAGTATCTCCTTTGGTTCCTGCGCTTTCTCCTGTTGCTGTGGTGTTAGCTGTGACTGTTTCGGGTAGTATTGGTTTATTTTTTGGTGTTATTCCTGCTCGAAGAGCAGCAAAACTCGATCCTATAGTTGCTTTGAGAAGTAGCTGAATAGAGAAGAACATTATCTGGGTCTAGATGAAATTTATTCAGGAACTCATCCTAATCGACTTTGCCCAGATGTAACATCCTAATTTACCTCAAAGATGATTTGCTATTTAACTGCTTGTTTTTTATCTCAAAGAATAAGAGGCTAACTGGAAACTTTATCTAGGTTTATAGGATTAGCCAATTTTAAAGTTAAATTTTCTTTTGTGAATAATGTGAGGGCAATCAAGAAGATTATTGGCTAGTAGATTTGTGGCAATGAGCGACTAAAGCTTGATTTAACAAAGCTAATATATCAAATTTAATTAAGAAAAGGTTAGAGATTAACGAACATTTTGCAGTGATTTCGTACAATCTAAGGCGTGTTAAGCCGCAGATGCGGGATATATCACTAATAAAAGAGTTAGTGAGTTCAATCTCTATAAGTTTTTCCAAAGCTGATTTTGTAATGGTGATAGCGAAGTTGGTTAATTTTAGTTTCACCGATTGATTAAAGTAGAAAGAATTATGAGTATGAGTAAAGGTACAGTAAAGTGGTTCAACGCTGATAAAGGTTTTGGTTTCATTAGTCCAGAAGACGGCGGTAAAGACTTATTTGTCCATCATTCAGAAATTCAAGCGGGTGGTGGTTACGCTACATTAAATGATGGCCAACCAGTCGAGTACGAAGTAGGTCAGGGTCAAAAAGGTCCATGTGCTAATAATGTGAAGCCACTTTAAGGTCAAAGACATAACAAGGCAATCAAGAAGGCCCCCAATGCTTGTTGCGGCGTTAGCTGGGAAGACATCGATCTTGCCGTGACCCATCAACGTTACCTTACCTTCTAGATGGATAGACCTGCCCCCATTCCCGAAGCGGCGGCCCCGACGCAAATACGACTGATAGGTTTGCATCATCGCCGTTGTGCTTCCATATCTGCAGTTTTAACCGCCACAGGCAAAGAGTCTAATGATCGACTCAATCCGTTACCCGAATCGGTCCACGATTCGGGTAACGGATCACTAATGTTGTTGTCGACACCGTTGTTCAGACTCCGTGACAGCTCACTATTTCCAATACCGGAAGTCGAAAACTCTCGCTTACGGGTAAAGAGAGCGTCTCGTTTGCTGAGCTCTCCAGCGAAAGACCAAACGAAAAAATGTATACGGACATCGACGGTGGAATCTACGACCTTGATGGCTAACCGGTTGAAATGTCGATTACACTCGATGCTGGTGAGAGCAGCTTGTCTGATTTCTACGTGGGAATTCTAGTTCCCGAAAACGTCTACTCACGGAATACTCTGGTGGGGCGGGGCTTATCATCTTTCGGTTGACCCAGATAATCAGAATGCGCCCGTATTCAAGTTAATATTTACGACTGGCCACCACAACGAATTTCAGTCGCTCGGCAGTGAGACTTGAAACCACTGCTCGAATAGCCAGCTAACAAAGCCGTGAACCGGAACACTCAAAAATGCGGTATCTAAAATCACCGTCTGCCCTTCATGTCCGGTTACAGCAGGCGCTATTGTACATACTTCATTTAATAAGGAATATATCCTACATTCTTGAACTAGATATTGTTTATTACTACTTGCTAATTGTTCTCCTTGTGGAAAAAAATGGTCTAAAAAAGGCGCAAAATTAGATTACGCCTTAAGAGATTTAAGTTATTTGTTTACTATCTATCTATTTACTAATTTGCCAGAAAGGAAAATTTTGACTGGGATTTAGCACTACGCCTTGGACATTATTTTGAGCAAAAGCATAGTCTTTAGTTTGCCAAAGGGGTACATAAGGAACATCTTCAGCTAGAGTTTCTTGCAACTGGGCAAAAATTTGTTTGCGTTCAGTTACATCTGTTTCCTGACGTTGTTGCTTGATTAATTCGTTAGCAGAATCGCTATAGTAAAAAGAACCACGGCTTTGGGCTGCACCTTCTTGGCAACCAGTTGAATCAGAACCGTTGGCACAACTCAAAAAAGGCTGAATATAGTTATCTGCGTCAAGAAAATCAGGATACCAATCAACCAACGCAGCTTGATAAACACCTTTACCTAAATTGCCAAAGAAAGAAGCAGATTCAACACTGGATGGGATAAATTGAATCATACCGTCGAGTTTTTGTTCGGCAAAAGCTTTAAGAGTTTGCGCAACTATGCCTCTGGTGATTGAGCCTGAAGGATGCCAAATTTCGATTGTGGCAGGATTTTCAGCAGAGAACCCCGCTTGAGTTAAGAGTTCTTTGGCTCTGTCGATATTTGCATCACCGTACTCGGTTTGGAATGCAGGTTGATAGACTTCAAATGCTGTAGGAACTAGACTATAAACCGCTTCCCCTTGTCCTTGAAGCACTCGCTGATTAATCAGAGCACGGTCGATCATTGCTGCGATCGCTTGTCTGACTTCTGGTTGATCTAGAGGTTCTTGCTGGAGGTTGAGCGTTAGATAACTGACATTGGTTCCTGATCCTTCAACTGTTTGCCATTTATCTTGGGTTGACCCTTCGAGTAAGTTGGTAATTTGGTTGGGGTCGAGAGATTGGTAAGCTACATCTACTGCTCCAGTACGGAAGCTATTGAATAGGTTGGCAGAGTTCCCTGCATAGACCTGAATATTTACACCTTCGTTGGTTGGTGGTTCGCCCCAGTAGTTCTCGTTAATTTCTAGTGCGATCGCATCACTACCAAACTGAGCTAATTTATACTTGCCTGTACCTACTAGATTGTTGGGATTAAATTCTCCCGCACCAATCTTGTAAGCTTGAGGAGACACCGCACAAGCACCAGGGAAAGCTAGCAAAGCAGGAAAAGCAGCAAAAGGTTGTTTGAGAGTTATTTTGAGTTCGTATTCTCCTGTGGTTTCGATTGTGTCTACGACATCTCCTAGGAGAAACGCAGGTTTCCCGCCATTAGTGATAAAACGATTCAGAGAAAAAGCCATCGCTTCAGCATTAAAAACCGCACCATCGTGAAAAGTAACCCCCTCACGAACTGGAATAGTGTAAACCAAGCCATCAGAACTAACTTCGGGCATAGCAGTAGCTAGTAAAGGTTCGATTTCTGTAGTTCCTAGTTTATAGGTATAGAGACTTTCGCTAACGTTGTAGATAATGTTTAATCCTGCTAACTCATAATTATCAGCAGGATCGAGAGTACGAGGTTTTAGAGTAGTACCGACAGAGATTTTTTGACTATTGTTAGTTGTATCGGTGGTCTGTTGAGGGGTATTAGAAGTGTTATTACAACCTAAAATCAGGGTAAAACACAGTAAAGCCAAGCTGAGATATTTGCCAAATCTTTTTACCATAAAAGAAAACCCCGTACTCATTAGACGTCTAGATATTGCACCATACAGATTAACAGGGGAAATAATTTTTGGCAGGATTCACCTCTGCAAATTGTTTGGCGGACAACTCTTGTTTTTCTATGGACGAATATATCTTTGAATTAGTTCTAATCAATATCTTGAATTAGAAATATGAGCTAGCCCGGTGGCCAAGCCAGCTGTCTACCTCCGAGAATATGTATATGAAGATGATCTACGGTTTGTCCGCCGTCATTGCCATTGTTAATGATTACTCGAAAACCATTGCTTAACCCTTCTTGCGCAGCAATCTCTTTTACTTTGATTAGGAGATGTCCTAAAACAGCATGATCCTGGGGAGTGGCATCACTAAGTCGGGGAATCGGTTTTTTGGGAATTACCAAAATGTGTGTCGGTGCTTGGGCATTGATATCGCGAAAAGCAAGGCTGAGATCGTCTTCATAGACAATATCGGCAGGGATTTCTCGACGAATAATTTTGCTAAAAATAGTCTCACTCATAAAAGGATTAGTCCAAAAACTAAGATTGAGCTGGTGCCTAGAATCTAACCAGAATCTAGCAACTTCTAAAGCTTTTTAAGAGAAACTTCTGAATTCCTCTGCTTGCTTGTATATTGGATCGAGGTTCCAGCATCTCTCTTGATGATTTTGGGTTAGCGGAGATTATCAGATGAATCAAAACTCATTTCTACTTCAGCAAGTTAGAGTGATCGATTCCGTTACTAGTAGAGATTTTGTTGCTGATGTTTTAGTTGTTGATGGTTCTATTGCCCAGATTACAACTGAAAAACAAGATTATGATTCAGATGTTCAGGTTATGGCTGGCGATCGCTTGATTTTAGGCAGTGGTTTGGTAGATCTTTACAGTCATAGTGGTGAACCAGGACACGAAAGCAGAGAGACCTTACTCTCTCTGGCTCAGAGTGCTAAAGCTGGCGGTTTTACTCAAGTGGGTGTTTTGCCTGATACCAACCCAGTAATTGATAATCGAGAAACTTTAAGTGCGATCGCAACTAAATATACTCAGTTAAAACAAACGCAGTTAAAACAAAGCAATTCGGGATTACCTGAGCTAAATTTCTGGGCAAATTTGGCCATCAAAGATACCAGTAGCATGGGTGAATTGGGGGAACTCAGCGATCTAGCATTCGGTTTTAGCCAACATTTGGATTTTAGTCAGTTAGTTTTTTTTAAACAAGTACTAGAGTATTTGCACCCTTTAGGAAAAGCGATCGCGATTGATCTATCCCAAAACCAATTGGCTAATAATGGAATTGTCCGTGAAAGCAAAGAATCCATTGCTTATGGGGTTCCAAGCAATCCTGCTTATAGTGAAACTGCTGCGATCGCAGCAATTCTAGAAATTGTTGCTGACTTGCAAACTCCCGTTCATTTAATGCGGGTATCTACTGCTAGAGGAGTCGAGCTAATTGCCGAGGCCAAACAGAGGGGAGTTCCTGTTACTGCCAGCACTACTTGGATGCATCTCCTTTTTGATACTACCGATCAAGCTAGCTATGATTCTAATTTGCGTCTAGAACCACCTTTGGGGACTCCTTTAGATCGCAAAGCTTTGCAACAAGGGGTTAAACAAGGAACCGTCGATGCGATCGCGATCGATCATCAAGCCTACACTTACGAAGAAAAAACTGTACCCTTTGCTTTAGCTCCTCCTGGAGTAATTGGCTTACAGTTGGCCTTACCGATTTTGTGGCAAAAACTGGTTACGACAAATATCCTGACTCCTCTGGAACTCTGGCAAGCTCTCAGCTCGCGACCTCTTGATTGTTTGGGTGAGCAACCGATAGAGATTACAGTAGGGACCTCGATTGCTGCTTTAACCTTGTTCGATCCAGACCAAATTTGGCAGGTTAACCACCAAACGATGCATTCTTTATCGGCTAATACTCCTTGGTGGTATCAAGAAATTACAGGTAAAGTTATTTGTGTGTAGGACATAGGTTATCGATAGTTACTCATCCTATCCTTGCCAAAATTCTCTTATTTTAGGTTCGATTCGCTCTAACTGTTGAAGGGCGCGTTCGGTTCTTTCTAGAGAGTCGTTATCGCTTTGAGCTTGAAAAAGTTTTTTGGCTTGGAGTAAATCCTCTTTAGCCCTGATGTGATCTTTGAGCTTAAGATAAGCATTAGCTCGGTTGAAGTAAGCTTTCCCATCGTTGCTATTAATTTGAATTCCACGGTCATAACTTGCGATCGCATCGTTCCATTGTTTTAGCCTAATGTAGACCAGACCTTGATTGAAGTAAGCATCCGCATTATTGTTGTTGAGCTTAATCAGTTTTTGAAAATCGGCTAAAGCTTGCTCCCATTGCTTTGTATGCTGATAAATAATCCCTCTTTGCCTATATGAGTTTTCGGGACGGTAATTTAGCTCGATCGCTTTGTCTAGATCTGCTAGAGCGAGATCCCATTGCTGGCGGACTACATAAATTCCTGCTCGATTGTAGTAGGGTTTGCCTAAATCTGGATCGATTGCAACTGCCCGATCCAAGTCTGCTAAGGCTAGCTGCCATTGCTTGAGTTTTATGTGATTATTCGCTCGATTAGCGAAAAGTTTGCCACTATTTTCGTATAAAGCGACTGCCAAATTAAAATTTGCTAGAGATTCTTGCCATTTTTTTTGTAAGGCATAAGCTAAAGCACGGTCATGATAGTACTGGGTATCCTTATTTTTGAGAGTCAGTTGTGTATTTTGTGCCAGATAGTTGCGATTGATTTTAGCTTCTAAATGCTGTGGGTTAAGCTCTAGTGCCTGTTCGTATTCACTAATGGCAGCATCAGAATCCCCTTTCAAGGTATACACCAACCCTTTGTCATAATAGGCTTGACTTGAGTTAGGGGTGAGATTGATCGCTTGATCCAGATCTGCTAGCGCCTGGCTCCATTTTTTTTGGTGACGATAAACCACTGCTCGTCTGAGGTACACATCACTCAAGTCAGGGTCGATTGCTAAAGCGCGAGTATAGTCCTTGATTGCTTTGCCATATCTTTCTTGTTGGAAATAAGCCCCTCCTCTGTACTGATAAAGTAAAGCGAAATTGGGGGCGAGTTTAATTCCCTTACCAAAGTTGCGATTTGCTGCAAAATTGTTGCCTTGCATCAAAAAGTTATAACCACGACCAAAATAGTTCAAGCTATTTTGGGAATCCAGTTCTAAGGCTTGTTTGTGTTCAGTTTCAGCTTGCTCGAACTGCTTTTGCTTGGTGTAATAAAGTCCTAGGTAGAGATACGCTTGACTGAGTGTATGATCTAGTTTCTGGGCTTGTTCAAAGTCGGCTTTAGCTTTTTCTCCGTAGTTACTTAAACTTGCTGCTAAACCGCGATTGAGATAGTGAATAGCAGAGTTAGGATTATTTGCGATCGCATCACTATATTGATCTCGCAGAGATTTTAAATTTAGTTCGCCAGAATAGTCAGTTTCTAGATACTCAAAAAAAGCATTTTCTAACTCTTGGTGGATCTTTTCCTCGAGTTCTTGGCTGCTAGATAAAATTTGCCTGTCTGCATTAAATTGTTGACTATTAGCGCTTTCTTGGGAAATAGTATCTGCTAGAGCAGGGGAAATATTGCCGATAAATACACTACTTACAAGTAATAACTTAGTGGCTAATCGATAATTCATATACATATAAATACTTTATTGCTACATAATCTAACCCACAATTTCGCAACGCTCTAGTTACTTCATCAAAAAAACATAGCCCAAAACGTTGTAATCTTAGAACCAAACTATAAATAGGCATACAGCAAATAAATATTGTGGCAATTAAAGAAAAACAGATAGAAGTTGGTAAATTGCAATGGTTTTATCGTCAAACAGAAGTAGAAAGCGATAAACCTCCCGTAATCTTGCTCCACGGAATTCCTACTCATAGCTACACCTGGCGTGGCGTCATGGAAAACCTGGCAGATTTAGGATTTAATGCGATCGCTCCAGATTGGATTGGTTGTGGTTTTTCCGCTAAACCAGGTAAAAGAGAATTTGCTTATACTCCTGAGGCTTATATCTCTGCTTTAGAAGAGCTAATTGCTGCACTAGAACTAACTGAATTTTATTTGGTAGTTCAAGGTTTTTTGGGTTCGGTAGGGGTACAGTACGCATTGTCTAATCCAGATAAATTAGTCAAGTTAGTCATTCTCAATGCACCTATCGCAACAGATGCCAAAATTCCCTGGAAAATGAAACAATGGACTTTACCTTTAGTCGGCGATATGTTGACTCAAGATCCCTTGCAGGTGGATAAAACCCTCGAAGGTGGAAGCGGTTTTGTGATCCAAGACAAAGATTTGGACATGCATCGCAAACCTTTTTTAGAGACATCTGCTGTAGGTCGAGCTTTAATTGCAATCTCCAAAAATCTCCAACTTACTACCACTACCAGCGAAATTACCAACGGTTTAGCTAAAACCGATTTACCAACCCTAATTATTTGGGGGGAAGGGGACCCTTGGCTTGACTTAGGTGGCGTAGAAGACATTGCTAAAAGTAATTCTGTTGTTGAGTTGAGCAAACTACCAGAAGCTAAGCACTATCCCCAGGAACATTGGCCAAAAGAAATTTCCGAGGAAATTACGCAGTTTTTTCGCCGTCAATTATTATAAAATTACAAAATATTGCAAAATCTCAAGAAAATTCAATAAATTAGCTATTTGGGAACTATGAAAATCTTTCGCTCTCTTTTCTCCTTGGTGCTAGTTGTAGTTGCCACTGCTTTAGTAAGCTGTGGTAGTCCTGAAGCTGCTGCCCCTCCAACTTACACTCCTGAAAAAATTCAGAAAATTACTACCTATCGCATTCCTGTAGACGCAGCTAGAGGCAACATGGCAACTCTTGGAGAATTTATCCAAGACCAAGATTGGGTAACTACTCGAAGCTATATTCACGGACCTCTAGGTTTCCTTAGAAGAGACTTCCGTTATCTATCCGATATTTTGTTACCTGATGATGCTGAACAGGCTAAAGAAATTACTGAAGATATTTTCCTCCGCTTAGAGAATATCGATGCTGCTGCTAAAGAGAAAGATAGTAGAACTGTTTCCAGCGAATATCTTAAAGCGATCGCTGATTTTGATAGCTACTTTGAGTTAATTCCTGATAAAGCTAGCTAGCAACAAGTTATTTCAATTTAAAATTTCTAAAATCTATTGATTGGGGTCTGGTATCGCCGACCCTCTTTTTTTGCCTAAATATACTTAAGTAATGAAAATCGAGCGAGAATAAATCTTTCACAAAGTACTACCACGCTCTAACAGTAATATCGGGTTCCTAGGTTTCTATCGTCCTAGAATTCCACGCGTCTGGTTTGAATTCAGAGCAAATTAACCGATTTGAGCAATTTGATTTCGCTCAAAAATATACTCACTGTAATCAGCAATATCATCTAAACCGATAAGGTTGAGCGCGACCTCCAGAGTTAGCCACATACTTCCTTTGAGAATTAGTTTACGCCACTTAACATTAATCATTATGTGCTTCTGACCTCTGCTGTTAGTCGAGTTTGGCAAAGCTATGATTTGCTTTCTTAAATAAAGTTAACAAAATATGTAACGATGTGCAACATGAAACTTGACAAAAATTTTTTGTAGTGTATCCAAGTCATATTTAACTCTTCATACTAGGGACAGAACTAAACGTGAATAAGACTAGGTTTTAAGACTTCGGAGATTGTTTGCGCCCGATACTGGAGATACTAGCCCGAGCTTAGGTGTTGCTCAAAGATTGTTCTAGACAGCTATCTATTCGAGGTTTTTAGTTGGTAATTGACTACTGAGACCAGGTGTTTGTCTGATTCGCGAAGGTCTAGTAGAGAAACCAGTGAACTATGGGAGAACCTTGAGTTTTATCAGAACATAACCAACAGACAATGTAGCTGTTGTAAATCTCTGACTTTACTTGGTACTAGTAAAATAATGATTTGCCGTGCTGTAGGCGAGGATGTAGTGCGCCACTCAGCTTGGAACTTTGGACAGTTAGTAATTTACCTAGTTTTCAATTGCCAAACATGCTCTCCAAGTGTGCTAACTTATTAATCCAATTGGACTATGTGATGAAAATTACTTTTTTAGCTGGTTGTGAAGTGAGTTAGCCACAAGTATTGAGCGATGAAGTATCAAAAAATTTCTAAGTATAAAAATTATTTCGTCCTGATTCTACTAATTCCTTTTGCTCATTTTTGTTATCAGATTCTAGCTAAAGATTATCCAGAATTTGATACCCAATTCGTACTTTACCTAGAGGATAAGCGGGTTTGGATTTTCAATATATTTTTTAAAACTCTTTATCAGATTGGTGGTGCTTATATTACTGGAGGAATAGTTTTAATTGCCTTAATTGTCTTGGTATACAAGCGCTTTTGGCATGAAGCTAAGACTCTAGCATTTTCAACTTTAGGTATCCTTATCTTAGTTGATCAAATTCTTAAGCCACTGTTTGATCGTCGCCGACCTCCACATCCTAGATTAGTTAAAGATTTAAGTCGTGATAGCTTTCCTAGTGGTCACGCAGCAGGTAATTTAGTTCTCTATTTTTATCTATCTCTTGTTCTGGCCAATCAATATCCCAAATTCACTAAATATATTTACGGTTTGGCAACGCTAATAATTTTTTTAATGGGATTTGGTAGTGTCTACACTAAGGCTCATTGGTTAACTGATGTTCTAGCAGGCTATGTCTTTGGATATATATGGTTATCTATTAGTTTGCTGGTTTCAAAGCACTTTCAAAAAAATCCTTGAAATATATTAAAGGTTGGTCAAGCTTAAAAAGTAAAATTAAAAGGCAAAAAAATTACTGATAAGATATACAAATCTTTCTAGAAGATGGGCAATCAACTCTGTAATAAATCTGAAATCTTTTTCTTTGGCTTAGCTATTTTCTACACTTTGGAATAGCTGAGAAATGAATATTGTAATAGCACGTTAGCAACTAGATATTTTTCTGAGTTATTTGGTATTTACTTGAGTTAGGGAATTAGCTTGGATCAAATAGTATTATCAATTATTGTTTTGCTTTCTTTTAGGTGGGAAATGAGTTGCTTAGAAGCATTAACTTTTAGTTCAATAAAAAAGGAAATGGCTAATCATGTTAACCATTCCCTCTTGAATACAATTACTAGGTTTGTGGGGATTGAATTAAGCTAGTTCCTTCAAGCTCCCTTGCCAGGTGTCGTAACTTAATTGTTGATTACTGAACCGCTTCAATTAAAGCTATTGCTGCTTCAGCAGAAATAATAGTTTCTCCTGACTCATCAACATCTACAATAGC
This sequence comes from uncultured bacterium, assembly GCA_964606015.1. Lineage (GTDB taxonomy): Bacteria > Cyanobacteriota > Cyanobacteriia > Cyanobacteriales > Xenococcaceae > Hyella. The sequence goes on from CAZSEZ010000003.1 coordinate 33,411, forward strand.
GCGATCGCCATCTCCCAATCTGCCAGACAGGATAGCTTCGGCAAGACTATCTTCTAGTAAGCGCATAATTGCTCTACGTAGCGGTCTAGCACCATAGGAAGGATCGAAACCTTCAGCAATTACTTTTTCGGTAAAGGCTGTGGTTACTTCCAAGGTAATTTCGCGTTGTTCTTTGAGTCTGTCAGAGATTTCTTTGAGCAAGATAGCTGCGATTTGTCCTACTTCCTCTTTAGTTAGCTGACGGAAGACAATTACATCATCTAAACGGTTAAGAAATTCAGGACGGAAGAAATTTTTCAGCTCATCATTTACTCGCTCTTTGATTTTCTGATAAGCAGCTTCACCAGCCTCGTCAGCGAGATCGAATCCTAAACCAGTGCCACCTTTCTCGATCGCTTTTGCGCCAATATTAGAGGTCATGATAATGATCGTGTTTTTGAAGTTGACTACTCTACCCTGAGCGTCAGTTAAGCGACCATCATCAAGCAGTTGCAAGAAAAGATTAAAGACATCGGGATGGGCTTTTTCGATCTCATCAAACAACACGATTGAATAAGGTTTGCGACGTACTGCTTCTGTGAGCTGTCCACCTTCGTCATAGCCGACAAATCCTGGAGGAGAACCAATCAGTTTGGACATGGTGTGAGCTTCCATGTATTCAGACATATCGATGCGAATCATGGCATCTTCGTCATTGAACATGATGGTTGCTAAAGCTTTAGCTAATTCTGTTTTACCAACACCAGTAGGGCCAGAGAACACCAGACTAGCAATGGGACGGCCGCGATCACTCAAACCAGAACGGGAACGACGCAGTGCTTTGGCCACAGCTTTGACTGCCTCGTCTTGTCCGATGACTCGCTCGTGGAGATTTGCTTCGAGATCTAATAAGACTCCTGCTTCAGTTTCGTCGGTTTTACTGACAGGTACGCCAGTCCAAGCAGCAACGATTTCGGCAATTTCACCTTCGTCTACCACAGGTGTGAGAGCTTGAGGATCGATGGGTGTATTTTCGGGTTCGGATACTTCCTTGACCATGGAATGGCGCAAATGAATCCTGGAACCTGCTTCATCGATGAGGTCGATTGCTTTGTCAGGTAAGAAGCGGTCGGTAATGTATCTTTCTGCTAAAGTTACAGCTGATGCGATCGCTTTATCAGTGTATTTAACCTTGTGGAAGTCTTCGTAGGTTTTTTGTAAGCCTTGAAGAATTGTGATGGCATCTTCTACCGAAGGTTCGCCCACCAAAACTTTTTGGAAACGACGTTCCAAGGCTGCATCTTTTTCGATGTGTTTTTTGTACTCGTCTAAAGTTGTACTACCAAGACATTGCAACTCACCCCGAGCTAAAGCGGGTTTGAGCAAGTTGGCAGCATCCATAGCACCACCCATGGCTCCAGCACCCATCATGGTATGAATCTCATCAATTACCAGAATAATATTGCCTGCTTGCTTAACCTCTTCAACAATGGTTTTGAGTCTTTCTTCAAACTCGCCACGAAACTTAGTTCCCGCAAGGAGTGAACCCATATCGAGGCTAACGACTTCTTTGTCCAATATCATGTCAGGGGCTTCTCCTGACACAATTCGTTGGGCTAAACCTTCTGCGATCGCAGTCTTACCAACTCCAGGCTCGCCAACTAAGACGGGGTTATTTTTAGTTCTACGTCCCAAAATTTGGATGGTGCGTTCGATTTCGGGCTGTCTGCCAACAACAGGGTCTAGTTTGCCTGCTCTGGCTTCTTCCGTTAGGTTAATGCTGTATTCTTCTAACTTGGGTTTAGCGGAGCGTTCGTTGCCTAAACCGAAAGGATTAAAGCGTTTTTTCTCACCAGCACCAGCACCGATGGTTTCTTTCTCTCCTAGGCGTTTGATTATTTCAACTCTAAGCTCATCAAGTTCGATGTCTTGATTGACCAAGACTTTCGCTGCTACAGTTTCAGGTTCTTGAGTAATCGCTAATAATAGGTGTTCGGGTGCAACATAATTTACACCCAAAGAACGAGATTCTTCAAAAGCGAGATCGAAAATCTTTTTAACTCTAGGAGTAAAAGGAATGTTTGTGGGACTAAAACCGCCTCCCTTACCTACAAGTTCCTCGACGACTTCTCTGGTATGTTTTAGATTAATGCCTCTAGCAGCCAAAATTTCCACTGCGATCGAAGACCCTTCTCCAATGATCCCTAATAGCAGATGCTCGCTACCTACTAAGTTGTAGCCAGTCCGTCTTGCCTCTTCTTGAGAGAGGACGACACTTTTAATGGCTTTCTCGTTGAAATACTCAAACATAGTTTGCCTTTAAGTTTATTAACACTTCTTTACCGTATGTCACTAATGTAGCCTTTTTCGGTAGCTTCTAGGGAGTGATAAAAACCGTAATCCCGAGATGGAGAAACATCTGGTTATCTGTTAATCTTGAAGACGCTGTATTTTCAAAGTTATTATTTAATTCTATAAAAGGTATGAGAACTCACTATTGCGGGGAGCTGCGAGGCACAGATATAGGGCAAACCGTAACCTTATTCGGCTGGGTAGATCGTCGTCGTGATCATGGCGGGGTAATTTTTATTGATTTACGCGATCGCACTGGTACTGTCCAGATTGTTAGCGATCCCCAACGTACCCCAGACTCTTATGAGGATGCGGATCGTCTGCGTAGTGAGTATGTCGTCAAGATAGTAGGAAAAGTATCCCAACGCCCCGAAGAATCTCTCAATCCCAAGTTACCTACAGGGGAAGTAGAGATCTATGCTGATTCTATTGAACTTCTCAATGCGGTTAATAAGCAGTTACCTTTTCAAGTTTGTACTGCTGAATATGAAACTGTCGGTGAACCTTTGAGGCTTAAGTATCGCTATCTGGATCTAAGAACTGATCGCATGGCGAATAATCTCAGACTGCGTCATCAAGTAGTCAAGGCAATGCGCAGATTCCTAGAGGATGATGCTAATTTTATGGAGATCGAGACGCCTATTTTGACTCGCTCTACTCCAGAAGGTGCTAGAGACTATATTTTGCCTTCTCGGGTTAATCCAGGTTCTTGGTATGCACTACCTCAGTCACCACAACTTTTTAAACAGTTATTAATGGTATCCGGTTGCGATCGCTACTATCAGATTGCTCGTTGTTTCCGTGATGAAGACCTCAGAGCGGATCGTCAGCCCGAATTTACTCAGTTGGATATGGAAATGAGTTTCATGTCCGTTGAAGAGATTTTAGAGCTTAATGAGTCTTTAGTCGCTCATATCTTCAAAGCGGTCAAAGGAATCGATATCCCGCTACCTTTCCCTCGTATTACCTATGCAGATGCGATGGAGAAATATGGTAGTGATCGCCCGGATACCCGTTTTGGTCTGGAGCTAGTAACTGTTTCTGATATTGTTCAAGACAGTGGTTTCAAGGTATTTTCTGGGGCAGTCAAGAGTGGTGGTGTAGTTAAAGTGCTACCCATACCCAATGGTAATGATGCTATTTCTAATGTTCGCATCAAACCCAAGGGAGATATTTTCAATGAAGCTGTCACCGCTGGCGCCAAAGGAATCGCCTACATCCGCGTGCGCGAAAATAATGAAATCGATACGATTGGCGCAATCAAAGATAACCTGACGGAAGAGCAGAAAGCTGAATTATTAGCCCGTACAGGTGCTAAGCCAGGACATCTATTACTCTTCGGTGCTGGGGATACGGCAACCGTTAATAAGACTCTAGATCGCGTTCGCTTATACGTTGGAAAAGAGTTGGGTTTAATCGATGAGAGCAAAAACAACCTGCTCTGGGTAACTGAGTTTCCCATGTTTGAATATAACGCTGACGAAAAGCGTCTTGAAGCTCTGCATCACCCCTTTACTGCACCTTTCCCCGAAGACATTGACGATTTGGCAACTGCTCGTGCTCAAGCCTATGACATTGTTTATAACGGGATTGAGATTGGCGGTGGTAGTCTCCGTATCTATCAAAAAGACGTGCAAGAACAAGTCTTTAAAACTATTGGCTTATCTGATGTCGAAGCTCAAGAAAAATTTGGTTTTCTACTTGAAGCTTTTGAGTATGGTACGCCTCCCCACGGTGGGATTGCTTACGGCTTAGATCGTTTAGTTATGTTACTGGCGCAAGAAGATTCGATTCGCGACGTAATTGCTTTTCCGAAAACGCAGCAAGCTAGTTGCCTGCTGACAGATGCTCCTGCTGCTGTCGAGGAGAAACAACTAAGAGAACTAGAGGTTAAGTCTACCTACAAGCCAAAGACTAAAAAAGACTAGCTAAAGGAGAGTAAAAAAGCTCTAAAAAGACGGCAGTTAGCTGCTACCGTATATCTTATGGTAGTTGGCAAAAGTTCTAGTTAAAGCTGTTGCTTGCTGGCTTACCCTGTTGTCTGTAGCGTTGTCAGTCATTATCTATGTCGTCCCCTTTTAATCCCGACTCCGAGTACTCCAGCGAAGAAACTATTGCTCTAACCGATGAGCATGGGCGATCGCTTGAATGCTATGTGGAGCACTCTCTAGAGGTTGATGGTCTGGTGTATCTGTTACTGATGCCAGTGGATATTCCGATTACGATCATTAGCTGGGAAAATGAGGCTCCAGGTGAATCTACTTTGGAAGAGGCAGAAGTAGAAGCAGTAATGCTTGAAGATGATGCCGAAATTACAGAAATCTTTGCCAACGCTAGAGCTGTACTCGCCGAACAGAATCTTTCTCTCAAACATACTGCTCACACTTTGACTGCGGTGGGAGAATTACCTCCAATCGAAGAGGAACAGATCTTGACTCTTGATATGGGAGAGGGAGAAGCAGATGAGGATGACGATCTCGATACCGAAGAGCTACAATTGCTGGCGAGATTTTATTATAGCGATCGCCATTATTCGATCTATACTCCCCTAACGCCTTTGCTATTTTTTGCTCGTTATGACGATCGTCGAGACAGGTTAGATTTAGTATCTCCTGAGGAAGAAGGCTTTCAACCAATTTTGGAAGAACTGTTATTTGAAGAGTTAGAGGATAATTAATCAGTTATTAGACGCTATTCAAATATCAGAGTCTGAGTCTCTGAATCTAATTATCTGAATTTTAATTAGTAATTAACTAAGCTTGGGGAAACTTAGGAGATTTGGCGCATGGCAGACTAGGGTAAACATAAGATAATTTACCGCAGTCGATAATCTCTCAGAGAGTATAGCGTAAGCATAAATATGACCAAGAAAAAAAAGTCCCCATTTGCCTTCCTGTTAAGTTTGCTAGTCGTCGGTGGTGGTGCTGTGCTAGCAGGGAGTTGGCTATGGTGGCAAGATGCGATTGCTCCTGTTGCAGCTAACACAGAAGAGCCTTTTATTGTTGAATCTGGTATGGGCGGCGCTCAGATTGGTCAGAAGTTGGCAAATGCTGGTTTGATCAAGTCTCCTACTGCCTGGAAAGTTTGGACAAAGCTTCAGCAACAACAAGATAATAGTGGTGGATTCAAAGCTGGTACTTACGTCTTTGAATCCAGTGATGATTTACCAGAGATTGCTGGGAAGATCTGGCGTGGTGAAATCATGCAGACTAGCTTCACAATCCCTGAAGGCTGGTCGATGGCACAAATGGCACAAAGATTTGAGTCATTGGGTTACTTTTCCGCAGCAGAATTCATCGCGGCCACTAGAGAGATCCCTTACGAACAATATCCTTGGTTACCTCAAGGTATTCCTCACTTAGAAGGTTATCTTTATCCTGATACTTACAAAATTAGTAGCGATCGCACCAACGATCCCAAAGCAGTTATCTCAGCAATGTTAGATAGCTTTGAAAAGATTGCTCTGCCTGTTTATCAAGCAGCCGATACTGACTACACCCTAGACGAATGGGTTGCTCTTGCGAGCATCGTTGAAAAAGAATCGGTCGTTCAAGAAGAACGAGAATTAATCTCTGGAGTTTTTACTGCTAGATTGCAAAAAGGCATGCGTCTCGAATCTGACCCCACAGTGGAATATGGTTTGGGTATCCGCCAAACAGCAGATCAACCTCTAACTTTTGCCCAGGTTGCTATTGATAACCCTTACAATACCTATCGGAATTTTGGCATTCCGCCTACTGCGATCGCTTCACCAGGAGTTGCCAGTCTCAAAGCTACACTCAATCCTGAAAGTACTGAATATCTCTTTTTTGTGGCGCGTTATGACGGGACTCATGTTTTTAGCAGAACCCTCAGCGAACACGAAGCTGCCACCAGAAGAATTCGTAGGGAAAGAAATGCTAGGAATGCTAACCGTTAATTTTTGATGCTGATTGGATTGTGTTTATTAGTTCTAAGCCTCTGGGGGTTACTTATCAATTCAGTCACAACTGAAAATATCTCAGTTATTAAAATTAATAATTTTGGTGTTTTCAAATATTAATTGGGGAAGTATAGGGAGGTAATAGCTTTCTAACCTGTTTTTTTCTGGTTACCTAGCTGTGTAATATTAGCTTTCTGTAGCTCATTTTTCAGTTTCTAGGTCAGCTTATTTGCCATAAATTATTTATAGAACGATAATGACTGCTTCTTTGAGTCAAATGTTAGGCTTCCTGTTTTTGATGGCTTGCTTTGGGGCTTTGATGAATCCTCCTCCTTACATTTTGATCGGGGTGAATTTTTTGTTGATGGGACTGGCTTTACTGCCTTCAACCAATAAATTAGTTCAACAGCGACTAAACTTGGTAATGGGAACCAAGATAAAATTATTAGTTATTTTTCTTGGTTGTATCTTGATATATTATCTAGTTCCTCAAGCTGGTTCTTGATTGATGTTTTAGAGCTTTAAAGCGGGATTGTATCTATTGTAGTGATTGTTCATGAAGTGTAATGCACAATCAAAAAGTATCAGTTCTTAAAAATAATTATTTCGGTACGTTTTTCCCAACATCAAATCAATTTAATATTATGGCTAATAAGGGATATCTCTTACTCTGAATTGCAGTACTGCTTGTTTAAAATGGGGTGTAACGATTGAAGGAGGCCTAATGGCTCTATATGATGCAATTGGGAAAACTTATGCTCAAACAAGAAGAAGCGATCCCCGTATTGCCAAAAATTTGCTAGAAATTTTGGCATCTTCACCGGCTTCAACTATTGCAGATATTGGTGCTGGTACAGGTTCTTATGCACTTGCTCTTGCAGAGAATAGATATCGTGTTTTGGCAGTTGAACCGTCGGAGACCATGAGAAATCAGGCGATTTCTCATCCCTTAGTTGAGTGGACAGAGGGATGTGCTGAGAGCCTACCGTTATCTAATCAAGCTGTAGATGCCGCTATCGTTATGCTTGCGGCTCATCATTTTCGTGATTATCGACAAGCTTTGAGGGAGATTCATCGGATTGTCGGTAGTGGGCAAATGGTATTTTTTACTTACGATCCAGAAATGATTAAGAGGTTTTGGTTGACTGAGTATTTTCCTTCGTTTATTGGAGATGTTGAATCTACATTTTTACCAATTCAAAAATTAGTAGATGAAATTGAAGCTATTACGGATAGTTTAGTGAATGTAATTCCTTTTTCTTTACCTAATGATTTGTTAGATTCATTTGCTGCAGTTGGTTGGGCTAGACCAGAACTATACCTGGATAGTGATATTCGTAGTGGGATATCTTCATTTAGTAAGCTTGATGACTGTGAGTTAAATATTGGTCTGTCTCGCCTGAAGGAAGATTTAAATAAAGGCAAATGGGATCGTAAATATGGATATCTGCGCACACTACTTCAGTATGATGCTGGATATCGTTTTGTTCATCGTCCAGCTATATAGCTCTACTGATGCTGAGCTTAAATCATACAGATTGATTAATCTGATAATGTGACCGCCAATAATGTAGGGTGTCTTAGCGAAGCGTAATGCACAACTAAAGACTACCAATCTCCAATAAAAGGAGAAATTATTGAGATATCTCCTGAGCGAGAACCCCATGCTTATTGTAGTGATGAAGCGGGAGAGTATTTAAGTAAGGTATTAGGCGATCGCGCTAAAATTCGTCATGCTAAACCGATAACTTTACCCAACCACTCCGAGCCAGAACCAGATATTGCGATCGTGCAGCGCAAGGGCAGAGAATACCGAGAACATCATCCCTATCCAGAGAATATTTTTTTGCTAATTGAATATGCCAATTCTAGTTTGGAGAAGGATCTAGAAATCAAACCGAAAATTTATGCCGAAGCAGGCATCTCTGAATATTGGGTGGTTAATCTCAAAAGGTTTAATCTCGTAGTGTTTCGCTAACCTTTAGACGGAGACTATGCCACAAAGTTAACTCTAGAAACAGGCACAATTAACCCTTCAGCTTTTCCCGATCTTGAGATTTCTATTGAGCAAATTATTAATAAGTAACGCAGTCTTGAGATTATGCGATCGCTAAAATATAGCATGTGTTAGCGAAGCTTAACGCACAATCAAAAAACTAATCATTTAGGCACGCCTTGACTACTAAATCATTTCTAGATCTTGATAATCAAGAACGTACCCTAAGATACTTGTGTTAGGAATCGAGGCTCACAGCATATAAGCTGAGTGTTTTTTGACAAAATTAAGATGTTCGGGGCTTCCTTCTCGATACTTGCTTACTTTTGGTTGAATCCAACTGTGACCAACCTTAGTAAATTCAAATGTTTGATCTTCTAGCGTCAATTTCCCATTAGCCTGAGATTCGTACTGAAGATACTCAATACATAAAACTTCCCCTGGCTGTGCGGTGAAATTGCGAGTGCCCTCAATTGTAGTGGTGTAGGATTTTGCTCTACTGACAGCATTAGTGGTTTCCTCTACTAGAGCAGTAGCCAAGCCTACTGATACTTCTAGGGATGCTGCGACTGGACCGTAATTACCAGACACACTAGCTGTTGTATCTAGACTGGCAGATTTACTTTTCACTGTTGATGAAGTATTTGTCAATACCAAACTGTCCACAACAGTTTGAGTAACTTTAAAAGTTGAAGGACTTGAAGCGGAAACTACTTCAACATGATGCAATCCTACGTTAACTGGTTGAAATTCTGTGGGTTCTTTCTCCCACTTTCTTGTTATGCTCCCTACAGTCACATAAGTTTTTTGATCCTCTTCATCAGTTGCTAACCAACGTTCGATTTTAAAGAGTTTGCTAGCAAGCGTTTTTCCTATCTGAGCAGAAACTGGAGTTGTTCCTCCAAAGAGTATATCTATATGATCGACATGCCAGCCAGAACCAGGACCACTGTTATCATGCTCAAGTTTAATACTGTATATCTTCCCAAGATCTTGGGTTGTTGAGAGGGTGTAAGGGTCATCGTCACCAGCTTCAAAATCGTTATAACCAGGGTTATCTAACTGAGCTTTTTCTAGTACTCCCTTTGTTCCATAAAGCGTAATAAAAACATCAGCATTCGTGCCAGCTCCTTTTATGTCGGTTGTTTTTACCTGAACTTGATAGTAGTAAGTGTTTGCTAATGCGCTAGGCATACCAATTAGTGCCGTAGTGGTAAGCACCGTGAAAAGACCCTTCTTTAGAGGAAACTTATTGAGCATAAAATTTTTCCAAATTTACTAATAGCTACACGCTACACTATGGAAAGGTTGTATAAAAGGGAACTTTACTAAAGTGGAATAACGTACATTGTCTCGGTGCGTTCCTAAAGTAATTAAATTGCTTCAACAATATTGAAAATAAAGAACATATCCTACGACTAAATCTATTGCGATCGTATTTATCAAAGTAAAGTTATGTTGGCTAATTCTAGATCTCGTCAATCAGCAAACTAGATCCGAGCTAGCGTAATAGAGCAAAGTCAACCTTATTAATCATCTTGCCATCTAGTCCTTCCAATAACTCTCCAAATCCCTTACAAAATCCAAAACTCTACATTGGTTGTGCTGTTTGGTCTTATAAAGGTTGGGTTGGAAGCTTTTATCCGCCCAAGACTCAACCTAGAGATTTTTTATCGCTGTACACGCGTAAGTTTAATACGGTAGAAGGCAATACAACTTTTTACGCTGTGCCTCAAGCTAAAACCGTTACCAGCTGGTCTGAACGCATGGGAGAAGGTTTCTTGTTTTGTCCCAAACTACCCAAAACCATTACTCATCAGGGTTTACTAGAACCAAAGATCAAAGAAGCAGACCAATTTTTTCAAGTGATGTCTGATTTACAAGATAATTTGGGTTTGGTTTTTGCTCAGTTACCACCTTCCTATAGTCCTAACTACGCTACAGATTTAGAGGCTTTTTTGAGTCATTTTTGCGATCGCAAGTTGGCTTTAGAAGTCCGTCATCTTCAATGGTTTGATCCCGAAAACCAAGAATCTCTAGATTTTCTTTTGCGGGATTTGAACATTACTAAAGTCCTGTTAGACACTCGCCCGATTTATAACTGTAATGACGATCCCCAGATTAATTCCCAACGTCGTAAACCAAAACTACCACTGCAACCAGTTGTTACTAGTGATTCGGTAATGGTCAGGTTTATTTCCCATCCGCAAGCAGAGTTAAATCAGTCTTATTTGGCAGAGTGGGCAAACCAAGTTAAGGCTTGGCTGGAGCAAGATCTCACAGTTTACTTTTTTGTTCACTGTCCTATCGAGGACTATTCGCCCCAAACAGCAAGATCTTTTCTGAACTTGTTGGAGGATTTAGGGGTAAATGTCGATCGCATTGGGATAAGAGATGATGCCGTCACAGAAGCACCAACCCAGTTAAGTTTGTTTTGAGTTGTGGTTTCTTTTTTGCGGTTTGTAGCTTTTGGTTTACAGCTCATCGAGAATCTAAGACGATATTAGAAATAGCTATTAGATTTAGTAACTATATATGAAAGAGAGTTTAGTAACTTGGATTAATCGTCTGTTGATTGCAGATGTTTTTTTGGTTTTCTTTGGTTTTGCTTGGTTTGCGATCGCGGTTATCGGGAGATATTTGGACATCCCCCTAGGTTTTGATATTTGGTACAGCTTATGGCAACCGTTATTTAATCCTGCGATCGGAATTTTGTTTTTAGGTGCTTTTGTTACTTGGGCAATCAATAAGGTGGGAGAGAAGTTTGGTTCTAAATCTAGTTAGTTGTGCTTTTAATTAGCAATTCTATTTGAGCTTGCCAAAACGGCGATCGCGTTGCTGGTAGCTAGCAAGTGCTTTGAGAAATTCTTGACGGTTAAAATCAGGCCAATAGGTCTCTGTGACATAAATCTCTGCGTAGGCTATTTGCCAAAGTAAGAAGTTGCTCACTCGCATTTCGCCACTAGTGCGAATCAATAGGTCAATGTCTTGGCTAGCTGTGGGTTCGAGATGGTTTTTGACGATGTTCTCATCGATGAAGTTGGGATCGAGTTGTCCCTGTTGGACTTTTAAGGCAATATCTTGACAGGCTTTGACGATTTCTTGTCTGCCTCCATAGTTAACTGCGACGTTAAAATTTACGCCTTGATTATTTTTGGTTAGTTCCATTGCCCGATTGACAATCTGTTGTAGTGATGAGGGCAAAGCATCGCGATCTCCGATAAAGCTGATTCTAACTTGTTCGCGGTTCATTTCTGCTAATTCTCGGTCTAGAAGCTTTTCAAACAAACCCATTAAAAAATTGACTTCTGCTTCAGGGCGGCCCCAATTTTCGGTAGAAAAGGCATAAGCCGTCAAAGTTTCAATCCCGTAATCTTTGCAAGTTCGTAAAATTTCTTTGAGGGTATTGGCTCCTTGACGATGCCCTTCCATCCTTGGTAGTCCTCTAGCATTTGCCCAACGCCCATTTCCGTCCATGATTACCGCAACACGATTGGGAATTTTACTTAAATCTAGTTCGAGATCGTCTCTGTTATTAGTTAAGTTGTTAATTACTAGTTGTGCTGTCACTCTTAAATTGCTCCTTCTTTTTGGGGTTGGTAACTAGTTCTGTCAAACAGGATCGAGATAGTTGTTAGTAGTTGGTTGTCCGTGACTCAGGACAGATAGAAATCTCCGAAACTAAAGATGAAGTGAATAGTATTGCTAGATACTCTCTCGTAAGGCTGTTGCTCCAAGACCACATTTGCTGACCCACTGTGACAAAAGTATAAACAAGCTCTACTTTATGTGCCAAGTTCCAGGATTCCCAAGCTAGGACACTCATCATTCGTGAGACGGTTTTTAGCAAATGAGATGATGCTTGCAAGCGGTTGCTTTCTGTCAGGATATTTTTCACTGGCTTAGGTTGCAAAGATTGGACTAGGCGATTTCCATATAGCCATTGACCGAATCCCCAAAATTTTGTCATATGGTTGATTTCGTCGATTAGGAGTTCTTCGAGAACTAGCTGAAGACTTCCCGTTGTGTGTGACATCAGCCATAAGTATAGGCACACAGCACTAAATTCGGTGGCAATGCGGTGAATTCCGTGACGATAGAGGTCTTTTTCTGGGTTATTTGTTGGTTGATAGAGTTTGGGCGTTGGTGCATTAGAAGCGATCTTGATTCCTGTCAGTTGCTGATAGATTTTGATCAGTGCAGGTGTGTGTTGGCGTTCTTCCTTTTCCCATAAGCCCAACTCGACTAGAGAATTATTTTGGTCGATGCTTCCTCCGACAAATCTTGCCATGGCAGGATGAATCGAATCTAGATATTGTCGACTAGTTTGGGTATAGCCTCTGATGGGAGCTTCTGTGTCCAATGCACCTTTGATAATACTCAAGAAAACTTCTGGCTCGATGCCTAAAATTTGTTCTGAATCGATTGCGTGCCAATTAATAGTTTGCCAAGGTCGAGACTGAGGATTGAGAAATTGCTCTGGTAAATCTTCTAAGCGATCGCACAAAATATCATCAGTCAAATAGGTAGCAACAAGATTTTTAATTCTGGTTTTTGTTTGCAATAGGCTGGGTTGAAAACAAACATCTCCAGCTAAGTCGGTTGGGTTAACGTAACTATAAAACATTTAGTAGATGCCTCTGATAAGTAGATATTTTTGTTACTCAGAAGCTTACAAATGTTGTCCTATTGCTGTCAGTCGGCCTTAGTAGGCAGTTTGGAGATCCGACTTTTTCCGACTAGAAATTTATTTGCTACTCTTTACTTTTTTGATAATTTCTTTGTTGACAATCTCCATAGTCGTATCAGTTTCTTGTGAAGGAACAGTTTTGCTTTTTTCCTTCAATTCTGGTTCAAAAATTATCTGATTATTGCTATGCATTACTGAGGAATAGTAGCCTTCGCTATTAATACCGACAAAGTATATTGTTTTGCCATGAACAGCTTTAAAGGTTTCTTCATTAAAGACTATTTGAGCTGGAACCAAAATAGCGCTATCAGGGTCTGTTTTCGATTTTCTGTAGTAGTACCAATCTGCACCATGACGACAGATACTT
>CAZSEZ010000004.1:0-44041 GCA_964606015.1 uncultured bacterium
CCATACTCTCCTTCTTTTCAATTTTTTTGGCTTGAAGTTTTTAATTCTAGAATTACGGCAGGATTATTTAATTCTTGAGAAACACTAACAGGACGCTTGTTATCATCCAAGCGAAAATCAGGGAAAAACTCTAGAACATTGACGGCTAAATCACCAACCTTACTGGTTTTATCCTGCTGCTGTTTGATGTCGATCGCTTGAGTTACACCATCATAAGCAACTAACACTTCACCCCATTCGGCAACTTTGGTTTCCGCAGGGGCGGAAAGTAATTCTTTTAGCTGGCGATCACTTTTTGCTTTGATAATTTCTAATTCTGCAGGGCCAATAACAAGTTTGTTGTAGCCCGTGGGAGCAACTGCTAGTGATCTCTCTGTGGTTTGTCCCATGCGATCGCTGTATAGCTTTAAGGTCACCGCAGGATTAGCAACTGTTCCCCCAGGTATAAAGTTAACCGTTCTCACTGCTTCATCACTGTAGGCTTCTAATTCCAACCCACCAAGGTATTTAGGACTAATCGAACCATCATCTTTGATAAAAATATTACCTTGCTCGACTTTGCCTTCGGGAGTTAGGACTTCTAAGGTATCCCCTTCGATACGAATCTGACTGTTGGCATCACTATCGGTACGGACCAAAAGCATCCCCTCAACTCCAAGATGGATGACCGCAGCCGAACCAGCAATGATGACAATCAAACCTACATGAGTTAGGGCAAAACCAACTTTTCTAGCACCTCGCCAAGGATAACGAGACAAAGCAGATGCCCCTAAGTTCATTGCCAACATAAACATCAATGCCCCGAACCAAGGACTTTTATAAATCTCTTGCTGGACAGTGGTCGTACCGACTTCTGATTCATAAAAAGTTGCCCAAATCAGAATACCAATAATGACACTTAGTAAAGGTACGGCTAGCTTAATGGAGCCTAGAAAACGGGTAATGCGATCAAACATGGAAACCTGTTAGTGACAAAAAACTGACAATATTAGTTATTAGTGTAGGTACTCTAGTCGGTACAAATCAACTTTTGGGTCAGATTCCTCTAATCAAAATGTTCTAGAAAGACGTTTAGCGCAAGGTTGTGGGAGTAATTTTTTGTGTTTTGGCTACGATTTCTAATCAAAGCAACCTACCCAAGTCCATCCTTTTCGCTACGATATGACATGGAATCTTAAAATTATCCCATTACCGAACTCACCTTATACCTGACTGGTAACAGATGAATATCAAAAAAATTTTACTCTCTCTAACTCTAGCCCTCAACTTCGCAATTAGTGGTTTAGTCTCAAGTCCAGCATTAGCCTTAGGAGGTTCTCCTCTGTCTGGGTTAATTACCCTCAAAAATTTGGCCAAAAACGCCACCCCTTACGAAGAAGCGATCGCAAATGGCAAGCCCACTTTATTGGAATTCTATGCTGACTGGTGTAGTACTTGCCAAAGCATGGCTGGCAACATTGAGAAACTAGAAGCAAAGTATGGAGATCGTCTCAATCTCGTAATGCTCGATATTGACGACCCTCAGTGGGATGATTTGGGACAAGATTACCAAGTAACGGGAATACCCCAATACAATCTACTCGATGAAACAGGCAATAAGATTGATAGCTTTGTCGGGAAGGTTCCTTTGGGAATTATGGGTCAAGCTCTTAATGAACTAATAAATGGTTAGTCACTTTGATTTTTTCGACGACGACAGCGATCGCTACAATACTTCACCTCATCCCAACATTTTTCCCATTTTTTGCGCCAGGTGAAGGGACGTTGGCAGACAGGACAAACTTTGGTGGGCAAGTCAGATTTTTTGCGTTGGCGAGCCATGAGAGTATTAAGTGATGAAACCAATTGTTATTGTAATTTGTGGGGCAACAGCTAGTGGTAAGTCAGGGTTGGCTCTTAAACTAGCCCAAAGGCTCCCAAGCGTGATTATTAGTGCAGATTCGCGCCAGGTGTATCGCGAATTTGATATTGGTACAGCCAAGCCAAGCATCCAAGAACAAAAACTGGTTCCTCACTATCTGATTGATATTTGCGAACCTACAGAAACCCTTACCTTAGCTGATTATCAAGAACAAGCTCAACAACTGATTCATGAACGAGATATCTCATTTTTAGTTGGAGGAACGGGACTGTATCTCAACTCTGTAGCCAAAGGATTAAGAATCCCTAGGGTAGCTCCTCAAGCCCACTTGCGATCGCAGCTTACCAGCTTGGGACAAAAACAACTCCACTACATGTTGACCCAGGTAGACCCCCCAGCAGCACAAAAAATCCATCCTAACGATGCAGTTAGAACCCTCAGAGCTTTGGAAGTCTACTACGTATCTGGGACACCGATTTCCCAACAACAGGGAGAAAGCCCTCCTGACTACCCTATTTTACAAATTGGTTTAGATTGTGACGTTGCAGCTTTAGACCTACGTATTGCGACTCGTACCAAACAAATGATCGAGCAAGGTTTCATTGCAGAAGTAGAGTATCTATTAGAGAAATACGGACCAGAATTATCTTTGTTTCATACTCTTGGCTATGCCGAAGTCAAAGATTATTTAGCGGGTAAAACAGATCTTGATACTGCGATCGCAGATACTATCTTACACACGCGTCAGTTTGCCAAAAGACAACGCACCTGGTTTCGTAAAGAGTCAACAATTAACTGGTTTGATGCGAATAGTTCTAACTTGATAGATGATGCTTGGCGGATGATCAAAGATTTTTTATCTAGTGCTACCTAGCCGAAAATCAAACCATATTTTAACTGAAGAGACATTACATACCTAGCAACAGTTCAGATGAAACTAAAAGCTTAAAGTGCCTCAACAAGCATCTTTGGTTTGCAATCAAAATTTACCCCAACTAGGTAACTAAATATGTTAGAACGCATAGGTTATCTTACATGATGTTGCGATCGCAAGAAATAATGGGTATTTTTAAGCTGCTGCCTACCTATCTGATAGTACTAACTATCTTGTTGATTATCCTGCCTACATTAGTGGGAATTTTAGCCCGCTTTTTTCTCTATCAGCATTTAAATTCTTCTAGCAAAAGAACTCGTTATCTTTTAGAAGGTAGAAGTATTGAACAAAAGCCTAGTGCGATCGCAAAAATTGAGCAGAGATTTAGCACTTTTGCCCCAAATATCGAGGAAGTAAACACCCCCACAATTGTTTTAGGCATTTACAACCAAGAAAAGTGCCGCATCCTAGGACTACCTTTTAGCTGTGATGCAGTAGCTTACTTTACTCGCCTGTTACCCAACCTCCTACTTTCTTTTGGCTTGTTAGGAACTTTCTTAGGAATCACAATCAATCTGACAAATCTGAGTGGCACCATTACCCAGGCAGATATTACGGATATTGGTAATTTGTTAAGCGCCTTAGACCAACCTTTACAGGGAATGGGTATTGCTTTTATTACTTCTTTGATGGCGATCTCTTGTAGTGCTTTACTAGCTGTTTTAAATCTGGTTTGGAATACCAATCTGGCAAAAAGTAAGTTACTCAACTTCCTCGAAGACTACGCAGATCATTTCTGTTTGCCTGCTCTTAATCTAAATAATCCCTTGGAGATGGTAATCGAACGTTTCAATGATAGCTGCGATCGCATGATTACTGACTTAGGGCTTAGTATCGAAACTGCTGTAACCAATGCCTTTAGCAAAGTAGAAAGAAGCGCCGATAGCTTTGTCAAAGCAGCAGAAACCCTAGATCAAAGTCATTTTCCCCAACAATTAGCTAATGCAACTAACGATCTAGCGATCGCTCAGAATAATTTTTCTCAATCTTCGCTGGTCCTGCAGCGTTCTACCCAATCTTTTGAGCATAGTCTCGATGGAGTCAACAAAGCGATTCGCTATGTGGCAACGATCAAGCAAGATCTTAACCGTCTCAGCCAACGACAAAATGTGCTCAACACCTCAGAACAAAAAGAATTGCACCAAATTCAACAACAGATAGAACGTCTAATTCAAGCTAGTCAACAAAATAGTATTTAGATATGGCAATTAGAAAACGCAGCCTAAACTCAGAAATCATCGAAGACAATCTTGATAATCTCAATGTATGGCCATCTTTTACCGATTTAATGGCTAATGCATTTATGATCATTAGTCTCTTTTTATTGCTAGCTTTATTGCGATCGCTATTTCTCAAATTTACTGCTGATGAAAGTCAACTCAATCTCAGCACGAGCGAACAACAAATCAAACTTTTACAGAGAGAAATTAATTCACTAGAACAAGAAATTAGCGCCAAAAACAATACTGTAGAACGTCTACGCCAAAATTCCGTAAATCTCAATAGCCTTTCGACCAATTTACAAACCTTACTAGAACAAAGTAATAGTCAATTAACTATTGCCGAATCAGAACTCAAACGCCTCAAATCTGCTCCGCCAGTAGTAGTAATTCAAGACTCGGGAGAATATCAGTTTGCTTCTGGCAGCGCGACCCTACCAAGAGAACTAACTAACTACATCACAACTACTTTGGTTAATCGCATCGAACAAATCAGTCAACAGAGGAATCTTTATGTCGTCGAAATTATTGGTCATACTGATGGACAGGTCAACTTTAACTCTGCTAGTAATCTAGACCGCCAGCTAGAACAAGTAGCTCAAGGGAAACAAGCTATCAATACTTTAATTCCTGGCTCCAATGCCGATCTCGGGCTGATGCGAGCCTTAGAAGTAGTCAAACAACTCCAGCAAGTTCAACAACAAGGCAGACTAGAAGGAGTCCAGTTTCGAGCCTATTCCGCAGCCCAACTACAGTTACCCTCAGGAGACTTTGCCCCCAGCAACCGCAATCCCGATGCTTCGCGTCGCAGAATCGAAATTCGGTTTTCACCTCTTGGCAAAGCAGAAACAATTCGTTGATCTTCTCTTCATAATCTTCTAAGTAAATGTGCCAGTTTAAAAGGTGGAATAGTAACCGGGATTTTACCCGATCTATCTGGGCATGATGAGAGTGTGAGGACATTTTAAGGTGTGGGCTAATGAATAGTGGTGAAATGAAAAAGCTGGTAAATCATATTTGGACAGCACTAATGTTGGTAACTCTATTGATCGCCTGCGAAAAGATGCCAGAAGACCAAAGCCAACCGCAAAATGGACAAAATGATTCCAATTTCACTAGCCTAGTTAGCTCCAATTTAGCCAAATAATTTTTAGTAGTCGTAATTGCCGAAAACTTGAATTAACACATAAGCTCTACAATCTTAGATATAACAATCGAGATTTTGTGTTTTATGCTACGAAAAGTATTAGTAGTGTTGATGTCACTAACTCTGTGCTGGACTACAGTTGCTTGTGGTAGTTCAACAACAGCAGTCCAAACTCAACCGAATTTTAGCAATAATGTTGCAACTGCACCCAGTACCATCGCTGATGGGAAATATCCCTTGCAACAAGCTACCTATGACGATTCAACAGGAGAATATAGCTTGATGTTGCTCAATACACCTGCTGGTGTATCTCCTGTATTACAAACAGATAATGTCCAAATGGCTCGTCTGGATGATGAAGCGATCTCTAATGGAGAAAAAAGCTATCTTCAAGTCGAAAATAAGCAGCCAGTTCTCTATCTGGCAGAAGACTTTCGCATCGAGTACGTTCATAATGTGACCGAAACCCAAACTAATCCTCAAACTGGTCAACCTCAGACGGTGGTAGTTCGTCGTGAATCCAATTTTTGGACTCCTTTTGCTGGTGCGATCGCGGGTCAAGCTGTAGCTAATATGCTCTTTAGACCTCAATACTACGTGCCACCAATCTATAGTGGGGGATCATTGACTGGTTATGGCGGTTATGGCTCCAGCTACGGTCGAGCAGTAAGCCGTTACAAAGAGCGTCATAACAGCGCACCTCTCGCAGTTAAGAATCGTCGTACCTTGCGCACTACTGGTAATTTACGTAACTCTAGGACTGCCGGTAAGAACTTGAATCGTCCCTCAGCGAAAAATACTCGTTCTACTGGCTCTGGTTTTGGTTCTAATACTTTGCGAACTTCTGGTAAAGCTAGACCAAAATTCTCAAACAAGAGATCTACAGGCTTTGGTAGCTCTCGCGGTAGCTATTCACGACCTCGTAGCAGTTTTGGCGGCTCCCGTAGAAGTTTTGGCGGTGGCATGAGAAGAAGACGTTAATACCTAACAAATGCTCAATTACAACCACTAGTCTACAAAAACTAGTCACAGTCATTGACACCAAGTTAGTAACTTCAATCGTTTTACAGATCGCTTGCATTAGGCAAAGCGGTCTTTCTTTTTAGCAAGGAAAACGATGAAAAATAGAAGTTAAGACAAAATCACTAGTCCTAGAGCGGCAAGGAAAAGCTGATTTTGAGAAAGCTGTTGACTTTTGTTCCTCAGCTATATATCATCTACTATAGTGTTTAATTCCTGCGGATGTGGCGGAATTGGTAGACGCGCTAGATTTAGGTTCTAGTGTCTTTCGGCGTAAGAGTTCGAGTCTCTTCATCCGCATCAGAATAAATCTTGGGAAGCCGAAGTATCACGATAAGGTACTTCGGTTTTTTGATTTTTGAGAACTCCTAAATTTTTAAAGCCGAATAATCAATTCTCCTAAGTAGAGGAGTGCCTAATACAACACACATCGTAAATATGCTTGCTGTGTATTTAAACCAATATCCAAAAATCTACCTCTGTGAGTACTAGGATATTCGCAGAAGCTTACTTAACTATTTCAAGACTAAAAAAAACGCGATCGCAATTAGGATTATCATGGAAACTAATCCTCTTACGTCAACTTTAGAGGAAGCGGGAAAAACCTTTCTCAGACGGATACAGGGGATAGCAACCCCATCAACAGATATATTGAAATCGTTCATTTCCTGATAGTTATTTGCCAAATAAAAAGCATGGCCTGTCAGCGAAGAACAAATCCATAAAACTTTGATTCCTGATCTTTGAGCTTCATTTTCAATAGTTTGTAAAAGTTTAGTACCAATTCCCATGCGAGTATATTCGGGATCGACAAATAAGCCTGCTAAGTGATTAGTAACTTTATCTAGAGCTGCAAAACCCACAATTTGTTCCCCAAGTTCTGCAACATAGATTAATTCAAAGCGACTTCTTGGAGATTGCTTACTCTGCAATAAAGCATTTAACTCATGAGAACTGTAATCTCGTGCAGCAATAACCTGTAGTGATTTGAGTTGAACCTGAATAATTTGCTCTACATCTTCCTGGGTTGCTAGCCTAATCCAAAGGTACCCATAATTATTGACATGTGGATAGGCTTGAGTCATCGAACCACTGTCCTATTAATACTTCTCCTTCACTTATCCTATGTCTTATGGATTTTGGCAGTGACGGCAGTCACTATTCTGAGCTAATAGTGACTAGTGAGCCCAAACACTCTGGATTAAAGTTTTACGAACCCCAGGATTATTTAGGGCGTAATCGATAACTCTAAAAGTTTAGCTTTTGGCAGGGTTTTTTGATTTCTCCTCAATATCTTCTAAAGTGTTGAGTAGAAGTGTTTGAGCTTGAAGTTGCCAGCCCCAGCGTTGGATTCTCACTGCTGCAATCGTGCCAAGTACAGTTGCAATTAGATCTAGAGGTTGCAACATCGAAATCCCCAGAAGTAAACCTAAACCAGCAATTCCCCAGAAAGGTAGTGCCACAGTTTGCCTTTGCTCTTCAACGATTTTAGCCAACTGGCCTGTTGGCATCAACTCAAGAAGTTCTTGTTTGACTTGTTCCTGCTCACGACGAGGTACAGAAATCCCGATTTTACGTCTTAGTTTTTCAATTTTTCTGGCATCAGTACTGTACTGGGTAAGTTCATCTTCTGCCATTAGTAGCAGTCGTTCTAATTGCGACATAATTTTATTTAATGATCAAAATTGCAAATAAGTATAGGATCTAAAAATTTTTAGTTGTAAATCTCAGAAGAACTACCATACGGAAGGGATGCCCTTCTCTGGTTTTTCACTGCAACATATTATGAATCAAAATCAAGAACTTTTACAAGCTGCGCTCAAGGGCGATCGCAAATTAGTAGAAGAATTCTTAACGCAAACTACCTGCTCGCAACAAGACAGGAACAAAGCTCTAATCTATGCCAGTCAAGTAGGCAACTTAGAAATTGTACAATTGTTAATAGAACATCAGGCGGAGATTGATTATCAACTTCAGCCCCATCGCATTAGCCCTTTAATGGCTGCGGCTGCCAAAAATCGGGAACAAGTTCTAGAATTTTTAATTAGACAAGGGGCACAAATAAATTTGACCAATGATGATGGTTCGCCAGCTTTAGCGATCGCAGCTTATCAAGGTCATTTGGCTGCGGTCAAATTATTAGTAGCTGCAGGAGCAAAAATTAATCTTCAAGATCGTGACTCGGATACACCTCTAAAACTGGCAATTAGAAATAACCAGTTAGTAATAGTTGATTACCTGCTTGCCCAAGGAGCTTTGGTAAACTCCCAACAATCAGTTACTGAGACTCCATTAACTCTCGCTACAGATTTAGGACATTTTGCCATTGTGCAAACGTTAATTACCGTCGGAGCCAACCCTAATGGCCTAACTAACTGTCAAGAATCACCTCTAGCGATCGCTGCTGCCAATGGATATCGAGACATAGCTAATTATCTACTCAACAACGGGGCTAAGGTAAATCTCGCCGATGCTAGCGGAGACACTCCTCTCCATTTGGCTACAGTAGAAAACTATCAAGAAATTGTTCGTGATTTGTTACAAAATGGTGCTGATCCCAACGCCAAAAATATGTTGGGAGATACGCCGTTAATGATTGCTGCGCTGCAAGATTATAGTGAGATCGCAGAAATTCTCTTTGCCCACGATGCCGACCCCAACTTAACCAATAATCAAGAAACCGCTTTAACTCTGGCTATTTCTAGCAATAATTTAAATATGGTTAGGACTTTACTTTCTCTAGGAGCCGACCCTAATACTAGGATCGATGGTGGTCGAACGATTCTGATGGCAGCTTGCGATCAAGGAAATACCGAGCTGATCAAGATTCTTCTTGAAGCATCTGCTGATCTTAACCTTCAGGATAATGCTGATGCTACAGCTCTAATGTGGGCAAGTCATCGTGGACATCTTCACGCAGTCCAACTCTTACTACAACAAGATAATATTGATACGCAACTACGAAATCATAACGGCTATAGTGCTGCGGACTTAGCAGAATTCAATCGTTATGAAGCTGTCGAAAACCTACTTGTGGAGTATAAACCAAGGTGACAATCGTTATCTTAGGCAAAGGTGTTTGGGGTTCTGCTTTAGGACAATTAATCCTACAAAACCAACACCAGGTCAAATTTTGGTCTCGCAGAGATGGTACTAATCTAGCAAAATTGATCCCAGATGCAGAGATAGTGATCTCAGCGGTAGCTATGAAGGGAGTCCAGCCAGTCATTAAACAGCTTCAGCAAATTTCCATACCTACTGAAACCATAATCGTTACTGCCACCAAAGGCTTAGACCCAGCCACAACCAAAACCCCGTCACAAATTTGGCAACAAGCTTTCCCTAGTAATCCAGTAGTAGTCTTATCGGGCCCCAACCTTTCAGGAGAAATCGCGCAACAATTGCCCGCAGCAACTACGGTGGCTAGTCACAACAATGTGGCAGCCCAACAGGTACAGGCTATTTTCGCTTCAGAAATCTTTCGCGTCTATCTCAACCCAGACCCCCTAGGAACCGAATTAGGGGGCACTCTCAAAAATATCATGGCGATCGCAGCAGGTGTTTGTGATGGCATGAAACTTGGTACAAATGCCAAGGCTGCTTTACTCACTCGTGCTTTACCAGAGATGATCCGCGTCGGCACGCATTTAGGCGGAACAGCAGAAACCTTTTTTGGTTTGTCTGGTTTGGGAGATTTGATTGCTACTTGCGATAGTCCTTTATCCCGTAACTATCAAGTTGGGTATGGTTTGGCAGCAGGCAAAAGTTTAGAACAAGTAATTTCTGATTTGAAGGGCACTGCCGAAGGGGTTAACACTACTCAAGTTTTACTCAGGATTGCTCAAGCGGAAAAAATCTCCGTGCCCATTGCCTATCAAGTAAACAGATTACTAACAGGCAAGATCACCCCTCAAGAAGCAGTACAAGCTCTTATGGCAAGAGAATTAAAGGCTGAGTTTTAATTTGTGGTTGTGGTACGCGATCGCATAATTGATAAGAATAAACATCACAGTACTTTAGCGATCGCTAAATCTTATTGAGAAATAATGAGTAATTGTCTGATCTGCTTGATGCTCAGGCTAGAATTCCCTCGCTTTAGTGCAATGGGAATAGTCTTTATCGTTCATGACCAACAACCAAAAACGGAAATTAGAAGCCCAGCTTTGGAACATTGCTGATTCCTTGCGAGGGAAGATGAATGCCGACGAGTTTCGGGATTATTGTCTGGGGTTTATTTTCTATAAATATCTATCGGAGCGATTGTATCTATATGCCAATGATATTTTGGCAGAGGATAAGATTGACTTTTTAGAGATTAATGAGGATTCTGAAGACGGACAAGAATATTTAGAAGCAATCAAAGAAGAATCCATTGCTCAATTGGGTTATTTTCTCAAGCCATCGGAATTGTTTGGTTCTTTGGCAAAGCGAGCCTTGGGCAATAAGGCAGATGGGTCAGAGATCGACGATAGTGAATTAGAATCTAGTTCCAATTTCATTCTGGGAGATTTGACCGAGGTTTTAACCAATATCGAACGTTCCACTATGGGAGAAGCCAGCGAGGACGATTTCGATCGCCTGTTTGAAGATTTGGACTTAACTTCTTCTAAGTTGGGGCGCACTCCCAAAGCGAAGAATGCTCTGATTGCGAAGATTTTGGTGCATCTAGATAAAATTGACTTTCGTTTAGAAGACAGCGAAAGTGATGTTTTGGGGGATGCTTATGAATATCTAATCGGGCAGTTTGCTAGCGGTGCGGGGAAAAAGGCAGGAGAATTTTATACACCCCAACAGGTTTCGGAAGTGTTGGCGAAGATTGTCACGACAGGGAAAGATCGGCTCAAGTCGGTTTACGATCCTACCTGCGGTTCTGGTTCTTTGTTATTGCGGGTAGCCAGGGAAGTAACCGAGGTGGCACATTACTACGGACAGGAAATGAACCGTACCACCTATAACCTGGCGCGGATGAACATGATTCTGCACGGGGTACATTATCGTAATTTTGACCTCAAGCAAGAGGATACTCTAGAAAGTCCCCAACACGAGGGAATGAGGTTTGAGGCTGTTGTGGCTAACCCGCCTTTTTCGGCAAAGTGGAGTGCTAACAAGCTATTTGAATCCGATGACCGTTTCAGTCAATACGGCAAGCTAGCACCCAAATCTAAAGCAGATTTTGCTTTTGTGCAGCACATGATCCATCACCTCGATGATAATGGTGCGATGGCGGTAGTTTTGCCCCACGGGGTTTTATTTCGCGGTGCAGCCGAGGCACACATACGCACCTATTTAATTAAAGAACGCAATTGGCTCGATGCGGTAATAGGTTTACCTGCCAATATTTTCTATGGTACGAGTATTCCTACCTGTATCCTGGTGTTTAAGAAGTGTCGGGAACAGCCCGAAGATATTTTATTTATCGATGCCAGCGCGCATTTTGAAAAAGCCAAGAATCAGAACTATTTACGTAGTCAGGATATTACCAAGATTATTACTACCTATCGCGACAGATTGGTAGAAGATAAATACAGCTATCGCGCAGAGTTGGCAGAGATTGCGGAAAATGACTTTAATCTCAACATTCCCCGTTATGTGGATACTTTTGAAGAAGAAGAACCCATCGACTTAGCAGCAGTAGCCCAGGAGTTGAAGCAGTTAGATAGCGAGATGGTGGCAACAGATGAAACTATTAGGGGTTTTTGTGCTGAGTTGGGAATAGAATCACCAGTATGACTAAAAGCGAAAAAAATTACTGTCTAATATACAGCTTCCCACTTTAAGGAGATAACAAAAACATGGAATGGGAAAAGATCAAATTAGGCAAAATATTGGAAGTTCTAACTGATTATCACGCTAATGGTTCTTATGAAAAGTTAAAAGAAAATGTGGAATTATTAGACAAATCTAACTATGCTGTGATGATTCGTACAAAAAACTTAGAAAGTAATGATTTTCAGCAAGATTTAAAATATATTACTGAGCCAGCATATAATTTTTTAAAAAAATCTAAGGTTCTTCCAAATGATATTTTAATGAACAAAATTGCTAATGCAGGAAGCGTTTATTTAATGCCAAAAATTGAAAAGCCTGTTTCTTTGGCAATGAACCTTTTTTTGATTAGGTGTATGCCTAACAGAGCTAATCAGACATTCATTTTCTATCAATTAAAATATAAAGAAAATTATATAAAGCGATTTACAAATGGGACAGCAACCAAAACAATTACAAAAGAGGCTGTAAGAAATCTAAATGTTTTTTTACCTTCTGTAGAAGAACAGGAAAAAATTGCTAGATTTCTGGATAGTGTTACCCTACGTATAAGCCAACTCCGTCGCAAACGGGAACTCTTAGAAACCTATAAAAAGGGAGTAATGCAAAAAATATTCTCCCAACAAATCCGCTTCACCCAAGACAACGGCAAACCCTTTCCTGATTGGGAAAAGAAAAAGCTAGAAGAGTTATTAACTATTCGTTACGGAAAAGATCACAAAGATTTAAAAGATGGAAAGTATCCAGTGTTGGGGACTGGTGGTGTAATGCGCTATGTTGATTCATATCTTTACGACAAGCCTTCTATTCTAATTGGAAGAAAAGGAACAATAGATAAACCTCAGTTTATTTCATTCCCATTTTGGACAGTAGACACGCTTTTTTATTCAGAGATTAAACCCAATATCGTGCCATTTTTTTTATTTCTAATTATTCAATCTATTAACTGGTACAAATATAACGAAGCGACAGGAGTTCCTAGTTTAAATACTACATCGATTAATAATATTAAGGTTCTAGTTCCTCAAGATAAAGAAGAACAAGAAAAAATTGCTAGTTTTCTGACCTCAATTGATCGCAAAATCGACACCGTAAGCAAACAAATCGCTAAACTCGAACAATTCAAACAAGGCTTACTCCAAAAAATGTTTATGTAATGGTTATTTTATGGAAAGTTTAAAAAGTCTAATTACGAGAAATTTAACTGAATTTCCGAATTTTCAATATTACATTCCTATTATTGAAAAAGCAGAACGTAATCAAGAACCTCATCCAGATATTACTATTGAGTGTTGCTTATCTCTAATTCAAGGTATTTCTAAGACAATTATTTTAGCGTTAGATAAAACAGCAACTAGGGAAGAGTTAGATAATCACCAAAATGAAGCTCGCGTTCACAAACAATTTAAGAGAGCAGCAGAACTTATAAAGAAAAATAATGATGTTTACGAAAATGCTTTTACAGGTAATTGTTCTGGTTTAGCCAGTACCATTGCTAATTTAAGAAATGCCAGAGGGGATATTTCTCATGGTCGAGCAGTTCCCAAGATTTTGCAAAGTGATGTAGAACTTGCAAGATTGGTTATGGAAATAACTAATAGTTTATTGCGGTATACTCTAGCTTCTTTTTTTATAATTGATTTGGAAAAACAAGCAAGTAAAACTGAAGAAGAAAGAAAATCTACCTTAGAAGATAATCAAATCAAATATGAAGATGAAAATAATGCTGAATTCAATAATTTTTTAGATGAACAATACCCTCTAGATGGAAAAGTACTGTACAGCCAAGCCTTACATACACTTTATTATGAAGACTATGAGTTTAGACTACAGGACTATTGTTATGAGCAAGAATTACTAAAAGAAGAGTAAAGATAGATATTACCTGAGCTGGATTACATCCAATCAAACTTAGGGCAATACTTTAAAGCTTTGCTAAACTCGATTCATAATCGATAATATGCCCTTAAAGCTAATCATGCTAACTATAGAAAATGCGATCGCTAAAATCCGCCAACTAACTCCAGAACAACAACAGCAAGTTTTTCAATTTGTAGAAGATTTAGAAAAACAAACAGATGGAGAAGAAACTGAAGACTTCTTTGCGATCGCGGGTATCTGGGAAGATCGAGAAATAACAGCCGAAACTCTCCGCCAACAAGCTTGGAAGGAAGCAAATAAGTGATTTTATGCGATACCAATATTATAATTGAGCTTTATAAGAATAATCCTCCGATTATCAGCGAATTGCGTAAGATAGGCGCAAAACAAATTGCTATTAGCACCATAACTCAAGCAGAACTTTACTATGGAGCTTTAAATAAAAGAGAATTACAACGCATTAAAAAACATTTGGGTCAGTTAAATATTTTAGCTGTGGATATTTCCGTTTCCGAGCAATTTATTCAATTAATGGAAAACTATGCTCTTAGCCACAAACTGACAATCCCCGATGCCCTTATTGCTGCTACTGCTTTAGTTCATAATCTTGATTTGTATACCTTAAATCAAAAAGATTTTCGTTTTATTTCAAAATTAAGACTCTATTAATTCTATTAATAATGATTGTCTGAGTAATCTATTAAAAGCAGGGATTTACAGGCTATTTTTGCCAATTTACGAGCTATGACCCAATCCGAACAAGAACTAGAACGAGATTTAATTCAACGCCTGACTGGTTTGGGTTACGAAGCAGTACAAATTAGAGATAGCCAAGAACTTAAAGCTAACCTCAAAACCCAATTAGAGAAACATAATAAAACCCAATTTAGCGAACTCGAATTTAATAGCATTCTCAATCATTTAGATAAAGGGAATGTCTTCGACCGCGCCAAACGCCTGCGGGACAAGATGGAATTAAACCGCGATGATGGTACTACCTTTTATGTAGAATTTCTCAATACGGAACATTGGTGTCAAAACGAATATCAAGTTACTCACCAAGTTACTAACCAGGGTAAATACAAAAACCGCTACGACGTTACCCTACTGATTAATGGTTTGCCGTTGGTGCAAATCGAACTCAAACGCCGAGGGCTAAGACTCAAAGAAGCCTTTAACCAAATTAACCGCTATCAGCGTCATTCCTACGGTGCGGACTTTGGGCTGTTTCAATACATTCAAATCTTTGTGATATCCAATGGGGTAAACACGCGCTACTACGCCAACAACCGCAAACAAGAATTTAAACAAACCTTTTATTGGTCTGACGAAGAGAATAACCTGATTACCCAACTCGAAGACTTTGCCGACTGCTTTTTGGAGAAATGCCATGTCTCCAAGATGATTTGTAAATATATTGTCCTTCACCAATCCGATCGAGTATTGATGGTATTGCGTCCCTATCAATATCATGCGGTAGAGGCGATTATCGAACGGGTCAAAAATACCAATAAAAATGGCTATATCTGGCACACTACGGGTTCGGGTAAAACCCTAACTAGCTTCAAAGCTGCCCAAATCCTTACCGCACTTCCCCAGGTGCATAAAGTAATGTTTGTGGTAGATCGCGCAGATTTAGATTATCAAACTAGCAAGGAATTTAACCACTTTAGTCCCGACTGCGTAGACAGTACGGATAATACCAAGCAACTTGTCGAACAGATGACTGGAGATAGTAAATTAATTGTCACCACGATTCAAAAACTCAATACTGCCATCAAGAAGCCTCGCTATGAAACCCGAATGGGTAATTTAAAAGATAAGCGAATTGTTTTTATCTTTGATGAATGCCACCGTTCTCAATTTGGGGAAACTCACAAAAAGATCGTTAATTTCTTTCCCCAAGCCCAAATGTTTGGCTTTACGGGAACGCCGATTTTAGCGGAGAACGCCGTGAGTAACGAGCATGGCAAACGCACTACTGTAGACTTATTTCGGAAATGTCTGCATAAATATGTAATTACCAATGCGATCGCAGATGACAATGTGTTGAAGTTTTCCGTGGAGTATTGGGGCAAAATCAAACGTCCCGACGGTAGCTTGATTGCCGAACCAAAATTAGACCGTGAATTTTATGCCAACCCCGAACGTATCTCTTTAATTGTCGATTGGATTATTAATAGCCACGATCGCAAAACTAAAAATAAAAAGTTCTCTGCTATATTTTGCGTCAGTAATGTGGAGAACCTAATTACTTATTACGAAACCTTTAAAGGTAAACAACGCCAAGGTTTACACGAATTAAGAGTTGCGACCATCTTTACTCCTAGGGATAACGAAGCTGACGAAGATGCTAATGGCTTGATTGGCGACCCCGATTTTAATGTTTCCACTGATGAGAACCAGCGCAGTCACAGTCGGGACAAATTAGATCGATTTATTGCTGATTACAATCAGCTTTATCAGACCCAGCATTCTGCTAAAGACAGCCAGGCTTTTTATGCTTACTACAAAGACATTTCTAAAAGACTGAAAGATCGAGATCGCGAAAACTTCGAGGATAAAAACCGCGTTGACATCTTATTGGTAGTTAATATGTTCCTCACTGGTTTTGATGTCAAAAAAATCAATACTCTCTACGTCGATAAAAACCTTCAGTACCATGGTTTGATTCAGGCATATTCGCGCACCAACCGCATTTTAGGAGAACTAAAATCTCAAGGCAACATAGTCTGCTTTCGCAACCTCAAAGACAATACCGATAAAGCCGTTGCTCTGTTCTCTAATGCCAATGCCAAGGAAAAAATATTTATCGAACCCTACGAACATTACATTAATGAATTTAACGAAGGGGTACGAGAACTAAGAGCGATCGCCTCCATCCCCAATGATGTCAACAAACTAATTAGCGAAGACGATCAACTAGAGTTTGTTAAATCCTTCCGCAACTTGATTCGATTGCTCAATGTGAGTAAATCCTTTACTGAATTTGATTTTTCGGCACTCAATCTCGACGAACAGACTTTTGAAGACTACAAGAGCAAATATCTAGATATTCACGATCGCACCAGAAGCCAAAATGATGAGGAATCAGAATCGGCGATCAATGAGGTGGATTTTGAGCTTGAGTTGATTCAAAGAGACGATATTAATGTCGCATATATTCTCAAGTTAATCGCTCAGTTAACCCAAACTAACTTAGAAAAAGAACCAACAAATAATTATCAAGAGCAAAAAACTGCAATCCTCGAACTACTAGACAAGGAAGTCCAGCTTCGCAGCAAGAAAGACCTGATTGCCAGATTTATCGACAGTGAACTACCTAAGTTAAAACCTGGAACTGATATTCCTCAAGTTTTTCAGGATTTTTGGGAAGCAGAAAGAGAGCTAGCAATCCAGCAACTATGTACTAAAGAGAATTTACATCGAGATATTATCAGTCAAGCGATCGCAGATTATGAATTTTCAGGCAAGGATCCACTACGCAAAACAATCCTTAGTGCCTGTATTATCAAGCCCAAATTATTAGACCGTACAAAAATCTTCAAGCGAGTTGTATCTCAGTTATTAGAAATTATTAACAAGTTTGATGACGCTTTAGGCGAATTTGCCGAGTCAGATTAATTTTGTTAATACCTCATCTATAAAAGGAAACTTGAGTAGGATTAGGCTGAGGAGTTTTGGGTCTAGTTTGCTGTAAGACCAAATTCATTAAGCTAACAAATAGAGGTATTGCCAAACAAGCAACTACAGCGATCGCGGCATAACGAAAAATTGCCGGTCTTTTATTACCTTCAGGATCGTGACCACAACTCAAACAAGTTTCCACACCTTCGGCATTGAGAGTACCGCAGACTCTACAGGGTTTTAAAGCCATAACTTCTTGTATAAAAAAATTTTATTTTACGCGAGAACCTAACCAATCTTCCAACAGACTATACAAAACAGGAATTACGACCAAACTCAATACAGAAGAAGCCAACAAACCACCAATAATCGCTACTGCCATCGGTTGTCTCAATTCTGAACCCGCACCAAAACCTAAAGCAATAGGTAGCATCCCCAAAACTGTAGAAGCAGTAGTCATTAAAATCGGGCGCAATCGAACTGCTCCAGTTTCGATCAAAGCATCTTTGCGAGCCATACCCTTATTTCTGAGTTGGTTGGCATAGTCCATTAGTAATACACCATTTTTGTCGAGCAAGCCCAAAAGAAAAATCAGCCCCATTAGAGAAATCATCCCAAAGTCACTTTGAGTGACTAGCAAGGCCAACATCGCACCAATAATCGCTAGAGGTAGAGCCAAACCGATTACCAAAGGCTCTAACCAACGCCTAAAAGGTAAATACAAGATTCCTAGCATGAGGACTATAGCAATGCTCAGAGTAAGTGCGAATTCACCTAAAATTTTGCCTGCCCTAGCTGAGTCACCTTGGGTATTCAGCCTAATTTCCGCAGGTAATAAAGCCCCTGCGATCGCATTAACTTCTTGGGTTACATCCCCTATAGCAACTCCAGGAGCAAGATTGGCCGACAGGTAGATAACTCTTTGTCTGTTGAGACGAGTTATGGAAGGAAGAGCCTGGTTTGCACCTGATATGGTGAGGTCTACTAAAGAGTTTAATTCTTCCAGTTTGATTTTCAGTTGTTGGGCTGTTTTTTGAACTTGTTCTAGGTTGTTACCTTCTAATGCAAGTTTAAAAGGGGTATCACTTCCTGTTTCTACAAAAGGAATATCTTCAACGCTAAGAGAAATGTTGGGAAGATCGGAGAGAGTATGACGGACTTTTTCTTGAACTTGGTTGGTAGTTAATTGACGTTCTGGCTGAAGCTTGAGATATATTTTACCCAGATTAGGCTGTTCCCTAACTCCGACGACGGTATATGCAGATGCTACTTCTGGTAAAGCGAGAATTTTGGTTTCTATTTCATTGCCAATGTTGAGAGTACGACGGAGTAAAATTTGTTCTGGCGATCGCGCTATACGTTGGAGCCAGCTAAAGTTAGAGCTAGTTATTACTTGCTCCTCTTGTGGGGTTCGATTGATGCGAATCTCTGGTAAAGGTGTTTGATAGTACACATTAAACTCACCGCGATCCAGATCGGGGACAAAGCCTTGGGGAATCAGAGGAATCAAAGCTATTCCTCCAAGAGAAATAACTAGGGCGATCACAATTACTTGCCATCGATGGGATAATGACCAACTAAGTAAACGACGGTACTTTAAGTTAGACAATGGGAAGTTAGGAAGTTCACGAGTTGAGGAACTGAGAAGACGAGGTTTAAGAAAGTAGGTAGCGAGAACAGGGACAAGGGTACGAGCAACCAGTAAAGAAGTCAGGACAGCTACAGAAATAGTCAAACCAAAGGGACGAAAAAATTTGCCCAAAGTCCCTCCCATCAAAGCAATGGGCAAAAATACCGCAACAATAGTCAGGGTAGAAACTGACACAGTAAAACCGATTTCTTGAGTAGCTAACAGAGCAGCTTTACCAGGAGAGTTACCTTGCTCCTGATGACGCATAATATTTTCTACTTCAACGATTGCATCATCAACAATAATCCCAATTACTAGAGCCAAAGCCAGTAAAGTAAGAGTTTCCAAGTCAAACCCTGCTATTGCCATCACAATAAAGGTCCCCAAAAGAGACAGCGGAATTGCGATCGCAGCAATTAAAGTAGCTCGCCAACTGCGCAAAAAACCAAAAATCGTGAGGACAGAAATTACAACAGCCCCCAATAAAGACTCAATAGTAGCTTGGGTTGCTTCTCGAATATATTTTGCCTGAGTTTCAGCGATTTCTAGGCGGACATCGGGAAACTGTGGTTGGAGTTGCTTGATCGTTTGGGCTACCTGCTTGACGACTTCGAGAGTATTGCCTTCTGCAGTTTTGATAATTTTTAAGGCGATCGCATTTTTGCCATTAAAACGTACCAAGGTTTTACTAGCCTGTAGATCCCCCAGACGCTCGATTTTTTGGACATCTGATAATTTTTCGAGTTTAGGAAGTATCTGGTCACTAGCAATATTGCTGAGTTCTGCTAGAGTTAAGCGATCGCTAGTTAAAACATAACTAACAGCAGTAGATTCGTTAAGGTTGAGGGGTATTACCTTGAGCTTGGTATTGGGCAACTCAACCTGCTTGATAATTTGTTGAGTCCTCGTTTCGGCCTCAGCCAGAATCATCCCAGGCTCTAAAACTAAGCTCAAAATTGCTTGTTTGGGGTAACTAGTAGATTCAATATCTGTCAATCCGGCAAGCTCAGTTAAGGCTGATTCGAGGGGAATCGTAACGTTGACCTCTGTAGCTTCAGCTGTTGGTGCTGAATTGAGATTATTTGACTCTGCCCTCACGATAACTACAGGAAAAGTGACCTCAGGAAAAAGATTGTATTGTAAAGAGCTCAAAGCCAAGATACCCGCTATGGCAATACTCAACCAAAAAGCGATCGTGGCCTTAGAATATTTGATTGCTAAACGGGATAGGTTCATTAAATCGGTTAATAGTTAGTGATTCAGTCTTTACATCACTGGTTCTCAAGGATAACGTTTCCCATATAAGACGCTAAATTTCTCTTGAGACATAAGACATCACCTGCGAATGTATTGGCCGATTACTTATATACAACCGTAGCCTCTGAAGTTAGGGCTATTATTTTGTTAATTTGCCAATTATTTTTGCTGTCAAAGCGAGCCTAATACTTTGGATACCCAATCTAGGCTAAAGATTTCAGCATAGATGCGATTACTAACAACAAGAAAGTTGCCTTCTCGTTTGATTAGACCAGAAAGTAAAAGTTCGCTGGTTTCCAAGCTGTTATCTAAAGGAAAGTCATCTTGTTCGAGGATTTGTTGGTACTTAGTTAATAGTGCTGGAGTGAAGTCGGGATTTTGTAACAAGCGATCGCGAATAGTCCTCAGATGCTCTGGTTCATCGTTGGTTTCCCAATTATCAATGATTTTAGTTTGGATCAGATCGCGAATAAATTGTAGTTCGTCTGTGATGAAATCTTGGTAAGTCCCGATCAGATGACAAATCTTTTGGGTTAAAAAGGGTTGTCCTCCTGTCCAAGAAATAATTTCTTTGAGAACCATCTGTGGGCTATTAACTTTGGTATTGAAACCACGGATCAGGGGTTGAGCTTCATGAATTTTGAAGCCATTAAGCGGAATACTCTGGCCGATATTAAAAGGGGTACGCTGTTTATCCTGAATTAGTTGGGCTGGAGTAGCAACTCCCAACAAAACAAAAGTCAGACGGTTAAATATTTGATTATCAGCACGTTGATTAAACAAGTTACGCAGCAAAATCAAAAAATCATCTGGGGGAAAGCTCAAGCTGAGGATGCTATCAAGTTCGTCGATAAAAACAATTATGCGATCGCTTACTTCTGTGAGGACAACCTGTTCGATAAATTCTGCTAGACGTTGCACTGGGGCTAAAAAATTATGTTCACGCCACCAGTTGCGCATCTGTTGCAAAGTAATTTGGGGAATTGCACTAACTAAACTGTACGCAAAGCCCGCGTACCACTGTTCGAGCGTGACTTGTTGGTTGCCAATTTCTGAGAGATCGATCGCAATACAGAGGTCTCCTGTTGCTTGGAAACGTTGCATGACCTGGACTCTGAGACTGGATTTACCCATCTGCCGAGAGTTAAGGACATAGCAATATTCTCCTCGTTTGAGAGCTTGATAAAGCTGGCGATCTGCCTGTCGCACTACATAGGTAGGGGCATCCATCGGTAAACTGCCACCAACTTGGTAATTATAAATCTGGGATTCGCGATCGCTCCTAAGTAGTGAGTTTTCTAGTTCTAGCTCTAGCTGAGTCGCTTTGAGGATTTCTAGAGTTTGTCTGAGTTCAGCAGTACGTTCGGTGACAGTTTTTTCAAGGTTGCGATTGTATTCGAGTAATTTATCCTTGGCATTTTGCAACTCTTCGGTTTGTCTTTGGTTTTCTGCTTGCAGACGACGCAAATTAGTATGAGTCCGAATCCTGGCCACCAATTCATTACGAGAGATCGGTTTACTCAGATAGTCATTTGCCCCAACATCTAACCCAGTGACAATATCTTTGACTTGAGTTTTAGCAGTCAACAGTAAGATCGGTAACCGGTCTAGAGAATAGGTCTCTCTAAGCTTTGCTGCCACCTCAAAACCAGTCATATTAGGCATCATCACATCAAGCAAAATAATATCGGGGTCTAAGCCATTAGCTAACATTCCTAAGGCTTCTTGCCCACTACTAGCTTGAGCTACTTCGTAATGCTCTAAGGACAGATTATTGATCAATACTTGCAAGTTGGCAGGGTCATCATCAACGATGAGAACGCGGTAGTTATGAAGTGGTTCTGCTGCTAATTTCTCTTCTGATTCTGAGTCAACTTTGCTGGCCAGCGCAGGAATTTTGGCCTCTGAAGCAAGAGTTAGATTTGCCAAATTTTCGGGAAAAACAGAAATCTTAGTGGGCTGTTCCCAATTATCTTCATCTGCAATCGGCAAGGTAAAACTAAACTGAGAGCCAGTTCCCACTTCCGAGTCAACCCAAATGTTGCCACCGTGATATTCCACCAATTTTTTGGTAACAGTTAACCCTAAACCTACCCCTTCATAAGCTCTAGCTGCCGAGCCTTCTCCTTGAGTGAAAGAATCAAAAATGCGATCGCGTCTAGTTTCGGGGATACCAATACCTGTATCGCTAATGGTCAGAGTGACACAAGAGTTAGCTATCTCACTAGCCACAGCACGCACTTCCACTTTTCCTTGTTCGGTAAATTTGATGGCATTACCCACTAGGTTGTAGAGAATCTGTTGTAGGCGGTTTTCATCTGCTTTGACAGGAGGTAAATCTTCTGCGATCGCATTCACCAGACATAATTCCTTATTTCCCAATAAAGGACGACAGAGCAGCAGAACAATTTCCACAGCTTCACGCAAACCCACTGCTTTAAGGTTCAAGTTGAGATTGTCATGCAGAATTTGGGAAAAATCGAGAATATCACTAACCAAGCTATACAAACGCCTGCCACTGTTAGCAATCATTGCCAGGTTGGAGGCTGCATAGTCAGAAATGTGTCCCCCAGCCCCATCAATGAGGGATTCACTCAAACCAATGATGCTATTAAGAGGTGTTCGCAGTTCGTGAGAAGTATTTGCCAGGAATTCGTCTTTGAGTTTATCTAGTTTGGTGAGTTTTTGGTTAGCTACAGTTAGTTCTGCGGTCCGATCAGCTACCTTCTGTTCAAGGTTTTGGTTGAGGTCGTTGAGTTCTTGAGCATGACCTTCTAAAGACGCCATTACCTGATTGTAGCGACGGGCGATTTTGCCAACTTCGGTAAAGGGTTCTTCAGGAGCACGCAAACTAAAGTCTTGGGTAGCTGCTTGCTGATCCATGACACGGAAAATTTCGTAAAGCTCAGTTTTTGCCTGGTGTTCAGAGACATTTAATCCTAGTTCCTCTTCTTGAAGAGAAACGCGTAAAGGATAAAGTCGATTAATCTGCCTGAGCAATAAAAAAGCAAGCCCAAAACTCCAAACAAAACAAACCCCAATCCCTAAGAGTTGGACTAAAACTTGTTGATGTCGACTAAGACCAGTACCAATTAACTCTAAATCCCCAAATAAAGCCACAGCCAGGGTGCCCCAGGCTCCAGCAAAACCGTGAATCGCGACAGCATCTACCCCATCATCAATGCGCAATTTTTCTAGATAGCTGGTAACAGCAAGCATGAGAATTCCTGCGATCGCACCGATTAACATTGCTAAAGGAGTAGTCACCACATTGCAGCCAGCCGTTATTGCGACTAATCCAGCTAAAGAACCATTAATTAGCGCTTCTGCCTCGATAATGCCTTTGTAATACCAACTCAACAGTCCAGCAGCAATCATCCCTGCGCCACCAGCCAAGACGGTATGAACAATAATGATGGGAATTTGATTGTTCAATTCCAAAGTGCTACCACCATTGAAGCCAAACCAACCAACCCAGAGCAACATCACTCCCAAAACTGAAAAAGGTAAGTTAGAACCGTGAATTTTATTACTTTGCCAATAGCGATCGCTAGTTTTGGTATATTTGCCAGTACGTGAACCAACAATCAGTAAAGCAGCCAGAGATACCCAACCACCTACCGAATGAACTATCGAAGATCCTGCAAAATCTGAAAAACCTAGCGCACCCAGCCACCCCGTTAACTGAGCCGTTCCCAAACCATTCCAAGCCCAATGCCCAAATAACGGATAGATTAAGCTCGAAATCAATAGTGAAATGATTAGATAACCCCGAAACTTTAGCCTCTCTGCCAACGCACCTGAAACGATAGTGGTGGCAGTACCACAAAACATCATCTGAAACAAGAAAAAAGCTGCAAGCTGTGGATTGGTTTCAATATTGAGAAAAAAGCCCGAACTGCCAAACCAACCTAGCTGAGTAGCCCCAAACATAATGGCAAAACCAAAACACCAAAAAGAAGCAATTGAGATACCCAAATCCACTAGATTCTTAATAGCGACATTGATGCTATTCTTCGAGCGCGTCAGACCCGACTCTAAACACATGAAGCCAGGTTGCATCATCAGCACCAATCCAGCACAACCGACAACCCAAATTACATTGACATCTAGTTTCATTGGCCAGGGGTATTAATTATTGGTTAGCAGTTATTTACAGCAATTTTTCACGGAAGTAGTTTTTGTATAGAGCACAGCTAGGAACAGCTTTATTACCTTGAAGCTTGATTAAGCCAAGACTTTCGAGTTTAAATGCCAAGTAGAGTTCTAGCTCGGTAGGTTGATCTTGTTGAAGAACCTTACTAAAAGCATAAGCTAACTGAGGATTTTGCTCTAGCGCCCACCATTGCCGACGTAAATGCTCGCTGTAGATACCGTAAGAGGTAGCAGCAGTTGCCACTAACTCTGAAAGAGAAATATTATTTAGCCATAGATGATAAAGAGCCAACTGAATCAGGTAAGGTTGCCCATTAGCGATCGCAATTAATTCAGTCGCAATTTCCTGTGGTTGGGACAAACTATATCTGGTAGCTATTTCTCGCACCTGTTCGAAGGTAAAAGGTTTTAGTTCTATAGGTAAACCAACATTAAAAGGAGACTTATTTACATTTAGAGGAATATAAACCTCAGTAGAGTGAGCAACAATCAGTCGAAGCTTTTGCCACACTGGTTGATTTTTTCCCTGTTCGTGCCAAGTCCGCAATAACCCAAAAAATTCATCTGCTAGCTCTGGATAATCAAATAAACGGTCTACATCATCTAAAGCCAATAACAACGGCTGAGACTGCTGAGCGAGTAAATATTCTTCAAAATAGATTTTGCAACTAATTTTACTGCCAAATAATTCGTCCCAATACTGGTCTAAGTTATTGCTCAAACCCATACCCAAGCCGACACTGGCACTAAACCAACGCAAGAAGCGATCCAGGTCGTTAAATAGTTGCCTTTCCGCGAGTTGTAGACTCAAAAATACTGTGCGATAATTCTGTCGAGCTCCATATTGCAGAACTCTTGCCATCAAAGAACTTTTCCCTAGGCGACGCGGAGCTTTGATCCTGATCAAAGAACCAGGCTGCATCATAGCTTGATAACAACTTGCCTCGACAGGAGGTCGCAACAAATAATACGGAGAGTCAAGCGGGACTTGCCCTTCAGGAATTGTTGGCTCACTCAGATCTAGAGAATCTACTAAGCGAAAAGTTTCTGCATCAGAAATTTCTGCACTGGCTCGAACAAAATCATTCTGATATTGATAGTCTAAATTTCTTGAGGATAGAGCAGATTGGCGTTCAATAGTTGGTCTAGTAAAGTCCTGGCTAGTAAGTTTCAGGTCAAAAGCTTGGAAATAGTTCTCTAGACTTTGAATATCTACCGGAACCTGACGACGTTTGATTTTAGTTAGAGTATGAGAGCTGAGTTTAGTCAGTTCATTCAGCTCTTCCAGAGTATATGCTGTACCAGAATTATGCTGTAGTTCTGCCTGAGATTGGGCAGACTGAAGACGTTGCCAACCTCCCATCGAAAGAATGACTCCACGTTTGCGCTTAGATTTGGGACTATAACCGTACATAAACTCTTAGTTCGCAAGTGGTGTTAGTATCAGATCGAACAGGCTTTTATTCTGTGTCTCATCGAACAAGTCACCTGTATTTCCCCTACATTTTTCAATAATTTATGCCCGAATCAAAGTATCTTTCTCAATATGTAAATAACTTTGGCTTAAATTATTGGCTTAAACTACAATCTTGCCTTGCAAATATTTACGAGCTGGGGGAGACTTTCAACTGTAAATGTTCGCCAACCAACATTTTACAACCAGGGTTTGTCATCCTAATCATCATTAAAGGAGTATTTGTCCCACTCCAAGTTCCACGAACCAATCGAAAGATAGAGAGCGAATGTTGTACGGACCAAAATCTGGATAATGCGTGTCTGCTGTTATACCATGGACTGCCTCTCGATAATCAGTAGGGTTTAATTATCGACCAAGACTTAGATTAATCTCTTTACTGAATTTAATAGAGTT
Source organism: uncultured bacterium (assembly GCA_964606015.1). Taxonomy (GTDB): domain Bacteria; phylum Cyanobacteriota; class Cyanobacteriia; order Cyanobacteriales; family Xenococcaceae; genus Hyella. The sequence goes on from CAZSEZ010000004.1 coordinate 26,369, forward strand.
GCGGTCTCGGACACGCTAGGTTTTTATACTTTTCAATAAACAGATAAGCTGCCTAAGCTTTATAGATCACTATCCAAAATCTAACAAGTTATTTGTTAGGAAAATAGATCGTAAAAATAGCTAATTTGTTGAGAAATAACGAGAAAGTATGTTGCAAAATTAAGAATTACTGAATCTTGCTTACATGTCTCTCTCTAGTTGAAGTAAATACTTTTAAATGCTAGGTGCAGTACTCTAAATTGTTCGCAATTAAGAACTATGGCTTTCCTAGACACTGAACCCCAAAGGCGAATTCAATCTCAGCTTCCTCAAGAGTTTATTCCCCAAGGCGATCGCATCCAGCCTCATGGAGTACTTGTCGTTTTAAGTGAACCAGAGCTGGTTATTTCTCGAATCAGTAACAATGTTAGCTATCTATTTGGAATTCCTCCCGAAGATCTATGCGATCGTCCATTAGAGAGTTTGCTCGATTCATTTCAAGTCGAGAGACTCCAAGAAGGTTTAGCTCAGGAAAATTTTGACTTTATCAATCCCACTAAAGTTTGGGGCAGAAAAGGAGCAGATGATTTTGTCGTTTTTGATGCGGTTTTCCATCGCAACCGTGACGGGTTACTTATTCTAGAACTAGAGCCAGCTATTTCCCAAGAAAATATTCCTTTTCTCAGTTTTTATCATCTAGCTAGAGCGTCGATTAACCAGCTAGAAACAATCAATAGTCTGCATGATTTTTGCCAGATTATTGTTCAAGAAGTCCGAAAAGTCACCGAGTTTGATCGTGTCATGCTCTATCAATTTGATCATGACAATCATGGTCAAGTGCTAGCAGAAGCCAAGCGAGCAGACCTCGAATCTTATTTAGGTTTACACTATCCAGAATCGGATATTCCTCCTGCTGCCAGGAAATTACTTAGCTCTAACTGGATTCGCCTGATTCCCAATGCAATCTCGGATGCAGTAGAGATGTATCCTCCTCTAAAAGAGTCAGTAGATAATCAAGAAGATAGTTACCTAGATCTGACAAATTCAATTCTTCGTAGTGCTTCTTCTTGCCATTTAGAGTATTTACACAATATGGGAGTGCAAGCCTCGCTTACCATCTCTTTAATCAAAGAAGGTAAACTTTGGGGCATTATCGCTTGTCACCACCAAACTCCCAAATTTGTACCTTATGAACTGCGCAAAGCTTGTGAATTTTTAGGCAGAGTAATCTTTGCAGAAATTTCTACTAGAGAGGAGGCTGAAGACTACGATTATCGGATGCGTCTCGATTACGTTCGCTCTCAGTTGATTGATCGCATGTCGACTGCGGACAACTTTGTGCAGGGTTTGGTTGATTACAACCCTAACTTGCTGGAGCTAGCCGCTGCATCAGGGGCTGCTATTTGTTACAACGGCAGTTGGACTACTCTAGGTGATACTCCAACAGCAGAAGAACTCGACTATCTTCTGTTATGGTTGCAAAAAAATATTTCTCAAGAAGTTTTTGCCACCGATTCTCTCCCTACAGTCTATGCTGATAGCCACAAATTCAAAAATATTGCCAGTGGTTTATTAGCAATTCCCATCTCACCTCATAACTATATTCTCTGGTTCCGTCCTGAAGTCATTCAAACAGTTAACTGGGGAGGTAACCCTAACAATGCCTATCAACAAACCCACCGGCAAGGCAAACTAACTTTATCGCCACGAACCTCTTTTGAGCTTTGGAAAGAACAAGTCCAGTTGACGTCCTTACCTTGGAAGGCAGTAGAAATAAAAGCAGTACTGGAACTTAGAAAAGCCATCATTAACATCATCCTGCGCCAAGCAGATGAAATGGCTCTGTTAGCCAAAGATTTGCAACGCTCCAATGCAGAGCTAAAACGCTTTGCGTATGTAGCTTCTCACGATTTACAAGAACCTCTCAATCATGTTGCTAACTACGTCCAGTTATTGGAAATGCGCTATGGCGATCGCTTAGATCTCGATGCCAAAGAGTTTATTGGCTTTGCGGTAGAAGGTGTTAGCCTGATGCAAAATCTCATCGATGATGTTTTGGCATACTCCAAAGTAGACCTCCAGGAAGCCAACTTGGCGTTGACTGATGCTAATAGCTCACTACAGCAAGCTCTGGGTAGTTTACAAGCCAGAATAAGTGCAACCAATACCAGGATCAATTACGATCGCCTGCCTACCGTCCTGGCAGATCCAACTCAGTTGATGCAACTCTTCCAAAATCTCATTGGCAATGCAATCAAGTTTCGTAGCGATCGCGATCTTGAAGTCACGATTACTAGCGAAAGAGTCGAAAATGCTTGGCTATTCTGTATCTCCGACAATGGAATTGGCATAGATCCTCAGTTCAAAGAACGAATTTTTGTAATTTTTCAGCGTTTGCATACTCGCGACGAATACCCAGGTACGGGAATGGGTTTAGCCATCTGTAAAAAGATCGTTGAGTGTCATCGTGGGGATATTTGGGTTGAGTCCAGCCTAGGACAAGGAGCACAGTTTTACTTTACGATTCCTGTAGGAGGCGACAGTGACGCTAGAAATGAGGTCAGAGACTACGGCGGATCCACAACAAATCCTTCTGGTAGAGGATAATATCGGGGATATTCGTCTAATCCAAGAAGTCCTTAAAGAAAGTCCCCTATCTCATCAGTTACTTACTGTCAGGGATGGGGTAGCTGCAATGGATTTTTTGCGTAAACAAGGAGAATATCTTGACGCACCACGCCCCAATCTAATTATTCTCGATCTCAATTTACCCAAAAAAGACGGCCGAGAAGTTCTAGCAGAAATCAAAAGCGACTCCGAACTCAAACGAATCCCCGTAATCGTTTTGAGTACTTCTCGCAATGAAGACGACATCCTCCAAAGTTACGACTTACACGTCAACTGTTATATTTCCAAATCGAGAAACCTAAAAGAATTATTTAAAATAGTTCGTGAGATTCAAGAGTTTTGGCTGAATACTGTCACTCTTCCTTCTTAGGGTTTTATTTGTGTTTTGATCGATAGTTCCGTGTAAATATAAGCAGAGTGTAATTTTCGTCAACAAATATTAGTAGATTGCCGACGCCAGTAACCTAAACATAATGTCTCCTCGCCATGCTTTAAAAACAGTAAATATTCTGCTTGTAGAAGACGATCTTGCCGAAGCGAGACTCTTACAAGAGGTACTCAAAAACTTCAAAGTAGAAGACTTTTGTCTCACCCATGTCAAGAGGCTCCAACAAGCTAAAGACCATCTCGAACAGGCACAATATGATGTAGTTCTACTAGACCTTACTTTGCCGGATAGCATCGGGCTAAACTCGTTGCGAGAAATCAAACAATCGATCCCCTCCATTCCGATTGTTGTCCTCACTAATCACAATGATGAAAAGTTTGCTCTAGAAGCAGTTAGGGCAGGGGCACAAGATTATCTCGTTAAACGAAAAATTAATGTCGAAGGCTTAGTTCGCTCTTTGCAGTACGCGATCGAAAGACAACGAGTTGCCGAAACAATGCGTCAAGCAAATAAAGACCTTTCCTTACAGATAGAACGAGCTAGAAACCAACTTTTAGAGGCACAAAAAAACGATCAATTGCGAGCAGAATTTCTGTCGATGTTCTCTCATGAATTCCGCAATCCCCTCACTACGATTTTGGCTTCTTCAGGACTCTTAGAACAACGTCAGGCAAATTTAACAACTGAAACCCAGCAGCTTTTACTACAGCAAATTCATGCTGCGGGTAAAGGCTTGGCTCAGCTAATCGATGAGATTATCTTCTTAGGGCGTTCTGATGCGGGTAAGCTAGCTTACGAACCCAAATTACTTGATATTGAAGCTTATCTTAGTCAAAAGGTAACATCCTTACAATTGACTGTGGGCAATCAACACCAACTCAAATTTACTAGCAAAGGTGATTTTACCAACACATTGTGGGACACTTCCTTGCTACAGCACATCATCGATAACCTACTAATCAATGCAATTAAGTACTCTCCTGTTGATAGTCTGATTGAACTAAGTCTGACAAAAAAACTAGAGCTAGCTATCTTAGAAGTACGAGATCGCGGAATTGGAATGAGTTCAGAGTACCTACCTAAGCTGTTTATTCCTTTCCAGAGAGCAGATAACGCTCGTAACATCCCTGGCACAGGTTTAGGTTTGTCAATCGTCAAACGCTGTGTGGAAGTGCAGTCAGGAAAGATTGATATCCTAAGTCAAAAAGATCAAGGAACCACTGTCACTATCACTTTGCCGATTAAGAATTTATCAAGCCAGAAATTATCAGGTTGCGATCGCTTTATTGATCAATAGCTGAAATTTAATGCTTAAGTTTATAGCCTATATTCATAATCTTGTGATTCAAATTATTCAAGACTGAGTCATAAAGTTACTAAAACTCAACTCATTAATTTGGTTCCATTGAGAAACTAAATCGCGAAACTTATTCCAAGATTGATAAGTCTCTTGGAAAACACTAGATTTACTAGCTTTTTCTTGATAGATCGACTCCGCTGCTTTGCGAGCTGCACTGAGAATTTCAGAGCTATAGGGAGTCAGCTTGGTTCCAGAGGCAATCAGTTCTTGCAGAGACTGACGATTAAGCGCGTCATACTGTGACAACATATTGAGATTGGCCTCTTTAGCAGCAGTTTGAAAAATCTCTTGATACTCTACAGGCAACTTTTCCCACTGAGCTTTGTTCACTTGAACTTCTAAGGTTGCGCCCGGCTCCCACCAACCAGGATAGTAATAGTAAGCAGCTGCCTTGTTTAAACCAAGTTTTTGGTCGTCATAAGGCCCCACCCACTCTGCTGCATCGATCGCACCACGGTCTAGAGCCAAGAAAACTTCACCCCCTGGTAGTACCTGAACATTCACGCCTAAGCGAGACATCACTTCTCCGCCTAAACCAGGAATCCGCATTTTGAGACCCTGGAGTTCACTAAGGGATTGAACTTCTTTTTTAAACCAACCGCCCATTTGGGCGCCTGTATTACCCGCAGGAAAATTAATAATATTAAAATCGCTATAGATCTTATGCATAGTTTCTAGACCGCCACCGTGATAAAACCAGGCATTTTGCTGTTGTGCGGTTAAACCAAAAGGCAAAGAAGTCCCAAAAGCTAAAGCAGGATTTTTGCCGACATAGTAGTAACTAGCAGTATGACCACATTCAACAGTTCCATTTTGTACTGCATCCAAAACCTCCAAACCAGGCACAATTTCACCTGCTGCATAGGGTTCGATAGTAAACTTGCCTCCAGTCATGGCTGAGACGCGATCGCATACTGTTTGTGCCCCACCAAAGATCGTATCCAAAGATTTGGGCCAACTAGTAACCATCCGCCAACGAACTCTAGGTAAATCGTTAGCTTGTACTCCAGGGCTATTACTTGCTTCGTTACAGGCAACTACTGTGGAGCTAGTGGCAGCTGCGATCGCAATTTGCGAGAGGACTTTTCTGCGTTTCATATTTATCTACTTGTTATACTTAGCTATCTAAAATCAACACCAAATCTTAGCAGCATATTACGTCTTTTCCTGAGTCTTCACCATTGGTGAATCTGCTTTATCTATCTGTTAGTCAACCTTTTCTCATCCGAATAGAGACTTTTTCTTGTTCTCTTGGCCAGCTTTCCTTCATACTCCTTGCTTAAATTGTGAACACTCCCAGTCATTACATTATTAACTTGGCTTTTTTGAGCCAGACGATTACCCCCAAACAAAATGTAGCAATAACTATTGGGGCGCTTTTACCAGATGTACCGATTTTTGCCTTCTACTTCATCGCCAAATATATCTATAAGTTGCCAGATAGCAAGATTTGGTCGGAAGCTTATTACGAACCTTTGAATCAAAATATCACTGCCTTATCTCACTCGATCCCTTTAGCTCTGATTGGTGCAGGAATCTGCTACTACTTTAATTGGCAGTTTGGCGTGGCTCTATTTGCTAGTATGGTTTGTCACTGTTTACTAGACCTCCCAGTACACCACGACGATGCCCACCGCCATTTTTTCCCTTTTAGTGATTATCGTTTTATGAGCCCGTTTTCCTATTGGGATGTTAAATACCATGCCAAATATGTAGCCGGAGTAGAGTTACTAATGGTCTTAGGCTCTAATCCTATAGTTCTTAATATCCTTAAATCTCCAGTGAGTAAAGGGATGGTGGTCTTAATCGATCTGATTTATGTCTTTGGCTATCTACGATTTTACTTACTGCGATAGTTAACTAAATTGGTAGATCATTAACAACTAAATTACTAGCCACCAACAGTTACCGTAGGTTCACCACCCAGTTCAAACGCTTCGTGGGCAGTTTTTAGAGCTTCAATACCGTCTGTTTCGGTTACAACACAGCTAATCTTAATTTCAGAAGTTGAAATTGTGTGGATGTTGATTTGCTTATCAGCCAGAGCAGCAAATAACTTAGCAGCTACTCCTGGGGTTCCCTGCATTCCCGAACCGACAACACTGGCTTTTGCAATCGCACTATCAATCACGATCTCTTGATAACCAATTTCTGCTTTAACTTTATCTAGAGCTGCTTTCGCTGTTTCAGCATCTTCTTGAGCAACGGTAAAAGCAATATCTCTAGTGTGAGTACCATCAACCACCTTACTACGCTGAGACTGAATGATCGTATCCACACTAATAGAATGCTCTGCCAAAATGCTAAAGATCCGAGCTGCTTTACCTGGTAAATCGGGAACTTGCAAAATCGCAACACGGGCTTTACCACGATCTAAAGCAACACTTCTAACTGCTGGATTGTCTGTGCTAGTTTCTCCCTTGGTAGGTAATGAAGAGGAAGCAATCTCAAAAGTTTCACAGAGTAGTTGAGAAGCGCGATCGCATTCACTACGGTCGATTACACAGCTAACTTTGACTTCCGAAGTCGAAATCATCTGAATATTAATTCTTGCATCAGAAAGAGTCTGGAACATTTTAGCTGCAATGCCAGGACGACCAATAATCCCTGCTCCAGAAATCGCTACCTTCGCAATGTTGTTATCGACTAAAACTTCAGCTTCACTGTTAGTCGCATTACCTAATTTTGGGGCGATCGCCTGAGCCACTTGTTGAGCATGGGCTAGTTGCTCGTTGGTAACAGTAAAAACAATATCGTTAGTGTTGGACTCGTGAATCGACTGAATGATCAAATCAACATCAATTCCCTGAGCAGAAATTTCACTAAATAGTTGAGCAGCAACCCCAGGACAGTCGGGAATCTTGGTTAGGGCGACTTTTGCTTGATTAGTATCTACCTCTACACCGTCTACTGCTTTTGCTAATTCTAAGCCTTCTAGCGATCGCGGTTTCGGTTCTGGGGAAGTTACCCTGGTGCCAGGGGCATCGCTCCAACTCGAAAGCACTACCAAAGGCATCCCGAAGTTACGCGCAATCTCTACCGCTCTAGGGTGCAAAACACTGGCTCCCAAACTAGCCAACTCCAACATTTCATCTGCAGTAATCTCGCTCATCATCTGAGCTTCGGGAACAATTCTGGGGTCGGTAGTCAAAATTCCTGGGACATCGGTATAGATTTCACAGCGATTAGCTCCCAAAGAGGCAGCCAAAGCCACAGCAGAAGTATCTGAACCACCACGACCCAAGGTAGTAATTTCTAATTCTTCTTGACTACTAATGCCCTGGAAACCTGCCACCACGACAACTTCACCGCGATCAAGATGTTTGGTAAGGCGATCAGTTTTAATCTGTAAAATTCTTGCTCTAGAGTGATCGGCTTCGGTAACAATCCCTACTTGCGCACCCGTTAGAGAGATCGCGGGTTGTCCCAACTCCTGAAGAGCCATACTCAAAAGCGAAATCGAAACTTGTTCCCCAGTCGAAAGCAACATATCCATTTCGCGACGGGAAGGATTAGCTGTAATCTGCTGCGCCAAGTCTACTAAAGTATCGGTACTCTTGCCCATCGCTGAGACGACCACCACGACGCTATTACCTTGCTGAACAGTTTTTTGAATTCTCTGAGCTACCGCTTTGATTCTCTCTACTGTGCCAACAGAAGTACCACCATACTTTTGAACTACTAACGCCATTGCTCCCTTAACCTTATTTACCCACTAAAGCACCGCTTATCTTACCATTTCTCCTGTAAGTATTAAGCCCGATAAACCTACACTTGATGCAACTTAACTAACTCAACTGTAATTTGCATCATAGAGCAGAATATAGCGATCGCAGCTTCAACAATTTTCAGGAATAATTGCGATTGCGTTACCCTATGACAGAAGCTTTTTCTCTGGCTCATATCAATGTCCTCTCCTCCGAATCTTCTTGATTGCGATCGTGCAGATTTACTCAACTACTTCCAAGACTCCTGGCGGCTAGAAACCATACTCTGGCAAAGCCTCAAAGAGCGAGAAACTTTTTACCTCAGTCCCGATCCTTTGCGCAATCGTCTAATTTTTTATTTAGGGCATTCAGCAGTTTTTTATATCAACAAATTAGTCAAAGTTGGTTTACTCAATCGCAGAATTAACGACTATTACGAAAACCTGTTTGAAATTGGTGTCGACCCCGAAACCCCGGAAGAACTAGAAAAAACAGTAGGCAAAATTGATTTTCCTGACGTAGAAAAGGTCTGGCAATATCGCCAAGATGCCCAGGAATTAATTACTCAAACTGTCCAGCAGGCTCCTTTAGATTTACCCATTACACCAGAAAGTCCTTGGTGGGCATTTTTGATGGGGGTAGAACACAGTTGGATTCATTTTGAGACTTCCTCGATGTTGCTACGTCAGTTAGATTCAGATAAATTACAACGTCCTCAAGCATGGCAATATGGCATGAGTCAGGGCAGTGCTCCCGAGAATCCTTTGCTAGCAATTCCTGGAGGTCAAGTTACTCTGGGCAAGCCAAAAACCTCCAATAGCTATGGCTGGGATAGCGACTATGGAGAACTAGCAGTAGAGGTCGAACCCTTTTCTGCTAGTAGATACCCTATAACCAATCAAGAATTTTTAGAATTTGTCAGGGCTGGAGGGTATGATAATCCGGAATATTGGAGCGATCGCGCTTGGCAATGGCTAACCAAGAATCAGGTCAAACAGCCGAAATTTTGGCAACGCCAAGCAGATGGGAGTTATCTGTATCGGACTGTTTTTGAATTAATCGAATTGCCTTTAGATTTTCCCGTAGAAGTTAACCACTTTGAAGCAATGGCCTATTGTTGTTGGCTGGGTAATGGAACTCGTTTGATGAGCGAAGCAGAAGGGAATCTGGCTCTTGGTGAAGATCGAGAAAATGTGTCACTAACCAGTAATTACAATCTCAACTTTAGCTACGGTTCCCCAACTTCCGTAGGCACAGCTGACACAAGTAATAATTCTTATGGTCTAAAAGATCTCAGAGGGAACGTTTGGCAATGGATGCAGGACAGCTTTACTGCTTTACCAGGTTTTCAGGCTCATCCTCTTTATTTAGACTATTCCGAACCCTTTTTAGACGAGCAACACTATGTAATGAAAGGAGGCTCGTGGGCTAGTATGGGGGCTTACGCCTCAGCGTATTGTCGCAACTGGTTCCGCCCCTATTTTTACCAGCACGTCGGATTTAGAATTGCTCGCAGTAATTAGTAGTTAGAAATCGATCATGATTGACCCAAGACTAGATATCCGTTACTTACAACGAACGGAAACAACCAATACAGATGATGGCAAAGAAGTAATTGCTGGACTAATTCAAGAACAAAAGACTTTACCCGCACGTTATTTTTACGATGCTAAAGGTTCGCTGCTATTCGAGCAAATCTGTGAGTTACCAGAATATTATCCCACCAGAACTGAAGCGGGGATCTTAAAGCAGTATGCCAAAGCGATCGCAGATATCACCCAATCCTGTGAACTGATCGAACTAGGTAGTGGCAGTTCGACCAAGACTCGTTTTCTCTTGGATGCTTATCATCAAAAAGGGCAACCCGTCTATTACAGCCCGATTGATGTCAGCAATAGTATTTTAGAAAAATCCGCACAACAGCTTTTAGTACAGTATCCTTTGCTCAAAGTTAGAGGTTTAGTTGGCACATATGATGCTGCTTTAGCTGATTTACCTAATCCTGTTGCTAGTTCCAGAATGCTAATTTTTTTGGGTAGTAGTTTAGGTAACTTTTCTAAGTCAGATTGCGATCGCTTCCTAAAACAGATATCTCGGGTGATGAATCCAGGGGATTATTTTCTTTTGGGAGTAGACTTACAGAAACCCATTGAAATTCTAGAAGCTGCCTATAACGACTCTCAAGGAGTGACCGCAGCTTTTAACCTCAACATGCTAAGTCACTTAAACGACTTATTTGGTGGGGATTTTCAGCCAGAGTTATGCCATCACCACGCCATTTACAACCAAATTCAACACCAAATCGAGATGTATCTCGAAGTACAACAAACCCATACGGTTAGTTTAAGTAAATTAGATCTAATTATCGACCTTCAGGCAGGAGAAAAAATTAGAACTGAGATCTCTCGCAAATTTGACCTCGGACAAATGCAACAACAACTAGAAACAATCGGATTAAATCTCTGTGAGTCCTACACTGATACTAATGAGTGGTTTGGTTTACTGTTATTTCAGAAGTAGTTTTTAGTTTTAATTCAAGCCAATAATGCCAAGACCTGAGCCAATCCCTCCCAAACCAGGACAAGAATCTGTCTGGGATTATCCCCGACCCGCAGTTCTCGAAGACAGCGATAAAAAGATCGAGATTGTTTTCAACGACGTAGTTATCGCCAAAAGCGATCGCGTCAAGCGAGTCATCGAAACTAGTCACCCCCCTAGCTACTACATTCCTGCGGAAGACATCAAGCTAGAGTATTTCAGCCAAACTCCCCACAGAACTTTTTGCGAGTGGAAAGGCTGGGCAAATTATTATCAAATTCAGGTCAACGACCAGCAAGTTAGTAATGCAGCTTGGCGTTTTGCCCAACCTAGTCCCAACTTTACCGAGATTAGCAACTTTTATAGTTTCTACCCAGGCATGATGGATGCTTGTTATGTCAATGGTGAACTAGTTACCCCCCAACCAGGCAATTTTTATGGCGGTTGGATTACCTCAGATGTTGTCGGTCCTTTTAAAGGAGAACCAGGGACGATGTTTTGGTAATGAACAGTTGGTAATTTTTGATTAACAAAAAGACTAAAATCTAAATATAGTATAGGAATTTAAGATTTTGGGGCGTTAATTTGTTAACCTTTCATAAGGTCACCTTAACCAAAGTCTTGCGACTTGTTTAGACCTATGAAGCAACAGATAAATTATGTCCTGGACTCGTATTACTAGTGGGGTAATTGCGATCGCGATCGCCCTCAGTTTGATTATTCTTGGAGGCTGGTATTTCACTGCTGGCATTGCCATCCTAATCGTTTTGGCTCAAATCGAGTATTTTCGTTTGGTCAGAGCCAAGGGAATCGAGCCTGCTGGCAAGACAACGATGGTGGTTTCTCAAGTCTTATTAATTTGCGCCAGCGTTGCTCCCAATACTACCGATGCAATGTTTTGTCTAGGTGGGACGATAATCTGCTTTTATCTCTTGTTTCAGCCCAAGATGGCGACTATTGCAGATATTGCAAGTTCAATTTTGGGTCTTTTTTACTGTGGTTATTTGCCCACCTACTGGGTACGTCTCAGGGTCAGCTTACCGAATACTATCGATGCGACGAATTTACCGCTAGAAGGTTACTGGCCTATTTCTTGGCAAGATGTTAGAACTTTCCCTACTGCTCTTGTTTTGACTTTTTTGGTTATGGCCTGTATCTGGGCTGCAGATATTGGGGCTTACTTTATGGGTAAAGCTTTTGGCAAAACTAAGTTGTCTGCAATTAGTCCCAAGAAAACTGTTGAAGGAGCCTTTTTTGGTGTTCTAGGTAGTTTAATTGTTGCTGAGCTAGGAGCTTGGTACTTTGATTTCCCTGGTTGGCAAATCAGTGGCATTTTACTCGGCAGCTTGATCGGTGTAACAAGCTTGCTAGGAGATCTAACCGAATCAATGATGAAGCGCGATGCAGGGGTCAAAGATTCTGGTCAATTGATTCCTGGACATGGTGGAATTCTGGATCGCACTGACAGCTATGTATTCACAGCACCTTTAGTCTATTACTTTGTGACTTTATTATTGCCACTGCTGAAATAGTTAGTGGTTATGATTTGATGCCATTAAAAGGGTGTTAAGGTTTTGAAAAGTTTTCTGATATTGAGCAGAAATATTAGTTCACGAATTTGTGGATCTAATTCAGGATCGTAAACACTCTGAGCAATTTTTTCTTGTTCCTGAGCATATTCGGCGGCGGATAAAGGCCGATTATCTAATGGCGATCGTCCTTCTAAGATGATTTCACTCCGCAAAATCTCTTCTGGAGTATCTTCTGGTGGTGGCAAAGCTGAGACTGTTTGAGCTAAAAAGTTAAAACCTAACAACAAACCAAGAGTAAATGTTTTCATCAGAAATCAAATTCTTCTAGCAAATTTGCCAGATACCAATCAGGTGTAACTTTACCAACAATAGCAGGATTGATTAAATAGGCGTTGCGAAAAGCGGCTAATGCTCTATTTTGATCCTTTTCAGCAAAAGCTTTCGCACATAGTAACCAGGCTTCTGAAGGGGATGGTGAGCGTTCAAAAACTGTAGAGTCAATTTGTAGAGCGCGATCAATGCCATTTCTATCATTTTCCAGAAAACAGCCCATTTCTGCCCAGGATAAACCCTCGCAAAGTTCTTTCAAAGCCTCATCAGGTGTCAGTTCAATACTTACAAAATTAGCGATTTTCTCTTTTCTATTCCCCATCCCATAGGGCAAACCATAAGCTTCAAAGGTTCCCATTATGTTCCCAATAGACCACAGTTCATCTGTAAGCAGCATCTGAGTTAAAACTAGTTTTTGGATATCGGTGAGTTCTATCAGTGGTTCTTTACATTTTTCAAAAGCTGCGGACAGTAGAGTTTTAACTAGAAGGATTGTGGCAAAAGAGCGATTTTTCTTAAGTAACTGGCAGATTTCAGGAATAGCTTGCTGCTGAACATGACGGGGTAAATGAGAAATAGAAAAAGCAGCATCTCCTGTAGATTCTCCTCCCGCACCGATGATACGATCATAATTAGCGATGGGCTGATTAACAAACTCTAGCAATGGGTCAATTAACCTCTCTTCAGGGGCGATTCTGGCTAACTGACAAGCTGCAATACATTTGGTAGCAGTAAATCCTTCTTCGTCTAACATTCTCTGTAGAATGTTTACTGCTCCTAGCTCTCCCAAGGCAAAAGAAATCCCCGCTCTGACATATTGAGATGATTCTTGTTTAAACAAGGCTTCTAATTTGGGAACAGAAGATTCTGAAATAGTTGGCATACAAGCTAAAACCCCAACCGCACCAGCTCTTACCTGATAATCTGAATCTTCTAGCAATCTGTAGAGTAATTCTGCTTCTTCCAGCGATTCTCGATAAATTTCATTCAAATAATCATACCAACCATGCTTCGTAGCATATTCATCTACCTCTCCCCATTTAAAAAATCTCTCTCTATCTTCCCAATGAGGACGACATTGAATACTGAAAAATTCAGCAATAGCATGACGCCAAAAACTTAGTAGAGAAGGACGGATCTCTAAAGATGGTTCACCACAAAGTTCGATAACAAAGGGTAAAACATAGGGAGTTCCAGGAAACTGGGTTCCTTGATGAAAGCAAGCTTCAAATAGTTCAGTTAATGCTAAGTCAACTTTTTGAGGATCGGAACTAAGTAACAAGCGAATGTCGTAGGGAATATCTAAAGCCCAGTCAAAAGCAAAATAAGTTTTCTCTTTGCTATTCTGTAAATCTTCCCAAGGCAAATTATCTAAACCTTCTAACATTCAGCTACTTTATATAGAACATTAGTATTTTATAAATTCCTCAACTGGAGATGATGATTCGTTTGACTTAACTTAAGCTTTGCGATCGCCTAGTATCCACTAGGTAGGGATTGCCCGACCTAGGCGAGATATCCCGATTCATCTAGAATGTATACACTGTTTAAGATACTTTTTAGATTCTCTTCCTTATGTTTAACTGGTTTCGCCGTAACAACAAAGCCAAGCAAGAAACTCCCAAAGCTGCTCCTGAGCAAGAACCACAAAAGCAAGAGGAAGTAGTAGCTGAAAGCGAAACAAAAACACCAAGCCAAGAAGATTATCTAGCGTTAGCAAAAGCTGCTTATAAAAATATTCAAGCCAAGAAAGAACAGGCAAAAGTTGAAGAGGTAGCAGAGGAAGTAGAGTCAACAGAAGAAGCAATTGCAGAAACTCCTGAACCCACCTTAGAACCAGAGTCAACAACCGAACCAGAAGCAGCAACAGAACCAGAGACCACTATTGAAGTTGTTGAAGAAGAGATAGAAGCCAAATCTGAAACTGTTAACGAAGTAGTTGAACCAGTAACAGTAACACCAGCAACAGACCAAGTAGTAGAAGCAGAAAGCGCACCAAAGCCAGCAGATACTCCAACTCCAGAACCAGCAACAATAGAGTCAGAAGCTGTTACCGATTCAGTCACGACACCAGAAACTAAACTCACAGAAGAAATAGAAGAAACAACACCAGAAGCACCCGAACCAGTCGAGACTCCTACGAATGTTCCCGCTTGGATGCAAAAATCCCAAGGATTAGAAAAACTCCAAGAAACTGCGATCGCAGAACCTGAACCAGAACCTGAATTAGATGACGATTTTGTTTGGTCAGCAGGAGTTTTAGCAAGACAAGGTAGAACAGCAGAAGAGATTTCCGAAGAAGAAATTAGCTGGCTGACTAAACTACGGCAAGGTGTAGGCAAAACCCGCCGTGGCTGGATTGTCCAGCTCAAATCCTTAGTAGGACAAGGACCCCTCAATAAAGATGCCATCGAAGAAATTGAGTTTTTATTATTGCAAGCAGATATTGGGATTGACGCAACCGACTACATAGTAGAAACGCTCCAAGACAAGCTCAAAGAAGAAGCACTACCTCCTGAAGAAGCGATCGCTTATCTGAAAACTATTCTCCAAGATATCCTTGATAAACCCCTCCAAGGTCAAGATAATAAAGACTTTGTCCCAGAAGACGATATTCTCAACATCTGGCTGCTAACAGGAGTTAATGGCGCGGGTAAAACCACTACGATTGGTAAGCTGACTAACTTAGCCAAAGGCTCTGGCTACAACTGTTTAATCGCAGCAGCCGATACTTTCCGCGCAGCAGCAGTTCAACAGGTACAAGTTTGGGGAGAGCGAACCAAAACTGAGGTTATTGCTAACCCAGGACAAAACACAGACCCCGCAGCCGTAGTTTATGATGCTATTTCCGCAGCCAAATCTCGTGATACCAATTTGCTCCTAGTAGACACCGCAGGTAGATTGCAAAATAAAAAGAACCTCATGGATGAGCTAGCCAAAATTCGTCGTGTGGTCGATAAAAATGCTCCCGATGCCAAGATAGAATCCTTGCTGGTTATTGATTCAACACTAGGTCAAAACAGTCTTTATCAAGCAAAGGTGTTTAGCGAAGCTGCTCAATTAAGTGGGGTTGTCCTAACCAAACTTGATGGTAGCGCCAAAGGTGGTGTTGCCCTTGCGATCGCAAGAGAATTAAACTTGCCAATTCGTTTTGTTGGCGTAGGAGAAGGAATTGAGGATTTACGTCCCTTTTCTAGCTACGAATTTGTAGAAGCCTTGCTCGAAGGTTAGACAAGTAAGTAAATAGCCACAGACACTTTAGTCGCCAGATACAACTTTAATTTTTTGATAATATTGGTCTCATTTTAAGATTTTTTTGAGCATCGCAGTCTTGGCAGTATCAGTAAATAGAGTTATCATTAACCAATTCCGAAAGTAAAATGAGGTGATCCTTACAAGGATTAAGACCTAAGCTTATTAAGGTTGGACAACCTGTTAAGTGTTAATTTGTTTTGCTTTTAGAACCTGTTCTCCTACTTTTTTGTTAACCTAGTTCAGCAAGAAATGCTGTTTCTACTATCTACCTTAGTTAAGTTAAAGTTGACTACTTGTCTACTTTAGAGCAAACTAGGTGAACCTTTTTTTAAAAAACCACTTTATTACATTTATAACTGCGAGGCAATGACTGTAATACCATTCCCTCAACCATTTTCTAATAATGAAGGTCGCGAGCAGACATCCCAGAATATCAGTTCGCCATCAAGCGATGAGATCAGCTCAATTGTTTTATTAAAAGAATTAGTCGCAGATCTTCAGAGGGAACAAACTAAGGTTCAGAATTTACTTAGCTCTCTAGGCTTTGCACTACGTAGTTTTAGTAACCTTAATCAATTCCTGGAACTAACCCCCCTGATGGCAGCCAGAGTTACCGATGCAATGGGTGGTTGTCTCGTATTATTTGGCAAAGAAAACTCGTTACGGCTTGAGCAAATTCACTGCCAGAATACTGAGGTGTGTAAGGTGGTACGCCGAGGAGCTGAGAAAATCATCTATTTGCTCAATGGTAGAGCTAACCAAGTTGCTTTATATTCCGCCACCACCCTGGCAAATACCCTAGATGAAAGTTTTGCTCAAGAGTTGGCAGCTAATAAAATTAAGATCTACGGTACTCCGATCATTGTCAAAAATGCCGAGCAGGGTAGGCTCTATATTTTTAGTCAAGATCGCGAATATGAGTGGAATCAAACCAAGCGTAAGTTAGTTCAGTTAGTAGCGGATCAAACTGCCGTTGCGATCGCACAACATGAGCTTACGGTTGAACTGCGTTCCAAAGAAAGACAAGACCGCGAGCTAGAAATTGCTTCTGAGATTCAAGACAGGCTGTTACCTACAGAATGTCCCCAAATTGAAGGCATAGAAATTGCTGCTAAGTGTCAAACTGCCAACCGAGTTGGTGGGGACTATTACGATTTTATTCCTACTAACTATGATCGGATGAGCCATCAGCACTCTCCAGAGATTTCAGCAGTGCCTTGGAGTGTGGTGATCGGTGATGTCATGGGTAAAGGGGTTCCTGCGGGTCTAATCATGACTATGACTAGAGGAATGCTCAGGGCAGAGGTACTCAACCGCCACAATCCAGCCCAGATAATGAGTCATCTCAATCGGGTTATGTATCCAGATTTAGAAAATTCTCATCGTTTCGTGAGCATGTTCTACTCCGAATACGATCCGAAAACCCGTCAGCTATCGTTTACCAATGCTGCGCATAATCCTCCTTTATGGTGGCAGGCTGCTTCTGGCCAGATCGAGAAACTTGATACTTGGGGAATGCTAATCGGCCTGGATGTAGATTCGGAATACGAGGATGATACGGTAACTTTGTCCCCTGGGGACATCATCATGTACTATACTGACGGCTTTACCGATGCGGTTAATGCTAATGGCGATCGCTTTGAAGAAGAGAATTTAACTCAAACTTTTCGCTGGGGTTGCGAAAATCTCTTTAGTACAGAAGAAATCCTCGAACATCTCTTTGAGCAAGTAGAGCTATTTATGGGACAGTCTAGTTCTAGCAAGGATGATATGACCTTAATTGTGATGAAAGTCAGCGACTAATTTATTAATCAATAAGTAATTACTCGCCAGTTAACCAAGAAATAGCACTTCTGATCCAGTCTTCAACGTGAGGATTAGTTTGTAGCTGTTGGTCTTGGGAAATTACTGCGATCGCACTTTGAATCTCTTCGGGAGTGTAGGCCAAAGCTAACA
>CAZSEZ010000005.1:0-43763 GCA_964606015.1 uncultured bacterium
TGAAATTACTCAGCTCAAAGATGAGTTTTGGCAAAATGTGAAAATCCCTCGTAATCAAGCAACTCTCAATAAAAATCTTGAATTTGCTGGACGGGTTGCTGATTTCCTAGAACTAGGTCAACTGATGGCGCAAGATGCCCTCAACCGTGAAGAGTCCTGTGGAGCGCATTTCCGTGAAGAATATCAAACCCCCGAAGGAGAAGCCCAACGCAACGATACGGATTATTGCTACGTGGCAGCGTGGGAATATTCTGGGGATACAGCTCAGGCAAATTTACATCAGGAAAAGCTAGATTTTGAGAATGTTAGCTTGACTCAAAGGAGTTATAAGTAGTCTGGTTAGTTGTCAGTAGTTAGTTGCGATCACGTAACTTCAGCTCATAAACTCATTCCAGTTTTGTCTGTATGGAAGATAGCTTAGAGAAATGGTTTGCCTTATTAAAACGAGTTTTGGTTATTCATCGAGGTGAATCGAAAATGCACACGCTTAGCAGTGAGCAGTTAGAGCAGTTTGAATCTCAAGCTGGTTTTATTCTTCCTCATGAGTACAAGGAATATTGTCAGGTATTTGGTACTGGAGAGTTTGGCATCACGATATTCAATATTCGCTGTCCAGATTGTGTGGATGTTGTAGGGCATTTGATTTCTTTGCAAGATACGATAAATGCCTGTGTTAATTATGCTGACTACAGTGAGGAGGAAAAGCAGATCTTTCAATCTGCCTATGTTTTTGGTTATGGGGCAGATCATTCATTTTTGATTTTTGATCTAGCTACCTACAGTGATGAGGATAAAAGTGCCAATATTTATGGAATTTCTGAAGATGACACTATCTACTTCATAGGGCGCAGTTTTTGGGAATTTATTCGTGATGTTTGCATGGGAGATAAAGCAGCAAAGTGTTTTCCTGAACTAGTAGACGGAGTAGACCCAGAAAGCGGCTTACAAGATCTCGTTCGTGGTAGTAGGACTTTCTCTCCTAATTAGATTAAGCAGTAAATTTGAATAGACTTTTAGGCGTTGCTTAATCAAGAGATGAATCTTGGTGGAACAGGGACATCCCAAAATTTGAGATAATGTGTGAGTAGTCGAAGTGAATGTTTCAGCATTTCAACTGATTTTGAATAGCACAAGGTCTTACGATGTAATCTTGCCAAATAATGCCTCAGTCTAGTGTTTTCTCCTTCAACTCTAGTCATGTAGATCTTACTGATAATTTGATCGCCATTTGGAATGTATTGAGAATAAACCTTCCAGGCATCAGTGACATAAAAGAAACATTGCCAAAGACTAACTATGTTCCACAAAGGCTCAAATGTTTCTGCACTGTGGTCTCCCACAACCCATCCCAAGATTCCTGGCTCGAAGTGATTTACGGCTGTCCATATCCAAACTTTGTTTTATCTTGGTGCGCGTTCCCTAGATGAGGAAACCTCATCGGGGTCGCACCGCTTTTCGCTCTGACAAAGGTTTGTAGTTCATCGAGTTCTCCAACTTCAGGAATTTCTTCAGGCTGGGGAGCATTGGGGAGAATCTCCCCAGCTTGCTTAACCCAGTTAATTACTGTTGTGTGGTGCACATCGGTAACCCTCTCAATTCCTCGAAATCCCATGCCGTTAAGATACATTTTGAGACACGTTCTACGGACATCATCACTGTATCCTCGATTAGTTTGTGGATTTTCTACGAACTGACGACCACAGTCGACACAGATATGATTTTGCTTACCTCGACGGTGACTATTCTTGCGAATATGACTAGATTGGCATTTGGGACATTCCACTAGATTCAATCACAATCATGTTTCCTCATAGTTTGAATCTCATCCCGCATTTATGCAATGCCGACTTTTAGAGTGATCGCAAATAATTAAAACTCTAGATATTTGTGAAATTAATGTTCGCTGAAATAAGTGTAGCTGTTGAGGTTGTTTTCGTAGTTTTGTAGGAGCTTTTGAGCTTCGGCAACTGATAATTTATTTTGTTGGAGAGCTTGTTCTGTAAGACAGCGCATAGTTTCTAATAAGTCTGCTGCTTGATACTGAACGTGGCTCAGGACTTCTCTGATAGTGTCTCCTTTAACAACGTATTCGATTTGATAACTGCGATCGCTAGTTTTAATATGCACCACGTTGATGTCGCCAAAAAGGTTGTGTAAGTTGCCCATGATTTCTTGATAGGCTCCGACAAGAAACATCCCCAAGTAGTAAGGTTCTTGTGGGTTAAAAGGATGGAGTTCTAAAACTGGTTTGGTATCTCTGAGGGCAATAAAGCGATCAATTTTGCCATCGCTATCGCAAGTAAGGTCGGCAATAGTGCCTCTGATAATTGGTTCTTCATCTAGACGGTGGATGGGCATGATCGGAAAGAGTTGGTTGATCGCCCAAGAATCAGGAACGGATTGAAAGATTGAGAGGTTGGCATAGTAAATCAGTGACACAATCTGATCTAGCTGTTGCAACTCTTCGGGAATGTAGGTAACTTGTGCTGATTGAGCTTCTTTGATCTGACTGACAATTAGAGCTATTTTATGCAGACATGCCCAATACAGTTCTTCCGCTCTAGCTCTTTCGACTAGGCTTAGATATCCCAAGTTAAAGAGGTTAAAGGCTTCTTCACGAAACTGGATCGCATCGTTATAAGTTTCTTGATAGTTCTCGCTATCGATAGAATTGTAAGTATCCCAAAGATTTTTGATAACTAACTGTTCTGGTTCTGAAACTGGTTTTGGTGGTTGGGTAGGAATATGATTTGTGCCTAAAATATCGAAGACTAAAACAGATTGATGAGAAGCGATCGCGCGACCGCTTTCGCTAATTATTGTCGGGTGTTTAACCCCTGCGACATCGCAAGCATCTTTGAGCTGAGCCACAATATCGTTAGCGTAGTTCTGCATATTGTAGTTTTTTGAGGCATCAAAATTACTTTTAGAACCGTCGTAGTCTACAGCTAAACCACCACCAACATCGATATATTGCATATTGCCAGCCATCTGGGCGAGCTGCACATAGATTTGACTAGCTTCGCGGATGGCATTTTTGACTACGGCAATGGCAGAAATTTGCGAACCGATATGGAAGTGCAGCAGTTGTAGGCTATCTAGCATTTGCGCTTGTTGGAGTTTGGCAACTACTTGAACGATTTGGGGAATAGTCAACCCAAATTTTGCGCGATCTCCAGCAGAGGTTCCCCAACGACCTGTACCTTGAGTATTGAGTTTGGCTCTGACTCCAACAGTTGGTTTGATAGCTAGTTTGGTAGCAATTTCCAGGATTAAATCTAGTTCTTCTGGTTGTTCGATAACAATAATGATTGTTGTTCCTAGTTTGGTAGCTAGCAACGCGGTTTCGACGTATTGTCGATCTTTGTAGCCGTTACAGATTAGTAACGGTTGTAGGCTCTGGTTTGATTTGCAGTCTTTTGATTCATAGGCTAGAGTTGCCAGAGCAATTGTTAGTTCTGCTTTTGAGCCGACTTCTAACCCAAAACTGTAGGGTTTTCCGTAGCGGATTAAGTCTTCGATAAGGTGACGATGTTGATTGCACTTGATGGGAAAAACACCTTGATAAACACCTGGATAGCTATATTTTGCGATCGCAGTATTCATGCAATCAACTAAACGAGCTAAGCGATCGCTTAAGATTTCTGAAAAACGAATCAACAAAGGTAGTCCCAGATTTCTTTGCTTGAGGGACTGAACTAGTTCATAGAGATCGATCTGTATCTTGGATTCAATTTCTTGCTTGGGAGATTGAGACGATACTGTCACATTTCCTATTTGATTAATCCCAAAGTAAGGCTCACCCCAGCCTTTAATCCCATAAAGTTCTTGACTGTCTTTGATTGACCAGTTTTGATTCATGTTTTTTGCATAACTTCAGTATTAGCTCTTTTAGATAGTTAAAGATAGAGTATGTTAGAGATCTAAGTAAAGATCAAGTTATTTTTGGTTTTTTTGAGGAGAGTATTTTGCAAGAAAATAACATTAGAATATATCTCAAAGTATTCTGGCCGGCTATTTTATATACTGCTATATTTATTTGCTATTGTTCATTAGTTCGAGATTTTTATTCGACTGAAGCAGTTTTCAATAGCGAGCTTTTTTTAGTGATTTTAATTGCTTGTTATTATATATTTCCTGGTTTGAGTATTCTACAATTAATCTACGGCATCATTAACATAGTCAGAAAGCAAGGACGTAAGGCTTGGTTACATGTTTATGCTGCAGGAGCAACATTCTTGGTATTTGGCATTTTCTTATTGTCTTTAGCTATTGGGAACTATCCCAGTGCTTAAGTTGTTTTTGCCTACCAATCTTATCTTTTATTTTCCTTTTTATTCGCTGTCTCTTATTTCTAGAGTTGGGTTGGAGATAGTTGTATTTAAGAGTATTTCTACGTTTCGATAATGCAAACTCAACAAATAGTCAAAAATCTTAGGTCGCACTAGTAAATAATTTCTGTTTACTGACATGAAACTGATGCTCATAATAATTGAGGTTTGGTTATGCTACTAGACTTTTCTTAAAAAAAATTTATGTAGACTCGGTTAAATCTAAAAAAAATAGGATGCTAATCGCTAGCACAAAAAATAACTGATTAGATGAAGCCAAATATTTGATTTGGGATCGTCTCTACTAGGAAAAATACATTAGCTTACAAGGAAACTATAGAGAATACAGGCTCCTGGTGAGAGCAGTCAAATATTGAGTTATTAACAGTAAATGAGGTTTATTGGTGATGAGTCACTCCACCCATAATGGCAATGGCAAGTTACAAGAAGTCTTGGTTCCCCAAACGTCTCCGATTGCACCACCAAGTCCTGCAACCAAGTCTACGAAACCTCAGCATAAGCTGATCTCGTACTACGACAAAGAACTGTTTGAGTATTATCTCAATCTCCAAGAGACAGAGACTCCAACTCAAAGTGGAACAGAAACGAGTAGCGAATCACCACCATTTCTAGTAGTTGGCTTAGGTCGTTGTGGTTGTCATGTAACTGCGGAGTTGGCAGAAATCATTGCTTCTAATGCTGCTAACCCTGAAGATTTGGTACAGAGAGACCGTGATAAAGGTCCTAACATGCTCAATCTCTTCCGTTCTGGCAAGTCTTCCCCCGTACTTAAGTTTGAACCCTTGATGCTGGTGGGAGATATCGATGAAACCGCATTTCAAGATGTGGATGGCTTGCTGAAAAAAGGAGGTGTGCCCGAAGAGATATCTCAAAGACTGCTGCGTCTTAATTACAATCCTTTAGCAGAAGGGGGAGTTGGTCACGTACCTCTATTTGCGGAGTTTATAACCAGAGGTTTATTGTTACTGCCGACTCAAGATAATGCTCAGACCGATAAAGCTTGGATTCCTGCACGTAACTTTTTAACTGATAATTTCTTTAGCGATCGCCAAAATTCTCGCTTAGTTTTCTATATCTTCAGTACTGGTGGCGGTTCGGGTTCTGGTTCGGCAGCAGCCATGATGAAAGCCCAACGCTATGCCATGAGCGTCTCGGATAAACCTAAACCTCAGATTTATTTTACTGGGGTAGCGGTAATGCCTGAGAACATCATCCAAAATCGCCGCCACTTGATTAATACCGGCAGACACATCGTCCAGTATTTGGCAGATCTAAATATTCTGCTCGAAGGCGAAGCTTCTTACACCGCGGCTCCAGCTTTTAACTCCAGCGCAGAACTTCATAAAGGTAATCTCCGCACCAAGATGATGCCCTGGGATGGCTTGGCATTGATTTCTAATGATGTAATGTCAGCCATTGGTAATGATGCGATTGTCCCTCAAGAAGTAGTCGAGTCCAACACCAACCAATACATCGCGCAACAGATGTTTAACTTGGCTGCCGCCCAGTTCTCTGCTGCAACTTTTGAAAAAGACGAAACTGTTGAAATTACGAAAGAAAACTATCAAGCAATTCGCCTCGATCCTCAAGATTTGAAAAATGGTTTAGTTGGACCTTATGGTATTTGCTTTAGTGCTGCTACTGCCAGCCAAATTTTAGACCGTACTGGCTATGGTTTAGACCAGATGTTTGTCAATGCGATCGACTTACCCCAGTACCATCGCAATGAAAAAAATGAAGAAGAAATTTCCCTGATTGAAGGTATTTCTGTTGCGCCTACTAAAAAACATCATTACTTTGATTTACTCAAAGAACTAAGGCAAAACCTCGAAAACAAGCCTGACAGACAACTGGAACAGCAAGACTTTGCCAAGCTCCGGGAACTCCCTGTTTTCCAAAAATGTCCTCGTCTGGTATTTGTCTTTACTGCGCCTCAAGATAGCATTATTCCTTCGACAGTTAAGGAAAGACTCTCTACCTTGCTTTATTGGCTATTCCCTAGTCTGGAGCAAGTCCGTGGTGCGATTGTTCGGGGGACAACTGCTCACTATACATTGTCGATTTACATCGAGACTTCAGTGATTCTTAGTCCCGATATTCAATCTGCGGTGAAGAACTATCTCAAACTTTGCTGGCAGCAGAGACGCTCTTCCTCGGAAGATTTCAATACCAAATATCAACAGTTTATCCAGCAAGTTCCACCAATTGACGATGCTGATGTACGTGAATGGTTAGGTGAAACTGAAGAGTATGGGGTCAATATTCCTAGCTATGGGGTACTCAAAGATGAACTCAATCAACGTTGGCTCAATTATCTAGACAAAAATCATTCTATTTCTGAAGAGAATGTCGCTAATTTGGCTAACTACAATGTAGATCATGCTTATATTAAGGCTGCTGAAGTTGCTTCTGCACTGAGATTCATTAATTATGCCAATCATTTTGAGCTACCAGACATGATTGTTGACTAGTTTTGTTTGAATTCTTTTGCTCCGAATTGTTTTTTAAGGCGGATTCCTCTCCGCCTTTTTTAGTGTCTAGTTTTGTGCATAGAGCGATCGCATTTTTGCCAAAGTTAAAATTTTCTACTGCGTAATTAAAGATCGAGATTGGCCGTAAATAGCCAATAATTAACTATATGAATAGATATTTTCTAAATAGATGAGGTGCAAATATAGATCGCTATGCCAGTATTAGTTGTTGGGGCTACGGGACAAACAGGAAGACGAATCGTTACCGAACTAGTCAGTCAAGATATTGCTGTTAAAGCTTTGGTGCGAGATTCGCAAAAGGCTAAAGAAATTCTCCCTGAAGCAGCAGAAATATTAGTTGGGGATGTTTTAAAACCAGAGACCATAAAAAGTGCGATCGCAGGTTGCAACACGATAATCTGTGCTACTGGCGCAGCTCCTAGTTTGGATTTTACTCAGCCTTATTTAGTTGATTTTCAGGGAACCAAAAACTTGGTAGATCTAGCTAAAGAAAAGGGGATTGATCGTTTTATTATCGTTTCCTCTCTTTGTGTATCGAAGTTCTTCCATCCTTTGAATCTATTTTGGCTAGTTTTGTACTGGAAAAAACAAGCAGAAGCTTATATTCAGCAAAGTGGTCTGACCTACACGATTGTTCGGCCAGGAGGCTTGAAAAACGAAGATAACGATGATCGAATTGTGGCTGCGACTGCGGATACCTTGTTTGAAGGCAGTATCCCTCGTCAAAAGGTAGCTCAAGTCTGCGTTGCCGCGCTTTCTCAAACATCAGCTGAGAATAAAATTATAGAAACTGTAGCAAAACCAGATGCAGAGGCAAAATCTTGGGAACAGCTATTTACTAATGCCTAGTTACTAATGTCTAAATCTGTCATATTTGCGATCGCATTTGCAAAGATTGTGTGTAATGACAAATAAAAACTTGATGACTTTGTATCTTGGTTACTTTCTTCCAATTAATAACGAACCATATAATCGGGTTGCTATAAAAACTAACTGATTAAACAAAAGCTATATGATTTACGATTTTGCCATTGTCGGTGGAGGGATTGTTGGCCTATCTACTGCTATGTCTCTTAGTCAAAAATATCCTGATAAAAAAATAGTTTTACTCGAAAAAGAAGCTAGCTGGGCTGCTCACCAAACAGGTAATAATAGCGGTGTAATTCACTCTGGTATTTACTACAAGCCTGGAAGCTATAAGGCTAAGTTTTGTCGGGAAGGAAACAATGCTTTAGTCGAGTTTTGCCAACACCATGAAATTGCTCATGAAATATGTGGCAAGGTGATTGTCGCAACTGAAGCTGAAGAAATTCCCCGTTTAGAGAATATCTATAAAAGAGGTGTGGCTAACGGGCTTGATGTCACGATGCTCAACCGAGAAGAAGCTAGAGAAATTGAGCCTCATGTGGATACCCTCCAGGCAATTTATGTCAAATCTACAGGCATTGTTGACTACAAACAAGTTGCCGAAAAGTATGCCGAACTAGCGACGAAACAGGGGGCAGAACTCCTGAAAAACTCTCAGGTTGTCGATATTCAAGAAACAACTGAAGGTTATACCCTGATTACAGAGAAAGAAGAATACAAAGCTCGTTTTTTGATTAATTGTGCGGGGTTATTTAGCGATCGCATAGCGAAAATAGCAGGGGTTAAACCAAAAGCGAAGATCGTACCTTTTCGTGGTGAATACTATGAGCTGACTCCTGAAAAACGTTATTTAGCCAGCAATACTCTGATTTATCCTGTACCCAATCCTGATTTTCCTTTCTTAGGGGTACATTTCACCAAAATGATCGACGGTAGCGTTCATGCAGGGCCTAACGCTGTCTTGAGCTTCAAACGAGAAGGCTACACAAAAACTGATTTTAATCTCCAAGATTTTCTAGAAACTATGACCTATCCCGGCTTCTGGAAATTGAGCGCCAAATATGGTGTAGATGGCATGCAGGAAATGGCTCGCTCGTGGAGTAAGGCTTTATTTGTGGCTAGCTTACAACGACTAATTCCTGAAGTTACTGCAAAAGATGTTGTGCCTACCCATGCAGGAGTAAGAGCACAGGCTCTAGCAACTGATGGCAAACTCGTTGATGATTTCTTACTGATAGATCGTCCCAATGCGCTGCATGTTTGTAATGCGCCTTCCCCTGCTGCCACTTCTTCTCTGGCTATTGGTAAAGCGATCGCAAAACAAGTAGTGGTATAAGCTACTTTAGAAGTTGACTAATTCTAAACTCGTTGTAGTAAGCAGCGACCGTGAGTGTCGGTACCGCAAGTAGTGAGCAAATCATACTCTTCTGCTAGAGTGACAATTTCCTTAGTTTTCCTGGGGGTTGGTTGCCAAGGGTAAGGATTGCCATAGGCATAGTAAGCTTCTACGCCGTCAATATCGTACTTGGCAGCTAGAGGAATCAATTCCTGAGGTGATCTACGATAGCGGTAAGGGTGAGCTAGAACTGCCAAGCCACCAGCTTGGTGGATACTATCAATTACCTTTTCTGCGTTGGCGGCTTCTCCTCTAGGACAGTGACCTTCAAGATAAGGAGCTAGAGCCTGGTTCTGAGGATCGAAAGCATACCCCAGAATGTGAACATCAACCCCTAAGATCTTGGAGGTGATTTCGACTCCAGTCCAAAGAGCTGGTCGCCCTTCTTTGTTTCTATTTCTACTTTGGTTGAGATATTCTTGTACTTCCTGATAACCATTCACGGAATGATGGTCGGTAATTGCTAATCCCTTAAGTCCGATCTTAAATGCTTGCTCGATGAGTTCTATCGGTGTCAACCTGCCATCAGATGCCGTTGTGTGCATATGAAAGTTGTAGTGATAGGGACAGCTATCAGCATTGACTGTTTTCCAGACTTCCTGGAGGCTAGAGTTGTCCTGGGCTATGGATGAGAGTAAGAGTGATATAGCAACCATAAGACGGTGGGGAGACTATTATTACTAATTGTTACAGACACAATAGCAAAATTACAAGGGAGATGACTGTGATTCGAGTAGGCTAAGGTACTCAAATTTTCTTAATAGTAGAAAGGATAATGCTTGTAATCTATGGTAGCTTTACTTCTTGCGGTTTTGCCAGTAGGCTTAATAATTTTAATTGGTTTTATTATTAGTAAAACTATTAACCTTGAACGCCAGACTTTATCTCATTTAATTCTTTATGTACTTTCCCCTGCACTAATAGTAGATAGCCTATACAGTACCTCCATTTCAGTAGGAAGTTCGATAGATTTATTGATTGGTTTTATCCTTACTGCTACATTAGTTTACTTAACTACTTATCTACTAAGTAGAATTACTCAATTGGGTCGGCCGATAAGAACAGCTTTTATTGCTGCATCATTATTCCCTAATAATGGCAATATGGGTCTGCCCGTGGTTACTTTTGCTTTGGGGGCAGCAGGTTTAGAAAGAGCAATTATCTATATGATTTTTTCTAGTATCCTGATGTTTTGTATAGGGCCTGCAATTATTCAAGGAAAAGGCATTGTTTCTGGAATAAAACTGATTGTAAAACTACCTCTAATTTGGGCAATTTTAGCTGGTTTGAGTCTGCGCTTTCTAAGGTTGATTGTTGTGGATTTTCAACTACCTTTTGACTTGGACTTGGGAATCCACAAATTGGGTCAAGCAGCAATTCCAATTGCTTTGATTCTGTTGGGGATTCAGTTGGCAAATACTAAATTTACTGTGGGCCCCCTAGAGCTATTGGCTGCAATGGTTCGTCTTCTGATTGCTCCAGCGATCGCTTTTTCCGTAGGAACTGCACTTCAGCTGGCAAATTTGGAGTTGCAAGTACTAGTCTTACAGAGCGGTATGCCAACAGCCGTTAATTCTCTAATTCTGGTGACTGAGTTTGGTGGAGAGCGCGACCTAACAGCAAGATGCATAATAACATCCACTTTGCTCAGTTTTATTAGTATTCCTTTGGTGCTATTTCTGCTGGGAAGTTGACATATCATAGAAGGTTAAGAGCTGGTGTAACTATTGGAATGAAAAACTCTTGGCGATATCTAAGATATGTAATTGTGTTTATGTTGGGGTTATTGCTTAGCCTAGGTTTGAGTCGTTCGGCTCCTGCTAGCTCGGGCGCCATACTCAAGGTTCAAACAGCTCAACAACATTACCAAAGTGGTGAGTACCAAACAGCTCTACAACTTTTAGAACAGGCCAGTGGCTCTTTTACCAAGGAAGGACAAACTCTACAGCAAGCCCAAACCCAAGCTCTCATTTCGTTGACACAGCAACAGTTAGGTGACTGGCAATCAGCTAAACAGGCGATTGATTATGGTATGGCATTGCTAGCTACAGAAACTAACACTGTTGACAAGCAACAAGTTATTGGACAGTTAAATAATGCTTTAGGTTATTTTCATCAGAGACAAGGGCAAAACCTGAAAGCTATTAGAGCTTGGGAAACAGCCGAAACTAACTACAGTTCTATTGGCGATCGCGATGGTGAGATGAACGTCACCATAGCAAAGATTCAGGCCCTCGAATCTATTGGTTTCTATCGTCGTGCCTGTAATCAGGGATTAACTCTTTTTGATACGGCAATTGATGATTGTGAAGTACTAGAGCCAGAAAGCTTAGTGGATTTATTTCCTAAGGAAAGACCTCCTTTAATTGATATTCAAGCTTTGGGAAGTTTGGCAAATAGTTTGCTACTACTTGGTAAATTGAAAGAAGCAGAAATCGCTATTAATCAGGCAGAGAGCTGGCAAGAGCAGAGATACGATCCCGACTCTGCTTTGGACAATAGGATTGCATTGACTAAAGGGAATATTGCCCAGGCTTTAGCTAATTTGGCTAAGGATCGAAGAAATGATCAAGTATTTGATGAGCAACAGAAGTTAGCTCGCCAACAGTATCAGCGAGTAGTAGACTCAGCAAGCCCGGAAAGTTTAATTGCTAAAGTAAATCTCTTCGAGCTGGACACTGCGACTCGACAATGGCCGTCTGCTCTCAAGATAGCCCAACAAAGCGATCTCCTTTTTGAGCATTTTCCCAATAGTCATCAAGGGCTACAAAGTAAATTGATTTTGACTCGTAACTTAGCCAAGCTCAAGCAAAATCAGCAGCCGATACTTCAATCTTGGGGAGAGATCGCTCAGCTCTACGAGAAAATTGCGCAGCAAGCAACTGGCTTTGATAATTATCGTCTCCAGTCTTTGGCCTTGGGTGAGTTGGGAACCCTTGCTTATGAACAAGAATTAGCCAATGTTGAGGCACAAGCAAAGCTGGAACAGGCTTTATCGTTGGCCCAGAGTAAGCAGGCTCCAGAGATTGCTTATCGTTGGCAGTGGCAGTTGGGTAAAATATATCGCGATCGCCAAGAGTTAGATAAAGCAATTTTGGCATATCAGGCTGCCGTCACTAATTTGCAACAATTACGTAGCGATCTAGTGGCTCTTGACCGAGAAATTCAATTTTCGTTTCGTGAACAAGTTGAACCAGTGTATCGTGAGTTCACCGAATTACTATTGGTTAATCAGTCTCCTGCCCAGGTGGAGCGTGCTAGTAACCTTAAGCAAGCTAGAGATGCGATCGAAGCTTTGCAAATAGCCGAGTTAGATAACTATTTCAAAGATGCCTGTGTCACTGCCCAAAAGCGTTCTATTGATGAGATCGATCCTCATGCAGCGGTAATCTACACCATGCTGCTGCCAGATAGAGAGGCACAAATTCATTTAGAAGTAATTTTGTCTTTGGCGGATGGGAGCTTGGAGCATCACGAAACAATTGTTCCCCAAGGTGAGTTTAATCAAACCATTGAACTGCTTAATAATTATCTGTTGCAACCAGACCGTAAAAAAGATATCCAAAAGTTAGCCCAAGAAATTTATGGGTGGATAATTGCACCCTTAGAACCTGCCTTAGAAACTTCAAATACCAAGGTTGACACGTTGGCCTTTGTCTTGGACGGCATTTTACAGAGTTTGCCCATGTCTGTTCTTTATAGTGGCGATCGCTATTTACTTGAAGATTATGCCGTTGCCATTACTCCTGGGTTACGGACGCTCAAAACTGAGTTGAACACAGAGAAATCTTTGGCATTGGCTGGTGGCATTAGCGAATCAGTTCCTCCCTTTTCTGCTTTAGCTGGCGTTTCTACCGAATTAGAGAGTATCAGTAATAACCTTGAAACAAGAACTCTCCTCAATTCCGAGCTGACTGAGCCAAATCTCAATCAGTTAATCGACTCTCAACCTTTTTCAATTGTTCATTTGGCTACCCATGGACAGTTTAGCTCCAATCCTGAAGAGACCTTTTTGAGGTTGTGGGATCGTAAGTTGACCATTGAAGAATTCAGCTTATTGCTGCAAAAGCAGGTTTTAAATTCTGAACAGCCTATTGATTTATTAGTTCTTAGTGCTTGTGAAACGGCAAAGGGCGATCGCTATGCTTCTCTAGGATTAGCGGGGATGAGCGTTCGTACTGGCATTGCCTCTACTGTCGCGACTCTATGGCAAGTTAATGATCAGTCTACTACTGCTCTGATGTTCCGGTTTTACAAATATCTTAGCGAACAACCAGAACTTACCAAAGCAGAAGCTCTAAGGCGAGCACAGCTAGATTTGTGGGATGTTAGCGATCGTAATTGGCGAACACCCATTTACTGGGCAGCCTATGTAATCGTGGGTAACTGGACCTAGCAATAGGTAATTGATTAAGCGATCTAAAGCTAAAAACTCAGATGTGGGGGTAGAAGATTTATTCACAGGTAAAAAAATAGCTGAAATCCAAAACTCAACAGCCTTAGAATTCAGCGCTAATGAAGCTTTAAATTGTAGTAGAGTACTACCAGCTAGATTTAACAACCCCTGGTAATAAACCTTCGTGTGCCCATTCTCTGAGAACATTACGAGATAAACCAAAATCACGGTAGTAAGCTCTAGGTCTACCAGTTACCATACAACGGTTGCGTTTGCGACTAGGTGCGCTGTTGCGAGGTAGCCTTTGAATTTGGCGATGAATCTCTAATTTTTCGAGAGGATTAGTTGCTTTACGAAACTGTTCCTTTAAGTCCGCTCTTTTAGCTGCATATTTTTCTACCAAACGAGCGCGTTTTCTTTCACGCTCGATCATGCCTTTCTTTGCCATAAACTTTATTTGTATGAATACTATTGAATACACAGTCTACTATTGTACCGTGAATTACTTAGTTCGTACAATCTTTAAATTAAATCTTGCTTTATGTCAGCTTTTTTCTAAACACTTCAGCCAAATAGCTTAAAAAATAAGCGATGTGATCGAGATCACAACTATCACACATTCATAACCATAAAATGAATCTAGAAAATATAAATAACGCCAGCCAAGTTTATATAGGGTTGGTTAATAAAAACAAATTTAAATCGACCTAACGGTACGAAAGTAGGCTCCTATCGCGCAAAATTGATAGGGGCCTATTTTTGATCGGAGAAAAGATTTTAGTTTATGAGTCTTAAGGTTTTAACTGTTGGTGATGATATCAATACTGACGATATTATCCCTGCACATCGCACTACCAATCCAGATCCAGAGCATCAGAAGCACTATGTTTTAGAACATCTTGTAGGGGTTGATGAAGTTCTCAAATATGACGTTATCGAAGCTGGCCATAATTTTGGTTGTGGATCGAGCCGTGAGTATGCAGCCTTGGCAATTCAAGCAGCAGGAATCAAATTGGTTCGAGCACAATCTTTTGCTGAGATCTTTTATCGGAACAGTATCAATATCGGACTTAGGTTAGAAATAACTAATCTTCAACAAACTAATCCTATTGTTAACGCGATCGCAGAAGCTGGGGGACTTACCGCATTTAACCAACAAAGGTTAGCACAAAAACTCACGATTCCTTCGAGCACAACTGAATCTCGTCCGATGACGATAACCGAAAAGCTCTTAGCTAAGGCATCAGACAATCAATACGTCCAACCAGGGGAAGTGGTCTTTGCTCAAGTAGATCTGGCAATGTCTCATGATGCGATCGCTGCACCGGTATTTCGCTTGTTTCAAGAACATTTTGGCTCTACAAGAGCTGTTTGGGACAGTAGCAAAGTAGTCTTAGTTGCCGATCACTTTATCCAGGTCAACGATATTCGCGAAGATACCCAAGCCCCTAAGCTCTACCGAGACATGGTGAAGTTTGCCCAACGATATAACTGTCGTTTATTCGATCTAGTATCACCAGGAGAAGCTTCCGGAATTTGTCACGTGCTATTACCCGAAGAAGGTCTAATCAAACCAGGCATGATTGTGGCCGGAACCGATTCTCATAGTTGTACCTACGGTGCATTTGGTAGTTTCTCTACAGGAGTTGGCACCACTGATATGGCAAATATCCTCGCTACTGGGGATATGTGGATCAAAGTCCCTGAAACCATTGTGATTGAGTTGACGGGAACTTTGCCCAAAGGTATTAGTGCCAAAGATATTATGTTGTTTATTCTTGGTCAAATTGGTTGTAAAGGTGCGACTAGTAAAGTTATTGAATTTCGTGGTTCTGTAATTGCCCGACTTCCCATAGATGAACGGATGACTCTAAGTAATATGGCGATCGAGTGCGGTGCAATGTGTGGCTTAATTGCTCCTGATGAAGTGACAAGCAAATATCTCCAGAATAAAGTAACTGAACCTTGGTCTTATCCCACACCAGATCCAGAAGCAGAATATGTCCAAACTTACAGCTTTGACCTAAGCCATCTGGAACCACAAATTGCTTGTCCTCCCAAACCAGATCAAGTAGTCAACCTCAGTGAATTAAACGAAACTGCAATTGATTTAGCTTTTATTGGTTCTTGTACGGGAGGAAAATTAACCGATCTTGCTCAAGCAGCCCAAGTTTTACAGAACCAATTGGTAGCTCCGAATGTCCAAATGTATATCGTTCCAGCTTCCCAGAGAGTTCTGCAACAAGCAACCGAATTAGGCTATCTAGAAATTTTCGAGCAAGCAGGAGCAACTATCTTAAAATCAGGCTGTGGTGCTTGTATCAATTCTGGTAGAGGAGTTTTAGGCGCTAAGCAAACGGGAATCTATGCCACCAATCGAAACTTCACAGGGCGCAGTGGCGATCCGACAGCTAAAAATTATCTGGCATCACCGAGAATTGTGGCAATTTCCGCCGTGCAGGGAAAAATTACCGATCGCTTATAAAATCGTAAATGTCATAAAAGAAGTAATTGAGAGAAAGAGCGATGCAGATATCTTGGGCGGTTAGTTTGGGCGTGGTTTTAGCTGCTTATTTGTTGGGTTCCTTTCCCACAGGCTACCTTTTGGGAAAATATCTCAAAGGAATCGACATTAGAGAACACGGATCTGGCTCCACAGGTGCCACTAATGTACTCAGAACTATTGGTAAGACAGCAGGTTTGACTGTTTTACTCACAGATATCAGTAAAGGCGCGATCGCAGTTGCTCTAGTACGCTTCCTCTATAATTACAATCCCGATCTGTTACCCGAAACCTGGAAACCTTGGCTAATTATCGTTACTGCTCTGACAGCAATCTTGGGTCACAGTAAATCGGTTTGGTTGGGTTTTACTGGCGGGAAATCTGTAGCGACAGGTATCGGGGTAGTACTGTTGGTTAATCCTTGGCTTGCCCTGGGAACTTTAAGCGCATTTGGCATCACCATCGCGGTCTCAAAAATTGTTTCTCTCAGTTCGATTATTGGGGCACTTACTTTGATTATTTTGGCTGTTACCCTGGGTCAACCTCTGCCCTATATTATTTTCGCTACTTTAGCTGGTGGATATGTCGTTTTGCGCCACCGTACTAATATTCAACGCATCCTAGCAGGAGAAGAACCCAAGCTTGGTCAAAAGCTTTCTGAGAGTGCTTAGTTAGCTGTTAATTGTTGATTTTTTGTGAGAGTACCTAATTACTAATTTCTTTTGAATAAATTGTTTAGCCGAAAGATATTTACTTACTGCTTGCTAATTAGTCTAGTAATCGCAGTTGCCTGCGGACAGTTAAACTCTTCGGAAAAATTAACCGCACAAAGTCCAGAAACAAAACTAGAGATAAAACCAGTCAAAGTGGCTGTAATTAG
Source organism: uncultured bacterium (assembly GCA_964606015.1). GTDB lineage: Bacteria > Cyanobacteriota > Cyanobacteriia > Cyanobacteriales > Xenococcaceae > Hyella. The sequence goes on from CAZSEZ010000005.1 coordinate 16,887, forward strand.
TGACCTCAACAGTCAGTATGGTTCCACAGAATACGAGCCAGAAATAGCTAGAGCCATAAACTTGATAACAACCCAGTGGCAACCAGATTTAGTCCTCGGTGGGGGAGATGCGATCGCAGGACAGAAGACTAGCCTCAGTGATGAGAATGTACGAGCGATGTGGCAAACTTTTGATACCGAGGTAGCTAAACCTTTACGTGACAGTCAGATTCCTTTTGCTTTTACCATTGGCAATCATGATGGTTCAGGAGCAGTTATAAATGGCGAGTATAAATTTCAGCGCGATCGCTCATTTGCCAGTCAGTATTGGAACGACCCGCAGCATTTACCTCAGTTAAATTTTGTTGATAAAGCTAATTTTCCTTTCTATTTCAGCTTTCAGCAAAATCAAATTTTTTACTTGGTTTGGGATGCTTCCACGCATAAGTTAGATCCAGAGCAACTTGATTGGGTAGAACAAACTCTTAACAGTGAGCCAGCTCAACAAGCCCAGATGCGAATTGCGATCGGTCATTTGCCTCTATATCCAATTGCTGAAACAAAAAATAAACCAGGAGAATATCTAGCTAAAGGTTCGCAATTGCAATCTCTTTTGGAAAAATATCAAGTACATACTTACATTAGTGGACATCATCACGCTTATTATCCAGGGAAAAAAGAGGATTTAGAGTTACTTCATGCTGGAGCTTTAGGGCAGGGCGCAAGAAAACTTATTGGTAGCGATCTTCCAGTCCAAAATACGATTACGCTAGTTGAGATCGACTCCAGAAGAGAGAAAACTAGCTATCAAACCTACGATATTAAGACTCTAAAGCCAATTGACGAGCAACTATTGCCCATTCAAATAATTAGTAAAGAGGGAATTATTTGGCGGAGAGATATTCCTGATACCTCAAAACCCTGACTTATCTGTAATAATTTGGATAAGGGTTTTGTACTGTTTGGGCAGCAGAAGAATGAAATCATTTTTAAGTAAGGCGAGTATCTGCGGTGGTTTATTGGTTGTGGGGACTGCCATTGGCTATGGAATTAGTGGTCATAAGAGTCAACCAAGAGCTGTTGTTCCTCAGCCTCAAGCTTTCAATTCTTTGCCAGTTGCTCCTATTCCAGCCGTTTCTAATAGTCAAGAAAGTGGCTCCAATGTTAACTTCATTGCTCAAGCAGTTCAAAAAGTAGGCCCCGCAGTAGTTAGGATTGATGCTTCACGAGAGTTCACTTCGGCTCTGCCTGATCGTCTAACTCAGCCTTTTTTCCGTCGGTTTTTCAGAGATGAAGAACGCCAAATCCCCAATCGGATTGAACAAGGGACTGGCTCGGGCTTTATTTTGAGTTCGGACGGTAAGCTCATCACCAATGCTCATGTTGTTGAAGGCTCAGATACTGTTCAGGTAACTCTCAAAGATGGGCAAACTTACCAGGCAATGGTAGTAGGGGTTGATCCCATGACCGATGTTGCTGTACTTAAAATCGAGGCTGAAAATCTTCCTGTAGCTAGTCTTGGCAGTACAGAAATTCTTAATCCAGGTGAATGGGCGATCGCTATAGGAAATCCTTTAGGCTTGGATAATACTGTCACTGTGGGTATTGTCAGTGCAATTGGTAGATCTAGTTCTCAGGTTGGTGTTCCAGACAAAAGAGTTCGTTTTATTCAGACTGATGCAGCTATCAACCCAGGTAATTCTGGAGGGCCGTTACTCAACTCTCGAGGTGAGGTAATTGGCATCAATACTGCAATTCGAGCTGATGCTCAGGGTTTGGGATTTGCTATACCGATCGAAACAGCTCAGAGAATAGCTAACCAATTGTTTGCCAAAGGCAAAGCTGATCATCCTTATCTAGGGATTCATATGGTTAATTTATCCCCTCAAGCGAAGGAAGCGATTAATCAAGATACGGAAAATGATTTTCAGATCACTACAGAGGAGGGAGTCTTGATCGTTCGGGTAGTGCCCAACTCTCCTGCTGCTAAAGCTGGTCTACAACAAGGCGATACAATTATTAGCATCAGAAAGCAACCTGTGCTTACTTCGGCACAAGTACAAGAACAAGTTGAAATGAGCGAAATCGGTGGAGAAATTAAGTTAGAAATTGTTCGTAACGGTAAAAATCAGTTGATCGCAGTGAAGCCTGGAGTTTTCCCCGAATCTGAGTAGATTTGTTGTAATTCGATGAATAACGGTTGGACTTATTGCGATCGCATCTCTGCTAAAAATGCAGGAAAAGCCATTCTAGATTACTACAGTAGCCAGTATCGACACTCAACTCGCCAGCAGTGGCTCACCAGAATCCAACAAGGACAAATCTTACTTGCTGCTAAACCCACAACACCAAATACTGTTTTAGTCTCAGGGCAGCAACTTACCTATCATCGCCCACCGTGGCAGGAACCAAAAGTTCCACTTAAATTTACAACCATTTATCAAGATAGCGATCTTCTAGTGATTGATAAGCCTTCGGGCTTACCCGTGCTTCCAGGGGGAAAGTTTTTAGAACATACTTTGCTGAAGCAGCTAGAAAAACTCTATCCACAAAATCCTCCCATCCCAATTCATCGTTTGGGTAGAGGTACATCGGGTTTGATGTTGCTTGCTCGTTCTGCTGAAGCAAAATCGAATTTGAGTCAACAGATGCGCGATCGCAAAATCACTAAGATCTATGTAGCAAAGGCAACAGGTATTATTCCTCAAGAACGATTTACGATTACCAATCCTATCGGCAAAATTCCTCATCCTACTTTGGGCTACATCTACGGAGCTTCTGATTCGGGTAAGTACGCTCGGAGCGACTGCCAAATCATAGAACGCGAAGCAAACTATACTCTGGTTAAAGTTCGGATCTTTACAGGTCGCCCCCATCAAATTCGCATTCATTTAGCTGCTGCTGGTTATCCCCTATTGGACGATCCTCTGTATCTAAAGGGAGGGATTCCCCGTACTGAAAAGAATGAAAAAGGTCAATTTATCACTCCCAGCGATCTTGGTTACTGGCTACACGCTCATTATTTAGCATTTCGCCATCCTATTAGTCGGGAACAGATTAGTTTTAGTTGCGATCGCTTAGATTAGATTTCAGATTTGTTATTTGTCTTCCCAACCGTCATCTAGATAAACTTTTTGTTTGCCATTATGATCAATCAGAGTAAATTCCCTGGATTATCAAATTGCAAAGCTTCTTGGATGACTACTATAAGTTTTATCCTTACCGCAAGCGATAAAAAGGTGGGTTGGGAATCTACAAACGTTGTAAGTGCTACTTGAATAAACTTGTTGTCAAGTTAAGCGAAGAAAAGATTGAGATCCTGATCGACTAGCTCTAGATATATTTCAGCATCAGGTATTTTTGATTTTAGCGATCACTTTAGTTCTAGCAAATAAACTCAATGTTTATCTCCTTATGAGCTAATTAGAGTATTATTAAGCGCAAATTACTTTGATTAATGTATGACCTGGCAACGCACAGATAATCGCCAACCAGATAGCCTCCGTTCCCATAGTTTTCAGCTAGACTTCACCTCAAATCCTTTAGCTTCTGTCTTAACCACTTCAGGGAAAACAACAGTTTTGTGTACTGCTAGCCTTAGTGAAGGTGTTCCTCCATTTCTCAGAGATAGCGGACAAGGTTGGCTTACTGCTGAATATCGGATGCTGCCAGGCTCAACTTCTTCTCGGCATCGTAGAGAAGTTTCTAAACTCTCGGGGCGTACTCAAGAAATTCAAAGGCTAATTGGACGCAGTCTCAGGGCTGCAATTGATTTAAAACTTTTAGGAGAAAGAACTATCACCATTGACTGTGATGTCTTGCAAGCAGATGCAGGAACCCGTACTGCTTCGATTACAGGTGGTTATGTAGCTTTGGCTAATGGGATTAATAAGCTAATTCAGCAAGGAATCTTAAGCCAATCCCCAGTATTAGAGTCAATTGCTGCGATCTCTATTGGTCTAATCGAAGGAAAAGCCTATCTCGATCTCGACTATCCCGAAGATCTAGCGGCGGACGTGGATTTTAATGTAGTGATGAATGGCAAACTAGAACTAATTGAAGTCCAGGGAACCGCAGAAGCGGGTAGTTTTTCTCGTGCACAGATGAATCAAATGTTGGATTTGGCCGAAAAAGGAATCAGTGAGTTAGTTACCGCTCAGAATCAAGTTTTGAGTTAAGCTAAGGCATTTACCACTATGAAAGCAATCCTCTGTGGCTACTACGGTCAAGGTAATGGTGGAGACGAAGCGCTGCTAGTATCGCTGCTTCAGATGCTTCCGCCTGAAGTTACGCCGATAGTTCTCTCAGGCGATCCTATCGCAACCCAGAAACAGTATGGAGTAGCAAGCTGCCGTCACAAATCAGCTATGCCTATTCTGAAAGCGATGAAAATGTCTGATGCTTTCATCTGGGGTGGAGGGAGTCTGATGCAAGATGCTACTAGTATTGCTAGTCCGATTTATTATGCTGGCTTGATGGCGCTAGCCCAACAGCAGGGTTTAAAAACTATTGCTTGGGCGCAAGGAATTGGTCCTTTGAATAAGTCTTTGACTCGTTGGTTGACCAAAAATACTTTGCTTGGTTGCACGGCTATTAGCGTTCGCGATCGCGCCTCTGCTGCTTTATTAGAAGAATGGGGCATCGAGCCATTAATTGCTCCTGATCCTGTTTGGGCATTAGAAAGTACTAAGATTGCCGATAATCTAGTCAATACCGAAAGGCCAGTTGTGGCGGTCAACCTGCGATCTCATCCTTTGCTGACTCCCCAACGATTAGAATTACTCACCCAAGCCCTACAACAATTTCAAACAGCTACCGATACCTATATTCTGCTTGTTCCTTTCCAACAGAGTAAAGATCTTGCGATCGCTAAATCAATTGAGCAAGCTTTAGAGAACGATAAGCAGATTATCTCTTTATCAGATCCTAGAGAGCTCAAAGGACTATTTCAACAAGTCAGAATGACTATTGGAATGCGTCTACACAGCTTGATCATGTCGGCAGCAGAAAATTGTAACTGTTTTGCACTGAGTTACGATCCCAAAGTTAGTCAGTTAATGCAAGAGTGTAATCTCGCTGGGTGGGAACTTACAGGGTTACCCAATAGTGCCGAGACTATTGCTCAACGGTGGATTGATAATTATTCTAATCCTGCTCCTCAAAAAGTTTTTCCAATAAAAGAGTTACAAAGACAAGCTTTGCTTCATGGCGACTTATTGCGCGAATGTCTACTTATCTAAGTCAACTTCTCAGTATTGTATGCAGTGCCACTTTCTGTAACTTTTGCCTTGGCAATTTGAAAGTCAGAGTATAAGCTGTATTTGATCAACATCAGGCGTAAACCAACCAACTTTGTTAGTAATTTAGAACTAAATTGAAATGTCAATTTAGCTTTTTGTCAATATCTGTGAACTTACAAATGCGCCAGACTACCAATACTTATCGAGTTGACCAATCATGAGTGAAGCCAGTAATTTCCCCGCGGATTATGATTTCAATGAAAATGAGAACTTAGAAAATCAGGTTTTAGAGTCCAAGCCAGAAAAAGAGAACGTCGTAGATAGTTCAGATAAGTCAAACACTATTGACTGGCATAAGTTGGCTCATAAACTCAGAGAACACAATCGTAAGTTACTTAAAAAAGTTTTTCAGTTAGAGCAAGAGATTATAGAGTCTAATCAAGCTCTAGAAGAGCAAAAAGAGATTACTCACAATAACGATCTTTACGCTAGTAAGCAAGCGCAAAAAATTAATCAACATCAAGAGGAGATTGCTCAATTACTTAAGAAGGTTGATCGGTATCAGCAAGAAGCGCATTCCCGAGAAAATCAAATTAGTAGTCTCAACCAGCAATTAGACAGCGCAGAGAAAAAAGCAGCAGAGATAGCTGAAGAATGCGCCCAGTTACAGAAATCTAATAATGAGAAATCTTACGAGCTTTTAAGCCAACGTGAAGAAATTCAAGAATTAAATAGTCGTATCAATCGCCAACAGCAATCTATTATCCAACAGTCTTCTGTAAGGCAACCTACTTATTCCCGTGAAAGAGTTGGTAGTGAACCCATAAGAGCTTGGTCAGCAAGTTTTCCAGAACCAGAAGTATCTTCCTCCCTAGTTACTGAAGCTCATCTAATTGAAGAAGAATGGTCTGTTCCTCACACTCCTAAGAAGCAACGTTCTAATAATTCAATAGCTGCAATTAAATTACCCCGCTTTCCTCGTAGAGAAGAATAGAAAAATTAATCCTTTATGAAGGATGTTTGTTTGAAGAGGCTTCGTAGTGTTTAATCTACTGAGTTATTTTTAAAGATGATTTTGTAAAACTATCAACTTGAACATTTCAAAATCGAGTAAATTTCAACTTAAATAGTCATAAGCTCCTTAAATTCTTCATTTAGGCTCGCTACCAACTGTCGATTACCTTGCACTTTTGCACTCTTTAAGCGACGTTTCAAATTTTGTTTCAGATTATTGAGGTGAGTTGCTTTTGTCTGACAGTCTTTAAACTGATACTGCAGTATGTTGATTCCGTTTTCTAAAGAAGATTGCTCTTCAATTTGACATACTCTAGGCTGTTGTGAGGTTACCTGACTAATTTCTGCAGCATGATGATGGATCAAGGATTCTAAAGGAGATCTCTTAATCTCTGAATTTAGACTATTGGGTTTGCCTAGGGAGACTTCTGTTCCCTCTAAGCTAGAACCAAAATAGTTAGTTTGCTGTGTAATATGCGGACGAATTAGACTCATCAGTCGCCTCTACATTCTGTTTATAGTAGGATTTACAGTTTGGTTATTTTTGGTTATGGCTTGAATAACCTAATTTATACATGAGCGATTAGAGTACCAAGCCTTGAATATTGTTAGTATACATAGGTTCTAATTACTGCTGTGCAACAGCTCTTTAGAGTTCAAGGACTAATCTAAAACTCTAATTGAGTGAATTCATTTCTGTTTTGAGTGGGTAAAGACGACTTAACCCACTCTAGGGATCAAAAATACTCAATTAATAAACTTTTAGTTTTATTCTTTGTGATAACTAACACCACGGTATTTCAGATCGGATGAACTGTGGCGGAGTTCTTGCTTTTGCATTACACGATGGATTTTCCAAGGTGTGCCACGATAGCGTCCCCCTACTTGTCCTTCTGAAACTGGTAACTCAGTGTGGTTATCTTCGTAAGTGTTGCCATGAAAGTGTAGTTTCATAGTTCAAACTCCAATAATTTTTATCTCACACTATAATTCTATCTCACTTTCCGTATCATTTGCTACATTTTTTGAGGAAAGGCTATTTTCTTTATAAAAAGAAAACAAGAGTAATGTTTCTATAGGAAACTTGCTCTTGTTTTAAATAACTACTAGTTTTATGCCATGTAGATAAGGTTAGAAATCTGTCAGGCTAACTTCGGGCTAGATTCTGAAGAGCTGTTTCTGTCACGCGACAGATTCTCCAGTCTGGTAATATCTCGGCCCTCATTTTTTGATAAAAATCGATGGCACTTTGATTCCAATCAAGAACACTCCATTCAAGGCGCCCAGAATTCCTGGCTTTAGCCAAATTTCCTAAATATTGCAGCATCGCTGTACCAATTCCTTGACCACGATAGTCGGATAGTACAAACAGATCTTCAAGGTAGATTCCAGGCTTAGTTAGAAAGGTTGAATAGTTACCAAAGAAAAGAGCAAAACCAAAGACTACACTCTCTGTTTCCGCCAAAATTGCTTCAACACAGGGCGACTCTCCAAATAAATGAGCTCTAAGGCTGTCTTCGTTTCCAGTAACTTGATGTGCGAGCTGCTCGTACTCAGCTAGAGCCTTAATCAGATCAAAAATTACTGGAATATCTTCTAAGGTTGCGGGACGAATTCGAAACTCTGATGAACCCATTGTTTCAACATGTCTGATGACGATGATATCTGGTGTCTAGCTTAGCCATCCTCGTAAACGGCGAGCAACTTGAGGGCGGCGAAGTTTGCGCATTGCTTTACTCTGAATTTGACGAACTCGTTCGCGAGAAAGATTAAACATTCCTCCGACTTCTTCTAGAGTGTAAGGCTGGCTAGTAGATAAGCCATAGCGTAGAGAAATCACGTCTTTTTCCCTCTGAGTGAGAACATCATCCAGTACTAGGGTTATTTCCTGGCGCATCATTGTCTCACTCATCTTCTCTTCAGGAAGTTGTAGATCACTATCTTCGAGAAGGTCCACTAACTCTGTATCTTCTGCCTTTCCGACACGATGATTCAAAGATAATGATTGGCGACGTAATTCCAATAACTGGCGTAGTTGAGGCAATGATACTTTCAGTTCTTCTGCTAGTTCCTTCTCTAGAGGATTTCGTTGGAGTTTTTGCTTGAGGGTACGTTGCGCCTTTTTGAGTTTATTGAGTTTTTCGACAATGTGAATTGGCAACCTGATTGTTCTTGCATCGTTGGCGATAGTTCTAGTAATCGCTTGGCGAATCCACCAATAGGCATAGGTCGAGAACTTATAGCCTTTATCAGGATCGAATTTTTCTGTAGCGCGGTTTAGACCTATTGCTCCTTCCTGAATTAGGTCTAGAAAAGGAACACCACGATTTAGATAGCGCTTCGCGATCGACACAACAAGACGTAGGTTGGAGCGAATCATTTTTCGCTTGGCTACTTTCCCTTTATAAAGAGTTTGTTCCAATTGGCGCAAAGAGTCTAGATTGAGTTCGCTTACTAGCTCTTCTTTTGAGGGATTTCTCTGTAATTCTTCTGCTAACTTTTGGCGAGACTCCTCAATCTCCACCATCTGTTTGACGTCGTGAGCAAGAGTTACTTCTTCATCAGATTGTAGTAGTGGGTAGCGTGCCATTTCTTTGAAGAAAGCACCTATATTATCCTCTAGGCGTGCTTTACTTTTACGGGCAAAACGACGAGCTTTATCATCGTCTTCTTCGGTGGAAAACTCTACCTCAACAAGTTTGAGATCTGACTCGGCTGGTTCTAATTCAATCTGGCTAAAATCATCACCATTTAAAATTTTGTGCTTATCACTCTCTTCAAAATGGGTTTGCTTGGTTTTCTTGGTTATACTCATGGCTTTAACAGTTTATTATCAGTTGAATTCCTAACATGCTCCCAGTTTCAGCATTTCAGAGATTGGTTGGAACTAAGATAAAGTACAGATTCTTTTAACCTAAGGACTTATATCTTTGTCCCCTTGTTGCTATCTACGATTTAAATGTTTTGTTTGAATTTTGTCTAAAGGTTTTCTTAATTATCTGTACTACTAAACAATGTAAGTAAAGATTAGTTTATACGTCTTCTATCTAGTTAAAAGATTAACAAAAATACCTAAGTGTTTTTTGGAAATAGTTACAAAATGATAATTAATTCAATAGATTTTATGTTTTGTAAGCTTGAGTCTCTGGCAGCTAAAGTTTTTGAGAGAAATTAATAAAAGAATAATGAATAGAAAATTAAATTAAACTTTAGCTAAAAATTGCTTATTGTCTGAATATGTATTTTTGAGGGAAGGAGGTGGTGTCTAGCTATTATTAAGGTTACTAATGTATTTCTTGGTTTTAAGCCTGATCTTTCTTTTCGCATTTTAAGAATCAAACTTTAAACTTGAATTGAGTATTATTTCTTGTAATTAGCGATCGCTTTATGACTGATAATTTTTCTGTTGAGTTTTCTTCATCCACTTCAGTTGCTGAATCCTTAACTTGTAATTGGTCTGCTGATTTTGATCGAAAAACATGGTGGGAAATCTTAGTAGAAAATCATCTGGAAGGACAAGATTGCCTATGTTATCAAGTTCCATTGGGTATTGATCTTCAACCCGGTGATATAGTCAGCTTGCCTTATAATGCACAGACTTTAAGAGGGATTGCCATAAAGCAGATTTTTCAACTTCCTAATAATCTAACCAGCGCAAAGTTAAGAAATATCAACGATGTAGTAGAGACAGATTTTTTTCCTGAGGGATACTGGCCATTACTCCAACGTATTGCTGATTATTATCTGTGTGAACTAATTGAAGTAGTAAAAGTAGCTCTACCTTCTGGCATGCTAAAAAAATCTCAAAAAAGAATTAAGCTTTGTCCTGAGGTGATCCCTCCTGGGTCAGAAACTTTTTGTACACCTGTTGCACAGAGAGTTCTACAACTACTACAGCAGCAAAAGAATGGCGACTACAGCGCACGATATCTACGCTCTAAGGTTAAGGGGGCTAACCAAGGAATTGATTTTTTGATTAAACGTAATTGGGCTGAAAGTTATCTCGAAGTTCCTCAATCTTCTAAAGCAAAGCTAAGATCTGCCGTCACTCTAGTCAATGATTTTTGGCAAGAAGATCTATCTCCAAGGCGAACAGAAATTGTCCGAATCTTGGCCAATAATGGTGGTGAAATGTGGAAGGCCGATTTGATTAGCATTGCTCGAACTAATACTGCCATGCTTAATAAACTTGTCGATTTGGGTTGTATTACTTTTTCTGAACGGGAAGTTTTGCGTAAAGAGCAAGGAGTTGCCCAAAAACCGGATCAAGCTAAACAGCTCACTGTTGATCAAACCAGAGCTTTAGCCTTAATCAATTCTCAGGAAAATTACTGTAAGATATTGCTTCACGGAGTAACGGGTTCTGGTAAAACAGAAGTCTATCTACAAGCGATTGCGCAAGTTCTTAAGAAAGGTAAGTCTGCATTAGTATTGGTTCCCGAAATTGGCTTGACTCCGCAACTTACTGATCGTTTTCGGGCTCGTTTTGGGACTAAGGTTTGTGTTTATCACAGTAAATTATCGGCAGGAGAACGCTACGATACTTGGCGACAAACTATTCAAGGTGAGCCCCAGATCATTATTGGGACGCGATCAGCTATTTTTGCGCCATTACCTCAAATCGGATTGATTGTGCTTGATGAAGAACATGACAGTAGCTTTAAACAAAATCGTCCTGTTCCTACTTATCATGCGCGTACCGTAGCTCAGTTTCGGGCTCAGTTGGCTAATTGCCCCTTAGTTCTAGGTTCAGCAACTCCATCTTTAGAAAGTTACTTTGAATGTTATGTGAGTAAGGCTGGAAGACTCAGAAATGAAGAGTTAGATAGACTTGAAGTGCATAATGACCTTTCAGAAAACAGCAGTAAAGCATCTTCTCCATTAGTAACGAGTGACCAACAGCCAACTATCTCACAATCCAAGAACAAGCAATCGATAGGGAAATATTCCCGTTACTATTTATCTCTACCTAAAAGGGTAGGGGATCGCCCTTTACCTCCGGTCAAAATTGTTGACATGAGAGAAGAGCTAAATCGAGGAAATAGATCTATTTTTAGTCTTGCTTTACAAAAAGCGATCGCAAGTATTCAAGAACGTCAACAGCAGGGAATTTTATTTATTCCGCGTCGGGGATACAGCACTTTTGTTTCATGCCGTAGTTGTGGCTTTGTCATGGAATGTCCCGATTGTGACGTTTCTCTGTCTTATCACCATGCTTATGAAGGCGCAGCTAAACTTTTGCGTTGTCATTACTGCAACTACACTAGCCATCAACCCAAAAATTGCCCTCAGTGTTGTTCTCCTTATCTTAAGTTTTTTGGTAGTGGGACCCAGAAAGTAACCCAAGAACTTAATAAGCTCTACCCAGAGCTTAGGGTAATTCGTTTTGATAGCGACACTACCAGAAGGAAAAATGCCCATCGTGAGCTTATTTCTAGTTTTACATCCGGTGATGCAGATATTTTAGTAGGGACTCAAATGCTGACAAAAGGGTTAGATATTTCTGGTGTAACCCTAGTGGGGGTAGTTTCTGCTGATGGATTATTACATCGCTCGGACTATCGAGCAGCAGAGAGAGCTTTTCAGACCTTGACTCAAGTAGCTGGTCGAGCTGGGAGAGGGGATGAACCAGGCAAAGTAATCGTTCAAACCTATTCTCCAGAGCATCCCGTAATTAGATCGGTCAAAAGCCATGATTTCCAAAGTTTTAGCCAGCAGGAACTTTCACAAAGACAAGCTTTGAGCTATCCTCCCTATGGCAAGCTAATCCTCATAAGACTTAGTAGCACTGAAGAGCTAGTGGTTCAAAAAGCAGCAGAAGCGATCGGAAATAAGTGTATTGAGTTTCTGGATACTTCCTGGTCAGTTTTGGGACCAGCACCTGCGGTAGTTACTAAAGTAGCTCGTCGTTATCGTTGGCAGATTTTACTCAAAAATACGAGTAAGAAAATACAAGTAGCGGAGCTGCAAAACTTAAAAGGCTATTGTCATGATCAGTGGAGGCAGGTCAGTACCACTTTTGATATCGATCCTATAGATATTAATTAGTATTTAATTGAGAGACTGTAGTTTTTCTCCAATTTTATCAACAATTGTATTTAGGGTTTTTAGATCATTGAGTTCGATGGAACCTTGATAGCGCGTCATCTTGCCCAAAGCTTTTTCTAGCTTCTGGCTGAGACTGATTGCTTGTTCCATTGTCCGATCCGCTTGTCTCTGCTCATAGAATCGCAAAGCTTCTCCCTGAAGCATTTGCATTGTAATCTCTTCACCATGACGACTTGGGAAAAATTCTACCCTTAGAAGGACTCTATCTTTGTTATACAGTTTAGGGATAGCCACCTTTCTGTATTTGTCCAGTTTCTTGAGAGGTAGTTTTGCCATTACTTTGATTTGATTAACTATTGCTTCAAATACGGCAATGTCTAGCTTATCCAGTAGAGGACTGACTGCTCCAGAATGACCAGACAAGATGGAACCAAAATTTTCCTTGTGTTGGAAATACAGTTTGTCGATCTGTCCCGAGACAATCTTACCTAAGAGTTGCTGCCAGAGAATTTCTGGGTTGGAATTACTTAAGATCTCGTTGTCAGCCTCAAGCTTAGGATTCTGAGCTGAAGTAACTGACTGGCGATCTGAATTTTTCTCATCAGTATTGATTTTGAGATTGTTTAGTTGAGGAGTACTGGAATAAATTTTTAATTGTTCTAACTCGGCAGAATCTATCACCATAGTCTGATTTGACTTTAGCTCTTTTTTTGACATGGGTTTGATAGGTTCGTCAATCTTGTCATTCAGCGTTAATGGAACTTCTTGATCGCGAGAATATTCTTGGTTTAGCTCACTGTTAATTTTGAGTTCAGGCTCCTCTGGAGATTTTATAATCTCTGCTGATTCACCAGGGTGTTCAGCAGCTTGAAACTTTTGGACAATTTCTTCAGGACGTTCGAATAGTGTGGCCGAATCATTCTGCTTATTGAGATCCTGCAAGCTTTGGACAATTTCTTCAGGAAGCTCGAATAGTGTAGCTGAATTACTCGGATCGTTAGTATCTGCTTTATTTTGGTTTTCTTGGGCCGAAATAGAGCTATTTAGATTTCCTAAACTATCGATAAGTTTTGCTGCAATGGACTCTTCTGAAATGTCGACAAAATCAGCACCATTTTGTTGTGCAATGGCTTCGTCAGGAATATCAACTAAGGTTGCATCAGAACCTTGGCCATATTTAGCTTTGAACTCTTCAGGAATATCAACTAGGGTCGCATCAGAGCCTTCATTCTGCTCAGTTTTAAAATCATTAGGAATATCAACTAAGGTTGCATCAGAACCTTTACCATATTTAGCTTTGAACTCTTCAGGAATATCAACTAGGGTCGCATCAGAGCCTTCATTCTGCTCAGTTTTAAAATCATTAGGAATATCAACTAAGGTTGCATCAGAACCTTGGCCATATTTGGCTTTGAACTCTTCAGGAATATCAAATAAAGTTGCAGAATTATTAGTGGCGTGATCTAGGGTTTCGCCTTGAGATTGCCCTTCTATCTTGTCAGAAGAAGTTTGTTGCTTTGCTTCAACCTGTTCTCTTGGGGATGTATCATTAGGACTGCTTTTGAGATATGCTGCCAACACAAGCTGATGAGTTTGTGTGTCGATCGCCTGAGTATGAAACGTGTAACCAAGAGATTGGATGATAGGGCTTACAAATTTCACTGCCTCTTTATCCCTAGGATCGATCATTCCCAAAATTAGATGTTCTCCATCTAGTTCTAGGGGTAGGAATTGATACTGTAGACAGGATTCAAGAGAAAAAACTACATCGATTAAATTGAATACTGCATCGTAATCGGCTGCTACTTTTGAGAAATGATCGGAGTTAGACATCTTTATATAAGAATTTTTGGATAAACTTGGGTCACCAGGTGCCCGGCTTAAAAATTAAATAAGTATGGTGTAGACAGCCGTCTAAGCTGTATAGTCCTAATTTACCCAAACTTAGCCTTCAAATTTGCTAATCGACAAGCCAAAATTGTAAAAAGGCCATCAAGAATGTCAGAGAATGCGAGGTTGATTTTACAAAAAGATTACGTAGGGCTTCTAGTTTTCGCGATCGCAATATGTTCGTGAAGATTAATTCCGAATTTTTGGCTCAACAAAATTATTGGCAATTTTTGACTAATACATTGAAATTAGATGGGATATTGGGCAACTTTTTATTCTCTTGTTTTTGGGGATTATGTCTTATTCGAGCTAATTAAGTTGAACAGGCCTTCATGTCTAAAATCATTGTGATTGATACATTAGTGGCTTTTCGTAATTTGGCCAAAGGTAGTTACAGCATTAGGTGTATCGATGGTTGGTTGGATGATGCTGTTTTTACATAAATAGTTTTATTCGTGACATATCAAGGTAAAAAAAGTAGCTTCAGTTACTTTAATAGAGGTTTTTTGTCTGTAATTTTGACTATCAGGTAATTGACCTCTTTTTTCGCTATCTTCTATTTTTCAAGGATTATATGGTGACCCTCAATCAGGCAGAAACTCCTTTATCTTCAAGTTTCGAGCAAGAATCCAAAGAGTTAACCTATCTGCAAACCGTTGGTTATGCAGTCGCCATTGGTACTGCAGGCGGCCTGGTCGCAACGATCTATTATTTTGTCCTAGAAAATCTTCTCGATGTTGTTTGGGAAACAGGCAAAGAATTTTGGGTGCCTTTATTTCCTGTATGGTTACCAGCTTGGAACTATACCTGGATTATCGCCACCATCGGTGGACTTGGCGTAGGTTTATGTCTATATTTTTTCGGCTTGCCAGGGGAAATGGCAATGGTCATCGACAAGGTACACGATCCGGGTCGCCTTGAACCGAAGCAAACCCCAGGAATGATCGTTACTTCATTAGTTTCTATCGTAGCTGGAGGAAGTTTAGGGCCAGAAGCTCCTCTAGTCCAGGTAAATGGTAGTTTAGGAAGCTGGTTAGGTGATCGTCTAAATTTATCGATGAAGTCGATTAGAGTTCTAACTTTTTGTGGCATGAGTGCTGCTTTAGGGGCTTTCTTTGGTGCGCCTATTGGCGGTGCCCTGTTCGCTCTAGAAATTCCTCATCGTCGTAGCCTGGAATACTATGAAGCCATAGTTCCTGCGGTGATTTCGGCTATTTTTAGTTTTGCCATGTTTCGTTTTGGTACAGGCTTAGAAGTCGGTGGGATTTATAGTTTTGAGCTTTTTGAAGATTTGCCCCCACTTAATTACGTCAACATGATGCAAGGCATCGCTCTAGGAGCGGTAGGAGCTGCTGCGGGAGCTTTATTCGTGGGAATCTTTCGCTCTTTAGGGTGGTTAGTTGCAAAAATGGAAGATAACCATATCCTGATGGCGATACTTGGTGGTTTAGGTATTGGTTGGATTGCCGTTTTATTTCCTCAAACCTTATTTTTCAGTGAACAGCAAATTCAAACAGAGGTTATCGAAGCAGGGGCAGCACTGGGAATTGTGACTTTGCTCTGGATTACTTTGGCGAAAATGTTTGCGATTAGCTTTACGATCCACGGGGGGTTTAGAGGTGGCTTTATTTTTCCCCTATTTTTCACTGGAGCGAACCTGGGTTTAGCGATTTCACTGGGGTTGCCAGTACATCCTACGATCGCGATGCTTTGTTGTATGGCTGCTATTAATGTCGCTATCACCAAAACTCCAGTAAGTACTTCAATTATTTTAGGAGTGCTTTCTGATACTTCGATTTTGCCAATTATTGCGATCGCCAGCTTTACTAGTTTATTGCTAACAAATAATCTCGCTCTGCTCAAAACTCAGCGATCGCGAACTCTTTTCCCAGCTACGATTTCAGGACAGGGAAGTAGTGACGATACTGAACTGAAGTCTAATGTTCTATTTGGGCAATAATGCTAGTAATTTCAGTTACCTGCTGTTCATATTCTGAATCGCTCAAAACAGGTACTAACCCAGTTGTGGAGATTGGACGCTGTAGATTGAGCCAGGATTTGCAGCCGCCATAGCTGGAGTGAAAAGGAATTAGTACGGGTTCGAGTAAATTAAATACCTTTAAAAATAGTATGGTGAGGGGCTGTTCTGGTTTCCATTTAAAGCGTTCTCTAATAGTCTGCTCCTGCCATACATAGTAGGACTCTAATTTCGTAATCGTTTTGAGCTGAGAAATTTCTTGGCTATGAGTAATCTCAGCGTAAGTTTGAATTGAAATTTCCTGTGGATGCCAACCTGAGCGGACCTCCTTTATCAATTCAGCATATTCTGGCTTCAACAACTGTGGTTTTTGATGCTCATAGGTTGGATATAACCATACTTGCTGATGTTGCAGGAGAAACTTATTTTTTGCCTCACGAATACCTCCTTTACGCAACAATATAATTGTTTGCCCCTGAGCAAGAGCTGAAACCGCAACTGCCCACTCTTTAAGGCTATTAGTTAGTAATTTCGACTCGGCAACCATTCTTAGCCTTACCTCTAGCTAGATTAAGCACTGAAGATCGATAATGAAAATAGTTTGCTCGACCCCAGTTTCTGATTTTATTACTGCGACATGACTGGCAATTTTCAAGGTGTCTGCATTGCGATAGCTGCTAGGCAAACTTCTAATTGATTCTAAAGGGGCATCTAATAAGCTAGGAGATTCTGTAACTCTAATTCCCAGGCATTCACTAACGGGAGACTCCTCTTGGGACAAAGGTCTAGAAATGATGAAGTAACCGCCATCGTCACAAAGATCGTCGGGACTTGTATTAAACAATTTTTGATGTAAGTCAACAACTGTTACCTCCAGATCTCCCAGATGAGTAAGACTGACATGGCTTATTCCACTACCGTGAAGAGGATGATATTTTTGAATTTTTTTTACCTTATCTACAGGTAAAGCCAAATGTAACTTTCCTATAGGAAAAGTTAGTAACTTAACATAAGAACTATTACGCTCTAATTTGGCAGTAGTTTCTAGTTGATTCATAACTTATTACCTAACTATACTAGATTGAAGCTGTAGTGATTTTCAAGACTTAGACCTTTGATTTATGCTTTTTAATCAGCTTTTCAATCCCTGAAATAAAGGTCTTTTCTACGTAGGGTTTACTGAAAAATGCATCGGCACCAAGCTTATGTGCTAGATCACGATGTTTATCTGTATTACGAGAAGTCAACATGGCAATGGGAATTTGCTTGAGATCTTCATCTTGACGTCGTGCTCCAAGGACTTCGAAGCCGTTCATCTTAGGCATTTCTACATCACATATCACTAAGTCAATACTCTTATTCTGGTACATTTTTTCAATGGCCTCTTCTCCGTCTCTAGCTTCTAAAACTCGGTAGTTTTTATTAGTTAGACTTAGGGCAAGTGTTTTTCTTAGAGCAGAAGAATCATCAACTATTAGGACTGTACTTTTTGAGTTTGCTGTGATTTTTGAGTTTGCTGTTATTCGGCTGTTTTTGAATTTGTTTGTGTTGGACTCTGAGTTGATTCTTTGGTTGAGGATTTGGTCTAATTCTTGAATGAACTCTTGCTCTACATATGGTTTTGTAAAGTAACCATTTGCGCCTAGTTGAATAGCGAGATTACGATGTTTGGCTCCACTACGAGAAGTTAGCATTATTGTAGGGATTTTTTTCATTTCTGAGTCGCGACGACGTACTCCTAAAAATTCAAATCCATTCATGTGAGGCATTTCAATATCACAGACAATTAAATCGACATTGTAATTTTTTTGTAGCTGTTCTACCGCGTCTCTACCATCTTTTGCCTGGAGAATCCGATACCCTTGTCGTTCTAAACTCAGAGCCATGGTTCTTCTCAAAGCGGTGGAATCATCGACGATCATGATTCTCTGTTGTTGGTGTGAAGGCTTAGTTGTTTTGACCTCTTGTGGAATTATTTCTTCTATTTGGGAAGGGGTTTCTGGAACCTGAGGAATAGACTCTACATCTGGCTCCGATACAGTAGTTTGGATTGAGCTTAATGTTTTTGGAGGAGGAACCTGTTCGCCTAGAGTTTCACCGATAAGAGTTGAGCTATTCAGTACTGGTATTAGAGTTCCATCACCTAGAATTGTGCAGCCATAAAGATAATTGGGTTGAGCTAAAGTTTTCCCGAAAGGCTTAATAACTAACTCTTGCTCAACAATTAAGCGATCTACCTCCAGAGCAAAAAGCTGCCTACCTCTGCGGAATAGTAGTAAAGGTAATGCCCAATCTGCAGGCGCATTTACTGAGTCAAATACTCCATTCTCATTATCTAGAGGAATGACTGCACAATTGTAAGGCAACATTTCCTCTAAGTTGTAGATGGAAACTAAGCTATTGTTCCATTGTAAAAATCTTTGATCTCCAGAGGTTGTTACTTGTTCTGGTAGAGGAATAATAATTTCTTCGATGCTATCGGAAGGTAATGCGAAAGCGGTATTTTCCAAAGAAACTACTAGTAATTTCGCAATTGTTAGAGTAAGAGGTAGTGCTAAAGTGAACGTGCTACCCTTATCAGGAGTAGATGTCACCGAAATAGAACCTTTAAGAGACTCTATTTGTTCTCTAACAACACTCATGCCGACTCCACGTCCGGAAATTTCACTAACCTTTTCGGCTGTAGAAAAACCAGGTTCAAAAATTAGAGAAAATAGACTTTCTGGCGGAGTTGTTGCAATTTCTTCAGCGGATATCAATCCTTTTTTAATCGCTTTGCTGGCAATTTTATTGATATCTAAACCTTTGCCGTCGTCGCGGACTTCGATGATAGTTTGATTTCCTTGATAGTAAGCATGGATATCTATTTGCCCTGTTTTCGATTTACCCTTCTGAGATCTGACTTCTGGTGCTTCAATGCCGTGATCAAAGCCGTTACGTAGTAAATGAAGTAGCGGATCGTAAAGTTTTTCTAGTACTGCTTTATCGACTAGTACTCCAGTGCCAACCAGATTAAGGTCTACTGGCTTTTTGTACTGATTAGATAAATCTCGAAGAGTTCTTGGAAAGCGTTTGAGGATTTGCTCTAGGGGCAGCATTCTTGCCCACATCAATTCATCTCTCATTTGGCCTAGCATCTGACGTTGCGAGTTAATGGTGCGATCGCTAAGTTGAGCAAATAAGGCTACATCATCTACTCCTTCTTCCAGCTGCAACATTTCTTCTAGTACATCTTGAAGTAGTAATTGGAGTTGGTTATAACTATCCATCTCTAAAGCGTCAAACCCATTCTCCCCATGGAGTGTTAGGTCATTTGCTTTACTTGCTGCTAGTCGACTTTGAGTATGGCCAGATTCTATGACCATTTGGTCAGAGATCTCTCTTAGTTTGTTTGTTACTGCTCGAAAACGGCTGAACTTTTGGGTTAGATTTTTGACATTGGATTGTAGCTGCTCGTTTTGCAGAGATAAACTATTACGATTAATAACGAGTTCACCGATCAGGTTATTCATTCGCTCCAGACGCTCAAGGTCGACCCTAACGCTTAATTGTTTGACAAATCCTTGTTGTTTATTCGCTTTAGGCTTTGCTTCAACAGGTTGTGATTCTGACTTGGTTGAGGGTAGGGTTAATTCTTCTGTTTTAGCTGCTGGTAGTTGGGTAAAAATTTCAGGGATTGAATCTAGGGCCTGATCGAGATTATCTGGTGTGTCAAACTGGGATTTCGACTCTTGAGTTACGATCTCTCTATTGTCAGCTTCTATTTCAGGCTGACTATCAGCTAGAAGGTCGGGATTAGTGGTTTTTCCGATAGCTACCTTCGAGTTATCTCCAAGGGTTTCAGCCGCACTTTCTGCTGGTAACTCAAGATCGTTAATGTCTTGTTCTATCGAAGAAATCAAACTAGCCGCTTTGCCTGCGTTCTTCGGATAAAATTCTGTAGGCATTTCATCCAGTTCAGTAGCAGGGGCAAAATCAAAAGCATTCTCGACTGTTTCAATTTCGGATGCTGTAGAGCCTGTGGAAAGGTCACCCCAATCTAATTCTTCATCGGTGGCAGGTGAAAAGTCAAAAGCATTATCAGCTGTTTCGCTTTCGGGTGCCGTAGAGCCTGTGGAAAGGTCACCCCAATCTAGTTCTTCATCGGTGGCAGGTGAAAAGTCAAAAGCATTATCAGCTGTTTCGCTTTCGGGTGCCGTAGAGCCTGTGGAAAGGTCACCCCAATCTAGTTCTTCATCGGTGGCAGGTGAAAAGTCAAAAGCATTATCGACTTCAGCTGACAGATTTTCTGAAGGTAGTTCAAATAATTCCTCTGATTGATTTGCACCAGTGCCAGCTTCCTCCTCTGTGTAGCTGAGGATATCATCAAATAAATTGTCTAAGTTACTACTATCTGTTTCGGTTGTTGACCCAGGAGATTCTTGGGTTTTGGTAACTTCAAGCTTTTCGCAGGCAATTGCAATCAGCTCTGCTGAAGGTTCGCCTCCATGATCTCGATCACCTGCTACAACAATGTCCCTAGCTTGTTGGCAGTTTTGGCCAAAAATAGTGATGACTTCTACCGCACAATCTGGATTAAGTGCGATCGCCTTACTTCCAAGTTCAATAATTTCACTAAATCCTGGTAGTGTGAATAGCTCAGCAAATCCTCCCAGAACTTCTAGTTGAGCTTCAAATTCTCCTGCAAGATCGAAACTATCAGGATTGGCCAACATACTATTAAGCTGGTCAAGAGATTGTTGAACATCTACTTCAAAAATAGAAGAGACAATATCGACCCCAAGATCGGTAGCACTAGGAATATAGCTGTCTGCTTCTTGAAGGGCTTCACCTAAAATTTCTTGTAACTCGTCGAATACGGGTTCGACATTGAGTAGGGCTGTTTCTTCGTCAAACGAACCCTGTTCCATTTGCTCTGTTAAAGGTTCGCGCAAGCCATCATACGCTTTGAGTAAGAGCGATTCAAGGTTGTTGTCAAAATCAACCTTTTCACTGTATAGAGCTTTAAAGAAGTCTTCTAAGCGATGGGCAATTAGTTTGATCGTATCCAACTCAACACTCGCTGCACCTCCTTTGATAGAGTGAGCAGCCCGCATTAACTCGTGGACTTTTGATGTACTATGATCGTCTCTAAGATTGAGCAAACCATCCTCAAGTACTTGTAAGAGTTCTTGAGCTTCTTCAATAAAAAATTGATAGGCTTGATCGCGAATATCAGGGTTGAGTGACATGATTGAGCAGGAACAGGGTTAAAAATAAGAAATTTAAGTTTTGAACTTGTCGATATCAGCTTGGAGCTTGGTAGCAACTTCTAATAGTCGATCAATTTGTAACGAAACTCCTGTTGCTGATTGGGAGTTGGTTTGGGCAGAAATCGCTGCATTACGAATGTTTTCTTTGACTTGATTAGATGTCTGAAACTGACTTCGCGCAGATTCGGCGATCCCATTTACCAGTTGACTAATGCTTTGACTTGCAAGGGTTACCTGGCGCAGATTCTGCTGAGTTTGTTGTACTAATTCTGTACCTATTGTTACCTGTTGGGTTCCCTGAGCCATTGCAGAGACCAACTGACTGGTTTCTAGTTGAATTTTGGCTACGATATCTTCAATGTCAGTAGTTGCCGTTGCTGACTGTGCAGCTAGAGAGCGTACCTCATCAGCAATCGTGGCAAAACCTTTTCCTTGTTCTCCCGCCCGTGCAGCTTCGATAGAGGCTTTTAGGGCAAGCAGATGAGTTTGCGCAGCAAAACGACTAATGGAGTTTACTACCTGAGAAATTTCTAAGGAAGATTCCCCAAGAGTTTTTGCTTTTTGCTCAGTCTCGTTAACCGTATTCTGTAAGGCATTGATTTGTAGTACTGCCTGGTTCATCGCTTGATCCCCCGCCACGATTGTTTCGTTGGCGTCGTTAACGATATTTTCTGCTGTCAAAGCATTTTCCGAAACACGAGCAAAAGACTCAGTCATGTTCTGAATTTTCTGCATTGTTAGAGTAATTGATTGAGCCTGCTCGACGGCATTAGTTGCAACCAGATCGACAACTGTTTGATTAGAACCTGCATTTAGTTCTACTTCTTTTGCCGCTTCTTTAACCTGCTGTACTAGCTTTTGGAGGTTATCAATTGTGCTATTGTACGACTCGGCGATAATGCCAATTTCGTCTTGGGTAACTTTCGCCCGAATAGTCAGGTCTCCTCCCGAAAGAGGACTTAGTTGGTCTACTAGGGCCAGTGCTTGTTGTTGTAATTTTTGCTTGGCTTGTTGAGCTGATTGTTGGGCAGTTTGCTGTTGTTCTAGGAATGCTAAACGGTCGAGGGCGAAGTTACCTTGAGAAACGATTTGTTCTAAGAAGTCAATATCTGACTGATGCCATAATGGTTGTGTATTGGTTTTGTGCGCTATGAGAATGTAAGTTGGAGTCCCTTGCTGTTTGATTTGGGCGATCGCAATACGCTCGATTCCTAGTCCTTGCCAGTTAGCTAATTGGGCTTCGCTAAACTCGAACTGGTTAATATCATCAAGAAATAACATTACTCCTTGAGGATAGGGTTGGCGATATTCATCAAAAGTTTCTGGCTGATGAATCTGGGTTTTGACGGTAGGTATCGCGCCTTCTCTAAGTTCTTCAGCAATGACTGTCGCTGTTTGCAAGTCATAGATCGCTACCCCCTGGGATTCTAACCCTTGACAAGCGTTAGCCATGACTATCTCAAGTACTTCTTGAACTTGATTTACCTCACCTAGCTCAAGGACTGTTCTTTTGATAATCTCGGTTTGCTGAGCGATTTTTTGCTGATCCAGAATAAACGTATTTATTTGGAAAGCCATCTTGTTAATGTTGTTTCCCAACCTGGCAATTTCATCAGTTCCATCGACTGCTACACGAGCATCTAAATCGCCTTGTCCAATTTTGGCGACTGTTTCCGCAGCAGCAATGACTGGTCGGGTTGCTAGCTCAGTAAGATAGTAGGCGATCGCAACCACTAGAAGTGAAACGGCAAGCGTCCCACCAAAATAAATCTGTCCTAAATTACGGAGTGGTGTTAAAACTTCAGCACGCTCAACAGATGTGATGACCTGCCAATTAAGATCATTAGACTCAAATTTGGCTGGCGCAAAAGCTACAAACTGCGAGGAGTTCGTTTCTTGATTAAAAGTATTGTCACTTGTAATTGCCGATTTACTGGCTAACAAAGGCTCGATTTTTGAGAAAACCTCGTTTACCTTGACTGCTTGATATTCGGTTGCAGCCTGGTCATTACTCTGAGTCGAAACTACATAGTCTCCTGCTGAACTGAGAAAGACTGTACCTGTTTCATCAATTAGATAGTAATCATCTCCTGAAACAGTGAACTCTTCAAGTAGACCTGCTAGGGTTGATAGAGGAATTCTAGCTCTAACGACACCAAGAGTTTGATTTGTCGCTTGATCTTTAACCGGTGCTGCAACATAAATCGAATAAATACCAGAAGAGGTAGAAATTTTCGGTTGAGAAATAATCGCTCGATTCTGTGCTAGAGCTTGTTGAAAATAACTACGATCACTATGGTTTCCTAACGGTTTAGTCCCTGTTTGGACAATTACATTACCCTGCAGATCGAAAAACCCAATGCTGTTGTAAACCTTTTTAACTGCTAAAGTTCGCTCCAGAGCATTTTTCTGATTTCCTCGATTAATTCCTAAAGAAGAATTAGAGAGAATTTCTAAATCGGCTATTAGCTGAATATCTTTAAATCTCTCATCTAGAAAAAGATTGATTTCATTTTGTAAATCTAGAGCAACTGTTTGGCGAGTAATACTGATTTGTTCGCTTAGAGATTTACTGGCAATGGAGTAGCCCGAAACTCCTAAAGCTGTAGTTGGCAAGATCCCCACAATAGCTGCGATTATGGTTGCTTTGGTGCGGATACTCTTAGTTTGCCACCATTTAAGCTGGAGAAAAGAAGATTGTGATTTAGGTAATAAGTTGTTATTTGAAGAAGTTTGTACCATGATTGCGACCGAGTTGTTTGATAAGTGAGCTCCCAAAAATCGACCCTAGCTAACTTTAAATTTGGCAACACTTTCTTGTAGTTTGTGGGCTACCGTAAGCAGTTCTTTGAAAGAATCAGAAACTTCTTCAGCTTCTGTGGCAGTTTTCTGTGAAATATCTGCAACTTGAGTCATGGTTTTTGTAACCACTGCTGAATCTTGTGATTGTTCAACTGTAGCCATTGCGATCGCTCTGACCAAATCATCAATTTGACTACTCACATCAGCAATTTGCGTTAGCGAAGAGCGTGTTTCATCAACTAACTTAGTTCCGGCTACCACCTGTTCGGTACCAGATTCCATTGCTGCGACTACCTCGTTGGTTTCAGATTGGATTTCGGCTACCAGAGATTCAATTTCTGCGGTTGCTTCGGCAGATTGGCGAGCCAAGGAACGTACCTCATCTGCTACTACAGCAAAGCCTCTTCCCTCCTCTCCTGCGTGGGCTGCCTCAATCGAGGCATTTAGCGCTAGTAGGTTAGTTTGATCGGCGAAACTTCCAATCAGGTTGACGACCTTAGAAATTTTCTGAGACGATTCGCCAAGGCGTTTTACTTTTTTGGCAGTTTCCGCAACAGTTTCACGAATAGCTTTAAAACCTTCTACCGTGCGGTTCATTGCCAAATCTCCCTCTTTAACTGTGTCGGATGCTTGGCGAACTGCTTGTTCCGCTTGCTGGGCGTTGGTTGCTACTTGCTGAATCGAATCTGCCATCGCATTAATTCTCGCGATCGCATTACCGATCTCCTGGGTCTGTTGCGTTGCTCCAGTTGATAGATCCTGAATGAATACTTCTTTTTCGCTAGTAGTTTCCGATACCAGAGTTGCTGAGGTTTTTACCTGAGTTACCAGTTTCCGTAAGCTCTCGATAGTGGCGTTGTAAGAATCTGCAATAGTCCCAATTTCATCCTCTTTAACTTGAGCCCTAATGGTCAAATCACCGTCACTGACAGGGTCTACCTCCATCAAAAGTTCTAGTGCTCTGTGTTGTAAATTCTCTTTTGCTTTTCTTTCTTTCTCTTGTGCCTGCTGTTGCTGTTCAACTAGATTGATTCTCTCAAGAGCATTTCCTGATTGGGTAGCAATTTGTTCGATGAAAGAAACATCATCTTCCTGCCATATTTTTGACTCTCGACAATGATGAACTATGAGTAATCCTATTAAGCTATCCCCCTGGATCACTGGTGATAACAGCTGTGACTTCACCTTGAAAGATCTGAGTTGAGCAAGAGCGGAATCCTTTAGGTTGGAGCTTTCAATATCGTTTCTAGTCTCAGCTATCTTCTGTTGATACTGTGCTATTTGCTCCTCTGTAAAGTAAGAGTTGTAGAGGTCTACTCCTAAAGTACTTTGAAAACCTTCTGTCATTGACTCTGCAACAACTTGGCCTTGCCAATTTTTATCAAAAGTGTAAAAGATCGCTCGATCGCAACCGATAGCTTCTCTGGCTTTAGCCACCATAGTGTTATAGATCTCTTGGAGATCGCTGGCCTCACCAATGTTAAGTGCAATTTCTTTAAGAACGCGAGAGCGCTTAGCATCATCTCTGAGGCGAGCTTCATTCGTTTCAATAGAATCAGCTAGGACATTGAAGGTACTGGCGAGTAGACCAATTTCGTCACTACTGTAAACCTGAGCCCTAGCATCCATCATGCCTTCAGAGAAATTTTGAGCAACTTCTTGTAGTTCTTGAATTGGTTCTGCGATCGCTCTAATCAGAATTCTGGTAAGCGAAACAATAATTGCGACGACAAAAATTGCCAGAATTGTCTGAGTTAGTAAGCTGTTGAATAACACAGATGAGCTTGCTACAGAACCATAAACAATTATTGCGGTGGCTTCTCCTTGATCGTTAGGAATTGCCTTGGCCGCCACAATATAGTTTTGTCCCTGGATTTTACTGTTACTCTTGCTGGTAACGATCTCCCCTAAATTACTACTTGCCTTTTGTAGGATATCTTGCTCCTCAAGAGTGACAAAGGTATTTACTTCCTCTTCGGGAGTCTCTAGAAAAGAAGTAGCTAATTGATACTCTCCTTGAGTGTTTCGGAGATAAACCGCACTATAGCCATCTTGATCGGTGAAGGCATCAACTGACTTTTGAACGATAGGTAGTTTGCCATTGACAATGTCACCTGATATCAAGGCTCCAATAATTTCCTTACCACTAGCATCTCTGACTGGGGTCACTGTGTAGCGAATTAGAGCTTCTTCAACTTGTAAGCCTTCTGGTAGAGGAGGTTTTTCTTGGCTAATGTCGTTCCAATTAACTAGCTCTGTACTCTTGATTTGCTTACCTGATTTAAGAGCTTTACTTACTAATCCATTGGGATCAAAAGATTGACCTGTTCTTGTTTGATTAGCATTAACGATAATAGTTTTATCTTTACTTACTAAGGTTGCATACTCAATATTGCGAGCCTTGATTTCATTTTGGAGAATTCCTCTAATCTGTCTCCACAAATCTGCAGGTATTTGTTCCTTGTTCTTGCTCTTAGTAGCAGCATCAATAATAGCTTTGTTGTCAGATTGACCCCGAAATCCAAACCCCATTTGATTGATTTTGATGTTGTATTGGATGTCAGTAACTGCTATCTGTGACTCAACCTGTGCTTGTAACTTACTTTTTAAACTATTGCGTAAAATAATTCCCCCAACGAAGATCAAATATCCGATCTGTCTTTTCGCATCTCTC
>CAZSEZ010000006.1:0-38475 GCA_964606015.1 uncultured bacterium
ATAAAAGTCAATATTTACCTCAACATATATCAACTTTTATATAACCATAATTCTTTAATTAGAGGTCATATTAGTAATCGAGCACACACATAATTACTGTTCGAGATTTAAAGTTATGACTACCGATTATTCCAGCTACGAATGGTACGACGAGATGACCGCATTACTCGAAGATATAGAATCATCTCAAAATGGCAATAATGAAAGTTCGTTCGACAATAGTTTGTTCTACAGTGGTACGGCGTATGCTTTAACGACATTAGCCGGCAAATTGGGAGTTAGTACTCTTGGTACTAACCTTGCTTATTACGGTTTAATATTTGTCGGACAACTAATAAGTGAAAGTCTCGAACGAACTGGGAATGATAATCTAGCAAGCTACTTTGGTACTGACTATGGCGCAACAGTTGAATTTGGCGACGATTGGTACGATGACGCAGCAGAAGTAGTTACTAACGCTACACTTAACACTTTATATAGTATTCCCTCAACCTTTGAACCTTTACTATTTCTTGTTGATGGTAATTTAGATGACTTTAATGATTATCTAGCCTATCAAAGTCAATCTCTTTTCCCTTTTGGCAATGAAGAAGAGTTTCGACTGACACCAGATTCGATCAATGGTAATACTTATACTTACAAAGGAAATAGTAGAGATAATTTCTTAGATTTAGACTACGGTTACGGGACTGCTTTTTCAACCCAAAAAGCTTATGGGTACGGAGGAAATGACTATATTGCTAATGCCGACGAAGCTTATGGTGGAGATAATGGTGATTACCTAGCAGATAATGACAAAGCATATGGCGAAGATGGTGATGACTTTATTATCAATGCTGACGAAGCTGAAGGAGGAAAAGGCAACGACATCTTAATTAATGTCGATGATGGTGATGGTAATGAAGGTGATGATTACATTATTGGAACTAGCGGGAGTAATGTCTTAAAAGGGCATGAAGGTAACGACTACATTGAAGGAAAAGGTGGCAACGACAACATTAGTGGTCATGAAGATAATGACACCATCGATGGGGGAGATGGGGACGATACTCTCAAAGGAGGAGATGGAGACGATTTAGCTATTTTTCAGAAAAATACAGACTTTTCCTTTTCCCTAATATCTAGTATGTCTTCTATCCAGAAATGGGCTAATGGAATTAGTAGCTGGGATGAAGGCTACAGAGTAGACGGCCAAGGGGATGACTTCATTCGAGAGTTTGAAAGCATCATGGTGATGGGAGGAGCAGGAAATAATAAAATTGATGCTGCTGTAGTTAGCGAAACCTTAGTTTTAGACGGATTTGGGGGGAACGATACCCTAATCGGTGGTTCTGGAAATGATTTCCTCAATGGCGGTGATGGGGATGATTCTCTCAATGGTAACGGGGGGGATGATACTCTTCAGGGAGGAAATGGTACTAATATTCTCGATGGAGGAGAAGGCACGGATACAGCTTATTTCCTCAATTTAGGCTTTGGAATTTGGGTTGATCTTTCTCAAGAATGGCTCTCCAAAGGTGAAATTTATAACGTTGAAAACATCATCGGTACTGATTATGGGGATATCATTATTGGTGACGATGCAGCTAACGAAATATATGGCGAGGCTGGCAATGATATTTTAGGTGGTAGCTCTGGTAATGACACCATTGATGGCGGAGCGGGAATCAATACCCTGACTTACATTAATCTGGATACGGGAGTTACTATCGATCTTATGTCCTCTTTAGCTATTGACAATAACGGCTATAAGGATAGATTCATCAATATAGATAGTTTTGGTGGCTCCAACTACAATGACCTCTTCAAGAGTGGGTTTGATGCAGTACTATTTAGAGCTGGAGCAGGCAACGACACCATTTTTGGCAGTTCTCGTAATGACACTCTCAAAGGGGATGATGACAACGATACTGTTTACGGTGGTCATGGGAATGACTCTCTCGACGGCGGAAATGGTAACGATAAAGTCTATGGTGAAAATGGCAATGACACTATCAATGGCGATAACGGAAATGACTACCTAGCGGGCGGAAACAACGAAGATAAACTCTATGGCAATATCGGTAATGACACTTTAAGAGGTGGTAACGGACAAGACTATCTTTCTGGTGGGGACAACCACGATCAACTTCATGGAGAAAATGGAAACGATACCCTCTATGGTGATGATGGTAATGATTTTCTCTCTGGTTGGTATGGTGCTGACAAACTCTATGGGGGAAGTGGTAATGACAGCCTGTGGGGTGCTTATGATAATGATTATCTCTACGGTGGCGATGGTAACGACATCTTGTATGGACAAGATGATAACGATACTCTCTACGGTGGAAATAATGACGATAAGCTCTATGGGGGAAATGGTAATGACGTTCTCGATGGGGACGCAGGCAATGACTACCTAGACGGCAATGACGGTAATGACAATCTTTTCGGAGATAGTGGGAATGATACTCTCTATGGTGGAAATGGTAACGATAAGCTTAACGGCTGGTCAGGGAATGACCTACTCTACGGCAACAATAATAATGATACTTTGAGTGGTTATTTTGGGCATGACACTTTAAGAGGGGGAAATCATCACGATTCCCTATTTGGAGGGAGTGGCAACGACCAACTTCATGGGGATCACGGAAACGATAGACTTCACGGCGATAGTGGTCATGATTTCCTCTCTGGTTGGTACGGTAATGACACCCTCTTGGGCGGAGATGGCAATGATAGCCTATGGGGTGCTTATAACAATGATTCTCTCTCTGGAGGATCCGGTAACGACATCCTATATGGACAAGATGGCAACGATACTCTCCACGGTGATTCTGGCAACGATACTCTTTACGGTGGTTCTGGGGGTGACGCTCTCTATGGCGGTTCTGGTAATGACGTTCTCTATGGTGGTACTGGTTCAGTTGGTTTCAACGGAGGAAGCGGTGCTGATAAATTTGTCTTTACCAGTTTAGATACTACCTATAGTGTTACTGACTTTAATGTAGGTGAAGGGGACAAAATTGTCTTCGATAGTTCTAGTACAGGAATCGATAGCCGAAGCGACTTTAGCTATAGTTATGCTTCATTTATCAATCTTGGCTTTATCAGAGTTAATGGTGAAACGGTCGCGGTTATTCCCAGTTCATCAGGATTAAGAAATAGTAGTTTCGAGTATATCTAGATATTAACTATCAATTAAATGTCAGGCGATCGCATCTATAAAAAGCGATCGCTTTTTGATTTAGAGCTTAAATAGTTAGGATTTAAAGCGATCGCGAGTTTTCTTCAACCCCCAAAAACCCAAAACCAAACCAATTCCAGTAGTCGGGCTAAACTCGAACGGAACTTCTTGAACGCTCAAGTTATCAAATAATAATGCTGAGCTACGATCCGAATTTTCGATGTCTACTACCCCAAAACCAATCCTGTAAGTTCCAGGTGCCAAGTCAAACTCCTGTGAAAAGAAAGAATCTGTATACAATCCCCCTACTGGAACTGAAGCACCATAATTATCGCCATCTGCTCCTGGAATGGCCCCTGTACTACTCTCTAAAACAATTAGCTCTTCAAAACCCATTCCATCACTAATCGAGAAAAAGCCAAAGTCAGTATCTCCTAGTAGTGAACTAGCCCCATCATTAGTTAAAAAGTCCCAGTTAAAACTAATCCTGGTGTTGACATCTCCATTGTCACCTGGCTCATCGGTAATTGTAATATCTTGGAATATTGCCGAACCTTCTTTGGGAACTCTATTGATAACCTGACCTTCACTATCTAACAAAGGAGAACCCTCAAAGTTAGTAGGAATCGAAAGGATATTATCCGAGAGATTTAGCTGCTCTTGTAAATTGTTACTTACCTCTGGGCTGGCACTAATTTGATCTTGCCCTCCTAAGTTAAAAGCATTGTCTGTAGTAGAGTCAGGGTCATCATCGCGACTACCACAGAAAGTACCAGAACTAGGACAAGCAGTGGTGACAATCCCCTGGTTTGAATTATCAAAGCTAACTCCTGTATGGTCGTTACTAATTGCAGCTGAGCCAAGCCCAGTCCAACCATTAGTCCCATCTAGCGTCGTAGACGCATTAAAATCGCTGTTGACCACTGGGCCAATTGTGAAAGCATGAGTGGCTTCTGGATTGACTAAAGCTAAAGTACTTACACCAATTAGGCTTGCAAGCAGAGATAGAGAAACAGGTTTGGAATTAAAAATAGGCATAACTAATATTGAATCGAACTGGACTAGGTTGTTTAAATTGACTTGATTATTCTGAATATTCAGTTGCCTTCAGGTAGTTGAAAACAACTAAATATTCAAGTACTAGATAAATCTCAAATAATAAAATCAGTTAAGCTAAGGTCTGGATCATTTAGATCACTGTGAACTCCTTGAAGTATCACAAAGCTCTTAGGAAGAAGCGGCCCCACATCATCAAAGTCAATTTGAACTAGAGTGCTCTGGCCGAGGTTAGGATGGTTAAGTTCGGTGAGTACTAGATGATCGTCTGCTATGGGATCAGAGCCTGAGTAGCTAGCACCAGTCGATTCGAGGAACTCTGTAATCAAAATCTGACTAATATCTAGCTTGTCTTCTCCCACCGTAAAATCGGTTATGAGGTCGAGACTTTCGCTGGTTTCGTTGTAGAAGAAGAAGTCTGCGCCTAAACCACCAGTAAGGGTATCTCCTCCCTTACCCCCAATAATGAGGTCGTCATCGTCTGTTCCTGGTAAAGTCTCTGAGTTGGGAGTCCCTGCTATCAGGTTATTGATAACCCCTGCATCAATATCGAGATTTTCCTCTCCAGGAGACAAGGTAACGATAGCAGTCGTCCCAGTAGAAGTATCAGCATCAGAATCATTTGCCTCTGTGCTACCTGCAGCATCCTGAGTAGTAAAACTCGCTTCAGTAGGAATAGTCGCAGGGTCGAAAGTCACTTGATACTCAACACCTGGGGTTAAACCAGTAAAACTATATTCCCCATTTGCATCAGTAGTAGTAGTAACAGGAGCAGGATTATCACCAGTTGTACTAATCAAGCCATCATCACCACCACTGACTAGGCTAACAGTGACACCTGTTACGCCTAGCTCGCTTCCACTTTGAATGCCATCGCGATCGTTATCGAAGAAAACCGTATTACCAAGGCTGGCAGGTTCGACAAAACCAAAGTCAACAGTCAGGTCACCATTGCCATCTAGCAAGTTACTCGCATCATCTTGCGCCTCACCTTGACCAGTTTCAGTAGTCGTAGGTTCATTTCCTGATGTCAGATTAATAATCGGTGAGGTTACCTCAGTACCAATCCCTCCTGTTTGAATTCCATTATCATCTCCATCTTCACCGTTATCAGCTGTATCAGTTGTAGTAGAGGAAAGAGGCGTATCTTCTAAAGCCCCAGTTCCACTGGCAAAGTTACTCACAGGTATGACAACTTGATAATCTCCTGTAACTAAATCGGTGAAGAAATAATTTCCATCAATATCGGTAGTTGTAGTCAAGCTGACATTGTCAGCACTTTCATCAATCCCTACAGTTCCTAAGTCATCTTCAAAGATGCCATCCGCACCAGCACCGATAAGGTTGACTGTTACTCCTTCAATTCCTGACTCTGGAGATGCTCCGCCAGTATCTTGGAAACCATCATTATCCGTATCAGCAAAGACAGTCGAACCTATACTAAAGACCTCAGTAATCCCTGCATCGATGGAGTCATTATCTTCTCCAGAAGTTAGAACAATAACCCCAGTCTCGCCATTCGAGGGGCCAGCATCAGAATCAACTGCATCATCACTACCGATGTCTTGATAAGTAAATCGATGGTCATCGGGAAGGGTTGTTTCATCAAAGGTAACTTGATACTCAACTCCAGGTATCAGGTTATCAAAGCTGTAAAGACCACCCCCACTTGTAGTCACCGTAGTTGTAGTGTCATCACTACCTGTGCCAATTACACCATCAGCACCACCACTTGTAAGAATGACATCTACGCCATCTACTCCTAATTCCCCACCATCTTGAATACCGTTGCCGTTGTCATCTGAGAACACTAGATTGCTAATACTAGCAAGCTCGAAAATACCTGCATCGATAGTATCGTTATTTTCTCCTGGAGTCAGAATAACTGTTGGAGCTATTCCAGAAGAATCTACATCTGAATCATTGGCATCAGTGCTACCTGTGGCATCTTGA
This sequence comes from uncultured bacterium, assembly GCA_964606015.1. Taxonomy (GTDB): domain Bacteria; phylum Cyanobacteriota; class Cyanobacteriia; order Cyanobacteriales; family Xenococcaceae; genus Hyella. The sequence continues at coordinate 6,176 of CAZSEZ010000006.1, forward strand.
GTTGTAAATATATGGTTTGAAGGAAGATTGCTAAAGCTGACTTGGTATTCAACTCCAGGTATTAAGTCATCAAAGCTGTAAAGCCCACCACCAGCAGTAGTTGTTGTTCCTATGGTGACATTGTCCATAGTAGTGTCAATGTCGTTGTCTGCACCACCGCTAACTAACGTAACTGTGATGCCATCGACTCCTGTTTCACTGCCATCCTGAATTCCATTACCATTGTCATCCAAGAAAACCGTATCACCGAGGCTGGCTTGTGCTACAAAGCCAAAATCAACAGTCAGATCACCATTAGCATCTTGCACGCCATCATCTTGGGTACTGCCAGATTGGTCTTCAGGATTTGGACTACTAGCAGTGGGTTCAGCACCGGCAGAAAGCGTAATTATGGGTGATTCGACTTGAGTTGCTCCCAAAGTCTGAATACCGTTATCATCTCCGTCTTCACCGTTGTCATTGGTATCGGTAACAAAAGAAGAAACAGTAGTACTGGCTAAAGCACCTGTTCCTTCTGCAAAGTTACTAACAGGGATAATAACTTGATATTCTCCTGGTGGAAGCTCGTCAAAGAAATAATTCCCACCACTGGCAGTGGTAACTGTTTCAACTGTAAAGTTATCCCCTGGGGTACTGATTAAACCATCTGTGCCACCACTAATTAAGCTAACAGTAACGCCATCAATTCCTGATTCTCCAACATCTTGGAAACCATCATTATCCGTATCAGCAAATACCGTGGAACCGATACTGAAGCTATTGATCAGTACAGAGTCAGAAGCACTAACTGTGTGATCGTTGACTCCACCAGAGCCATTGCGATCGCCATTAGCAGCGCCAGAAGTCCCAGGAGTATTCGACCCAGTGGCATTGGAGGTTGTGCCAGTTCCAGGTAAACTACTGTAGTTAACATCAACCGTATTGCCGACTGTGCTTCCCAAGGTCACATCACTGACTACTGTTGCGGTATAAGTTATCGTGACACTATGGTCTGTATTCAGACGATCAATCGTTATATTTACTACATCAGTGGCATCACCATCATCTATGAGATTGTTGGTTGAGTTAGTACTTGTGTCATTGACATTAAAAGAGCCAGTGACATTCATTACAGGATCGGAATTGTCATTAATGACTACTGAAGTAACAATTAGGTTGTCTAATCCACTAGGCAACGTATCCAGAATCTCTAGGTCAAAAGCATCTGCACCAGTATTGGTGAAAGTGACAGTATAGGTAACAGTGTCTCCTGCATCTGCATTATCCCGATCAGCCTCTTTAGTCACCGAACTAATATCAGGCTCAACAATATCGAGAGTGACAGGAGGAGTTGAAGTTCTAGAAGTTACGTTGTCCCCTGAAACTGTAAATTGATTGGGTAGAACATCTGTCGCAGCTTGGTTGCTAGAAATATTTTCAACTAGAGCGTTGAATTCGATTACAACAAATTCATCATCAGAATCGCTATCAGCATTTGTAATATCACCTAAGCTAAAGATAATATCCTCACCAGAAATAAAAGTATTATCTCCGCCAAATTCACTTGTAATTGCGCCACTAATTAAAACCGCATCGCTGTCTGGAGAAACAACCGCATCCCCTGTAAGGCCAATATCGGTAATGTTATTAATCGCGCTGTTACTCGAACTAATTCCTGTGCCATTGCTGATAAAGCCAATGTTGGTTGTACTGCCTTCCAAATAAAGCAAACCATCAGGTAAGGCGTCAGTAATTTGGAAATTCTCAGTTACCCCTTCAGGGATTGCTACCTCTAACCTGTAGCGAACAATCTCCCCGATCGCGACATCATCATCGCTAGTATGAGCTTCAGAAGTGGCAACAATGCGTTTAAAAGGATCTAGAGGATCAATCGTTACCGATACAGCATCACTGGTATCAGAAAAGTTGTTGACCCCACCAGAACCATTGCGATCTCCATTTGCATCTCCAGTACCACCAGGAGTAGTCGAACCAGTATCATTCCCCCCTGTTCCCGTAGGTGTGCCGTTTTCAGGCAAACTACTGTAGGTAACTGTCGCATCATTGTTAAACACAGTATCAGGGGCGATATCCCCTACAACATCTGCCGTGTAGGTAACTTGGACGCTATGACCAACTGGTAATTGATCGATCAGGATATTAAATTCCTCTTCTAGCACATCGCTATCATCTGTAACGCCGTTAGTCGAGCTGGCAGAAGTAGGAGTAATGGTAAACGAGCTAGTAACATCACTTGGTGCGGGGTCAGCACCAATAGCACCATCGAAAATTGTCGTGGTGATACTACCCAGATTGTCTAGTTCGTCGGGTAAGACATCAGCAAGATTGACATCAAAAGCATCGGCATTACCCGTATTTGAGAAAGTAATAGTGTAGGTAAGAGTATTACCAGCATCCGCAGTGTTAGTATTTACGGTCTTACTAACGTCGCTAATTGTAGGTTCAACAATGTCAATACTGACTGATTCTGATGTTTGAGTAATCGTTGTAGCTTCAGCGTTATCAAAGCTAACTTGAAACTGATTAGCTAGAGTTCCTGGGTCTTGATTGGCTGCAATATTTTCAACTAGGGCGTTGAATTCGATAACTACAAATTCTGCACCAGAATCATTATCGGTGTTAGTTAGAGTCCCTAAATCGAAGCGGGGATTATCACCAGAAGAGAAACTGTTACCAGGATTGTCAGAATTAACCGCAGTAATTGCAACAGTAGGCGTAAAATTCGGATCGATACTATGAACACCAGCATCTGTAATGATGCTCGAAGTCAGACCACCAGTTTGACCATTGGTAGAAATAAAAGCTACATTAGCTGACCCAGCCAGATACAACAAACCATCAGGTAAGAGATCGGTTATTTGATAGTTATCTCCAGTACTTTCAGGAATTTGTGTAACTAAGCGATAGCGAACAATCTCACCAATTGCCACATCTTCATCAGTTGCCGATGCACCCGCTGCCGTTCCTGTATGAGATTCAGAAGTAGCAACAATACTCTTAACAGGGTCAACGGAAGGAACCTGAACAAAACCACTACTGGTAGCAAAGAAATCATTGGGGTTTGTGTTTTCCCCATCATCACCATTTCTCTCCCCTGTTTCCGAACCACCTGCGCCAGTAACACTAGAACCAGTAGGATTAGAAGTCGTGCCAAAATCTCCAGGTAAGCTTGTATATTCGACGCTGGCAGTATTTTCTATTAGCTCTTCTGGTGCAATATCTCCTACGATATTTGCTGTGTAGGTAACAGTTATCGTTGCACCTAAGGGGATTTGATCAACATTTAGCCGGACTTGATTGCCCCCAGCCAAATCAGAAACATTGTCTATGGTTATAACCCCAGCACTGACAGTAGCTCCAGGGTCATTTACGGTACCTGTACTGCCGTTATTATCATCAAAGGAAATACTATCGATAGAAACTAGATCGAGTTCGGCAGGCAAAGTATCTATTAAGACAGCCTCAAATGCAGTACTGTCTAGATTAGGGTTACTGCCATTGGAGAACTCCACGCTAAAGGTGATGCTATCATCATCATCCGCGGCAAAAGGAGTTCCCGACGTTGTTACTCCGCCTTCGACTCTCTTGGTTGGCGTAATTACTGGCTCGACAATTCTCGTGAAAATATCGTTGGAGGTTGCGAGAGATGTACTACCACTGAGAACCTCAAAGTTATTGGTTATATTATTTCCACGATTATTACGACTGTTACTACTGTCATTATTGTTATCAATTAGAGCATTAAATTCGATAACTACAAATTCAGTATCGCTATCATTGTCGCTATTTGTGACATCCCCTAGCTTAAAGAAGACATCGGTTCCTGTACCGAAGGTATCATCGTCGATAGTACTGCTGGCACTGACTTCGGTATCACCCAAAGCAACAAAAGTATCGGCATCACTAGCTGTAGTACCAAAATTCCCCGTACCTGGAGTAGTCCCCACACTTCCAAGGGAAGAACTGAGTCCTGTCGCATCAGTGCCATCACCCGTGGAAGAAACAAAAGCTACTTGGGCAGTACCGTCATTCAAGAACGTATGACCATCTGGAAGGTTCTCTTGAATAATCAGGTCGGTTATTTCACCCTCTGGGACTTCGATTGCTAGACGATAACGGACAATTTCCCCGATAGTTACTCTGCGACGTCCCGTCATAGAGTCATTATCGTTTGTTGTACCATCCCCATCTTCAATAGTATGGGTTTCCGAAGTTGCAACAATGCTTTTAACTGCGTCTACGCTATCGATTGTTACGGTTGCGGGAGTGTCATTGGTGTCAAAGAAGTCATTGACGCCAACAGGGTCATTGCCATTACCACTGCCATCACGTTCGCCGTTACTAGCTCCAGTCCCACCAGGAGTAGTCGATCCAGTATCATTCCCCCCTGTTCCTGTAGGTGTTCCAGTTCCAGGCAAGCTAGTGTAGGTAACCGTGGCATCGTTATCAAAGACAGTATCAGGAGCAATATCGCCTACAACATCTGCTGTGTAAGTAACTTGGACGCTATAACCAACTGGTAATTGATCGATCAGAATATCAAAATTATCTGCTGCTGATGCGTCGCTATCATCTGTAACACCATTAGTCGAACTAGTGGAAGTAGGAGTAATAGTAAACGAGCTTGTAACATCATTAGCTGTGGGAGTAGCATCATCAAAAATCGTCGTTGTGATGTTGCTCAGGTTGTCTAATTCGTCAGGTAAGGTATCAGAAAGATTGACCTCAAAAGCATCAGCGTTACCAGTATTTGAGAAGGTAATGGTATAGGTGAGGGTATCTCCAGCATCGAGAGGATTACCCTCTGTACCAACAGTGCGGTTTACTGTTTTGGCAACATCGCTAATAGCAGGTTCGACGATCTCTAGAGTCGCAGCGGTAGAAGTAGCGAGTTCAATTAGAGTACCGCTAGTATTTTCAGCAAGGAAAGTAGCTGTGTTGCCGCGAGTATCTCCATCATCGTTTTCGTCTATAGTGTCGTTATCAACTAAAGCGTTAAATTCAACAATGACGAACTCATCGTTAGTATCTCTTTCGGAATTGGTAACGTTGCCTAGCTTAAAGTAAACATCACCTCCAGACACATAAGTATCTGAATTTGTGGTGTCATTATCAGATATGCTGGCATCGCCTAGAGTTCCAGTAATCGCAGCTGAAGCAATCGTACTTAGGTCGGTTTCATCCCCAACAATATCGTTTCCAGTAACCGAACCAGAATCAGAAGAGATCCCAGAGCTATCAGAAACAAAACCAACTCTTGCCGTACCGTCATTAAGGAAGGTCAGGCCATCGGGTAAGTTATCTCGGAGAATCAGATTAGTACTGACACCTTCGGGAAGGCTAGCAATTAAGCGATAACGGACAATCTCACCAATTGCTACCTCTCTAGGATCATCTTCATCAGTGTGGGCTTCAGAAGTAGCAACGATGGATTTGGTAACTGTAGGATTTGCAACTCCTGCTGATGCAGTATCACTATTACCTTCAGTGTCTACATTACCGACGAAATTAGTTCCACCCTCAACATTTGTGTAACTGCTGATCGTTGCAGTATTAACCAAAGACGATAAACCGAGGAAAGGTGCGTCATCAGTAACCTCAAGATCAAAAGTAATGATGGCAAGATTTTCACCAGAGGTATCGCTCTGAACCGCCAAAGCACCAGTACTTACCCCATCAATTAGCTCGATCCCTGAACCAAAGATGTCATCTGTCGCATCGCCGTCACTATCAAGACCTGTGAAACCCAGCGATGTGCCAGTTCCGTCGGTAACTTGAAGATTCAAGCCCATCTGATCTAGCTGATTCATCCCGTCAGGAATTTGAAATCCTGTAGGCAGAGTATCTTGAATGACGATATCAAATGCCCCATCGGTACTACCACCTGAGTTTTCGACAACGATCGCAAAAGTAACGAGATCTCCAGCTTCCAAGTCACCAGAGAGATCGCTATTGAGAAGATTTGCAGTAGTATCTAAAGTTGCTGGATCTGCACCAGGGTCAGCAGGATCGACAATTACATCATTAATGTCAGTCGAAGAAACAGTCCCCGAAAATACATTGGTTTGTCCAGTTGCGATCGTCAGTTCACTAGGAGCTTCAGGAATTACTGGATCGGAATCAGGGTCACCATCAAAAGTAATATCTGTACTTGAAAAAGTAAATCCAGTATTGTCGCTACTAAAGGCCACAACCCCTTTACGAATATCGAGAACTGGCTCACGCAGATTAATCTGGATGATTGCTTCTTGTTCTATCCGTTCGTTAAAAGTACTTTGCTGTGCTTGTTGAACTTGATTAGTAAAGAGCAACCCATCGACAAAAGGATCATTCTGCGTAGTGACAGTAAAAAGAATATCTACTACCGAAGGAGTTGCATCTACTTCATCAAAGTCCCCAAAGTCTAATAAGAAACTATTACTAGCAGTATCAATGTAGATCCCATCATCTGTCGAACCATCATCTACTTCTGATGTCAGGTCTTCCGTAGTTTGCACTAACTTAGGGAAAGTATGAAGCGAACCAAACTCGATCGAACCTACTGTGGGGACGCTATTATCTGGAGTAGAGCTATTAAGGCTAGCTGCTGTTGCACCTAAAAGCTCGCTGACATCGTAGATCGGAATCGGTAAGAAATCTTCAAGAGTAAAATTCTCAACATCACTAACAGGAAGATCAAAAGTTAAACGATAAGTAACCTCATCCCCTGGAGAAACATCAACTCCCGAAGTAAAACCATCAACGCCATCGCTAGCATCAGTATCACTAGCTGCACCAGCGTCTACTACACCATTAATTGCAAAGATACTTTTGAAAAGCTGACCAGAACCAATCGATAGTTGGGCTTGAGTATCGTCATCTTCCCGCTGATCGGGACTTTGAGGCAGGAGAGTGTCTACATCGAGAACTCGACCGTCAATAATTGCTGTGTTGGTCAGAATATCGCCTGAATCAACAGAGGGATCTCCAGAAGGGAATTCATCAGAGAATTCTTCAAGAACTTGGGTAAAAAAGGTAATGGTTCCTGTCGTACCACCAAAAGTAGTATTTAAAGGGGGATTATTATTGAGGCTCAGACCAGAACCACTAAATCCACCATCGGGAACACCACCACCGACTAACTGCCCATCATGACCAGTTTGTGCCGCTATTAAGCCAGAAAGATCGAAAGTTAGAGTGGTATCACCATTGCCGTCAGCAACACCATCAATTTCGGTTTCATCGATGGTCAGAAAATCAATAACAGTAGGACTGATGCTACCAACGCTAGGGGTATGTACCGCAGAGGTGGTGAATTGCGCCCCTGAAATCGCAGGATTATTATGCTCAGTAAAGGTTAAAGTCGGCTCAAAACCAGCAGGATTATAAAATCTTTGTCCATCTGAGAAGGTATCGGTGACAAAAACATCCTCAAAGGCAAAGAAATCAGAGATTTGGAAATCTAAGGTGTATTCCAGGATTGTTCCTGGAGCAAAAGGTGCGCCCGCAGAAGTGGCATTGCTAACATCTTTTTGGATTGCAATGGACTGCTCTTCGAGGACATGGTCTGGGTCATTAAACTCGTCGCCAGCATCACTATCACTACCAAAGCCTGTTAAGCCAGTATCAGTTTGTCCTTCAACACCAGGATTGGCATCATCTGGGTCGGCAGGATCTGCGATGTCATCATTAACTGTAGGAGCAATACTAACCGTAACATCACTATCTCGCGAATCATTAGGATCGAAAAGGTTAGTGCCACCTTGACCGCCAAGCTCTGCTTGGTTTTGGTCAAAAATATCATCTCCAGTAGTCGCATTGATAATGACATCGCCATTAGCATCTAGTCGAGGAACGAAAAAATCGACTGTAATGACAATATCGCGATCGCCACTTGTACCAGTAATGCTATCAAAACGTCTGATAATATTCCCACCTGGGGTCGGAATATTATCGGAACCAACATCATTCTCCGTGATATTAGTACTACCAATGGATGTCAACCCGCCATCGTCTGGAGTATCTACAGAAGTAACGACTATCCCTTCATTAACGCCACCGACTCCACTATCGGCAAATTCAATCGAGGCGACATCGACAAACTGAAGTGTATCGGGAAAATAATCTGTAACGTCTAATCCCGTAATAGTTTGTCCTTGAGCAACATTAACAACTATTTCGTATTGCTGAACAAAATTTGGCCCTGTAGCGGTTTCATCTTCTGGCCCCAAATAATTTTTCTCGATTGTTACGAGCCGAGGTTGAACCGCAGTCGCACTAGTCCCGGTTTGAATCAGAGGAGTACTACCTAATTCTGTATCACCAAAAATAAAGCCGCCTTGAGCTTCTATGTGGAGGTCGGTTCCCAGATCAGCTAGATTACTACTATCAAGAGTAATGTCAATCTCAGCTACAGGTTGGGTGTCGACAAAACTACCAAAAGGTAGCTCAAAAACAACTAAGGTATCTCCCGCTTCAAAATTATCTGGAACATCGATAGTTGTACTACTACCAAACGCTGTAATAGTTTGAGGATCACTACCATCCAGAGTAATAGTTGTCGTGGTTATCGGATTACCCAAATAGGTGGCATTGGCGAAAGTCAAACCATCATCAATTTCAACACCAGTACCGTCGGCACCTGTAGTATCAAGAAACAATACAGCAAAAGGGCCAAAACCCGTTGCATCTCCTGTATTATCAAAGCTAAGAGTCAGGTCAAAACTATCACCGATAAAAGGATCTTGTGGGTTAGATAAAGTTACTGATGGGATAGGCATTTTTGATAGAGATAAATATGAATACGGGGATATTTATAAGGTATTTGAAAGTATTTGTAAGAAAGAACTCTTTACTAGCTACTTGGTAAAGAGTTCAAGAATCCAATGAATCAATGACAATCAGCCAAACTTTTAAGATAAAAACATAAATATCAAAACCTGAATTATTAACTATAGAGTTAATCATTTAGGGAAAGTTTGCCTTTTTGAATTAATCATGAGTAACTCAAAAAGGCAATCTATAGTCAACAAGATATTAAAAACCACAAATTACAAGATTAAATTGATGATACTGACTGATATTTGAGATTATTTAATATTTTTTGGCTCTTTAAACTTATCAAGACATCACTTTGAGTGACATCGGTGGAATCCACAAAACCCTATGTAATAATCCTGGTTCTAGATCTTAAATTACTAAGCTAAATAGCTTAACATCGGTCAAATTACTGAAATGTCAGGAGGTACTTTACGCTATAAGACTCAAATTCATTAAAAATTAATGAACAAACCAAATCACAGTTATATTTGATAATAAAAAATGTAGTCAAACAATACTACTTGACTACATCAAAAGTTAAGGTTCAATTTTTCGTAACTTTACTAGATAATTTCACTGATTTTTTGCGATAGATTTCTTTTTTTTGAACCAGAATAAACCTAAAATCAGACCAATTCCAGGAAGAGGACTAAATTCAAAAGGAACTACCTCGATATTATCTAGTAGCAAAGCTGAAGTATTTTCAAAACCATCAACATCGATCACACCAAAGCCAATTTGATAATTGTATGTACCTGCTGTCAAGCCTGAAGTATCTACTGAATAGGTAACTGAATTGTAGTCAAATCCTTGTCCATAAATATTGTCAGCGATCGCAGAAACTGCACTCCCACGGCTACTATCTAAAACAATAATTTCGTTGGTAGGACTATCTGGGCTATCAGTATTATCAAAAACAGTCGTGTAATTCCCAAGCTCATCTAATCTCCCCAAACTCCAGAAACCATAATCAGACTCTCCATACAAAGGGTCTGTATCATCGTTGGTAGCATATGCCCAATTAAAGCTGACTTGAAAGTTGTCTTCTGTGCCATCCAAAGTAACCGAAAACTCTTGAGTAATCGCCGAACCTTCTTTGGCAACTCGCTCATCGGGTAAGCCAATTCCCCCAACCCGAGGAATACTAAAGGCATTAACCCCAAAACCCAAACTAGATTGTAAATCTGCTGTATCAACCTCCGTGTCTGCATCTAGAGGATTAGTACCAGATTGATTGAAGTTAAAGACACCATCATCATCTCTAGCAGTATCGCTAAAGGTGCCATCTAAATGGCCAGTTGTAATGATCGCCTGATTGGTACCACTCAGTGGATTAATAGTTGCTCCAGCCGAACCATACCCAAGATTGCCAGTAGTGCTAACATCGCCATGAGTTGTCCAGCCAGCCAATGTACCCAAGCCAGTACTGGGATCGTCAAAAGTATCATTTTGCAGAGTAATCGAAAAAGCATGAGCCGAGTTACTTGCGATCGCATAACTGAAAATTAGCAGTCCTAAATGACTCAGAGTATTTTGAACAAAATTTTGACGAGCAAAAGTTTTACGAAACAAACTAGAAGAGTTAGATGAAAACATAGGTATTTGGTAAAGCGCAAAAATTCGTGGGATAAAGAAACAGAATTATTAAGTCAATTGCTAGCTAGAAAATAAAATCGTCAGCATCGATTGTGGCGTGGTCGACATTTTCTAAAAGCACAATACTCTTGTTTAAAGGATGAATTGCGGGGTCAAAAATAGCATCATCGCTGGGGTCAAAGTCAACCTGGATCAGAGTATAAGTACCAACATCGATAACTTCGATATAGCCATCAGCCAGAGGATTAGTCGTAATGACGGCATCTTCTAGCTCACCACCTGAAGCAAACAAATCGCTGAAGTCGAGGCGATCATTGCCACTTTGGTTAAAGTCACGAATCAAATCGAGACTATCGCTAGTACGGTTGTAATGAAAGCAGTCATCACCAGCACCACCACTCAAAGTGTCTCTACCTGAACCCCCAACAATAAAATCATCATTGGCTGTTGCTCCATTACTAGTATCAATAGTGTCAGCACCACCTGTACCAGTTACTTCATTTTTGATGCTAATTAGATAGTCTTCAACTTCTCCACCATCTAAAGATCCAGTCGGAGTATTTGGAGCAAGGTTAGTTAAATTGTTATTGAGTCGAAAACGAGCATAGGTATCTCCAACTTGAGTATCTGTAGCGCCATCAAGAATTCCTGACCAATTCAGGGTTACTTGACCGCTAGCCGAAATAGTTAAAGCTTCAGATGCTTCATCATCTTGGAAAATGCCATCGCGATCAAAATCAATCCAACCAATTAATTCGGCATCACTGCCAGTGTCATTAGTAACGTCTACCGTAACGCTATAGGTATTACTGTTGTTAGTTAAAACAGAGTCAAAAGTCACCCCATCTTCATCATCTTGCCCCGTAGTGTCATCGGCATTAGCATTAGGATTTGCCGCAGGAGAGGGGTCATTATCCACAACATTGCCCAAGCTCAATCCATTGACAAGAGCATGACTTGTCGTAGTAGCAGCAAAGTTGGTACCCGCAGCATCACCAAAATCATTCCCCCCTTCGACAGTAATCTGATAATCTTCTACTTCCCCACTATTCAAGGCTCCTGTAGGGCTTAAGAGGTTAAATTCAGTAAAAGTTATGTCGATATTATCTACCCCAGCTTCAACGTTATCTCCAGCTGCACTATCCTCAGCAATAAACTCTAGATAGACAGTATCCCCTGTAAAATCATTGAAATTAAAAGCTTCACTGAACTGAATCTCTGTAGCATTTGTATCAGCATTGATATCACCCCCAACAAAAGTTTCAATAATCGTGCCATCTGTCCTGACTAAGCGAGCAGTAAAGCTGTTATCGTTTGTCGTGCCACCATTTAAATCATCTACCCCAACAAAGTAGTCAAAGGATACGTCATATATTCCAGGGTTACTATCTAGAGTAAAGTTAGGCGATCGCACAGTGGTCGAGCCATTATCTACATCCCCATTGGTAGTATTAGCGTCTTCAGTAATCAAAATCGTGCCGCTACCAAAGCTATCTGGTTGGAGCTGAACGCCATTGCCACTAGCATAAGCTTGTAAAGTAGCGAACTCCCATTGACCTTCAGCAGCACTATTTGCCCCATCATTACCGTTAGGGTCGATTGACCAACCAGTGACTGTTCCTTCAAAGTCTTCAGCAAAAGTGGTAGTTGTGGTAGTAGAGGTTGTAAATTCATTACTGATAGGAAACGAGCATAAGTATTGCCACTAACGATGCCAGGGAAAGCATCCCAACTCAAAGTAGTACTATCATCAAAAATGCTAGGACTAACAAGTCTTGTGGCAACTTCATCAGCATCAAAAGTACCAGATTGGTCAAAGTCGATCCAACCAGTAATCAGAGCATCGCTACTTGTATCATTGGTAAAGTCAATATCAACCGTATAAGAAGTTGGCAAAGCAGAGCTATCAAGGATGGCACCAAAAGTTACCCCATCCTCATCATCGTCATCATTATTATTATTAGTATCATCAGCATCAGCAGCTGTATTTTGGAACGTCCCGTTCTCCGCATCTACAGTCGCCCCTAGCTTCAGGCCACTAACTATGATGTGACTTGCACCACTATCAGCTTGAGTAGTTTGATAGTTGGCTGTACCTACTCCAATAGAAGCATCAGGAGCATCACCATAATCTACTCCTTCGATATCAATTATGTAATCTTCAACTTCACCATCATCTAGCTGACCAGTAGCAAAGCTCGTCGTCAGATCATCATCAGTACTCAAGCGAAAACGGGCATAAGTCAAACCATCAGTGATGTCTTCGGGAAGACTAGTCCAGTTGAGATTAACAGGGACGGCTGTGGTTGTCTCATCAGGGACAGATGCACTGACTGCTTCATTTTGATCAAATGTTCCAGATTGGTCAAAGTCAATCCAACCAATCAAAGTTGCAGTATTGCCAGTATTATTGGTCACCGCAACGTCAACGCTGTAACTACCATCGTCAGTTTGGAGAATCGCAAAAGAGCTAATCCCATCCTCATCATTTATCCCCGTAGACAAAACAGAAGCAGGGATATTTTGTCGAGCAACACCTGCAGCAGAGGATTCATATTCAATGGTTAGGCTCTGACCGCCACCACGCTCAAAAAATTCTATTTCGATGGGATAGTAACCAGCAGAAGTAAAAGTAAAATTACCTTGTTGAGTTTCTACAGGATGAACTCCATCGTTATTAACAACCTGTGTTCCATCAATTGCTAAAGTCGAACCATCATCTGATGAAGTATAAAAAGTATATTCCCCAGGAGTGGTAATAAGAATAGAGCCACTGTAGCGAATTCCAAAATCTTCTGTATCTCCCTGGTCAGCTTGAGGAACTAAGTTTCCAGAGTCAGCATCAGGATCTAGTGTCCCAATTACAGTTGGATTACTTGAAGGAATTTGACTAACGCTATTAGGCTGAAAAGCGAGATCGAAATATTCATAACTTAGTTGATTTATTAGACTATCGCTATCGTCTGCTAGAGCATCTGCATCTTGCGCTGTGCCATCATCCGCATCGACAGTATTACCAATAGTTAGTTGAGCGGCATTACTTGTTATGACGTGGCTCGCACCGTTATCTTCAGCAGTGGTATTGAAATTACTGGTTCCAGTCCCAATTCCTGTATCGCGGGCATCACCATAGTCTAGGTTCACGATGATTTGATAGTCTTCAACCTCACCATCATCAACTGCACCGAGGGCATCATCCCCATCAAATAGAGAATCACTACCATCTGGATCGTCATCAGTAGTTAATCGAAAACGCGCATAGGTGGTTCCTGTAGCTAAAGTTACTCCCGATAAACCACCAGTACCTGGCAAATCACCATTACCACTTAGATTATTAGTAGAAGTATTATTTGCATCGTTATTATCCCAAGTCAGAGAAATATCCTCGTTGATATTTCCAGTAGGAATAATCGCTCTAACAGCCTCTTCTGACTCAAAAACCCCATCTTGGTCGAAGTCAATCCAGCCGACTAAAGTGGCATTGTTACCAGTTTCGTTGGTAACAGTGACAGTGGTACTGTAACTCGTAGTGTTGACATCCAGATCAGAGTCAAAAGTAACCCCATCTTCGTCATTATCATCTGTGATATTGTCCGCACTAGCAGCAGCATTTTGCAGCGTGCCACCATCAGCATCAATCAGACTACCTATTCTTAGATTATTTACTATCAGGTGACTAGCGCCATTATTGTCCGCAGTAGTTTGATAGTCTCCTGTTACTTCGCTAGCAGTGGTATCAGGGGCATCACCATAGTCTCTCTGGCTAACACCAACTATATAGTCTTCAACTTCCCCGTTATCTAAAGCTCCTGTTGGGTTTAAAGGATCGGGAACTTCCACATTACCTGTGACATCTTCGGTATAGGTAATAGTAATATCGTCAACGCCAGCTTCAACAATGTCTTCAGAACCACCATCTTGGGCAGTAAATTCAAGATATACCGTTTTACCATTAAAACTACTATTGATTGCTCTATTAATTTCAGTCCAAACAGCTTCTTGAGTGGTTCCAGAAATTACTATATCGGTGAAAATGTTTGCGCGATCGATAGTATTAGCATCGTTAACAATATCTAAAGTAAATTGATCTGGATTTGTATCATCAGTAGTGTTTGAGCTTAGAGAGGAGAGGAAATAAGCAAAGTTAATGCTGTGAGTTCCAGAGCCACTATCTAGAGTGAAAGTATCAGAACGGGCAGTAGTAAAGTCAGCTGTAGAATTTCCTGAAACATTATTATTCCCACCATTAAATGTTCCATCTGTAACCAACAAATTGCTCCCACCATTGGCAGCTAGCTGAAGATCAATACCTCCAGAATTATAACCATTCGAGCTTCCAATCTCCCAAATACCTGAAGTAGCGGTATCTCCCGTTACTCCCAATTCCCCATCAGTTCTCCAAGCAGAAATCCCTTCAAAATCTTCTGAGTAAATTGTCGTTGTATTGGTTCCCGTGACAACTGTTTCAGTTGTTGTAGTAAAGTCAGTGCTGAGGCGAAAACGAGCAGCAGTAGTTCCTTCTACCAAACCAGGAAGAGAATCCCAAATCAGGTTTTGTGTACCACTACTAGAAAAAATAGTACTTACGCGTTCGTCATTATCAAATGTCCCGGATTGGTCAAAATCAATCCAACCCGTCAGTACAGCATCACTACCAGTAGTATTGGTGACATCGACACTAACGCTATAAGAAGTATCAGAAGCAGCCAAAGTAGTACTAAAGGTTACTCCATCCTCATCATCAGCACCATCGGTGTCGTCTTGGCTAGCATTAGCATCTTGCAAGGAACCGCTATCTATATCAACAATGCTACCGATACTCAAACCATTGAGAATGCCGTGACTTGGACCACCATCAGCCTGAGTCGTACTGTATTCTCCTGGATTAATGCCTGTTTCGCCAACAGAAACATCAGGAGCATCACCATAGTCACGACCAATAGTGATTTGATAGTCCTCAACTTCTCCATCGCTCAATTCACCAATAGAATCCGTATCATCCAAAGATGCTAACTGAGAGTCAGAACTCAAGCGAAAACGAGCAAAAGTACTCCCGTCAGTGATTCCAGGATAGTTAGTATCATTAATGCCATTCCAAGTTAAATTAGTTACCCCATCAGTTGTCACTGTTTGGCTAACTGCCTCACTACTGGTAAAAGCCCCATCACGGTTGAAATCAATCCAGCCTACTAAATTTGCTGAACTAATTCCGCTAGGTAAATTGACATCAACACTCACAGAGAAGCTACTGTCACCAATTTCTAGGGTTTCGCTAAAAGTAACACCATCATCGGTATCCGCCGTAGCAGTCGAATTTTCTAACGTTCCATCGTCAGCGGTAACGCCATTACCAATAGTCAACCCATTACTAAGAACATGACGTGCGCCATTATCAGCTTGAAGAGTTTGATAGTTATCTACTCCAGTAGAAGGAGAGTTTCCTGTATCAGGAGCATCGCCATAGTCAAAAGTTGGAGTATTGGTCAGGCCAATATCATAACTATGATCGTTGGTACCAGAAGTACCAGTAGTTAGAAAAATAGTCGGCACACCAACACTGTTGGTTGCATCGGAATCAAGGGCATCATTACTACCAGAGTTTTGTAATGTAGCTTGAAAACCAGCTAAATCTGCCCCAGTTACAAAGTCACTAGCAACTAGGCGAACTTCATAGTTAGTTAGTGGGGCTAAACCTGCAAAGAAGTAACTTCCACTGGTGGTAGTGGTAGTTTGCAACGCAGTCGTGCCACCGCTGAGATAAAGCTCGACCTCTATGCCATTAGGGACATTATTTTCCCCGACATCTTGAATCCCATTTTGATTGGTATCAAACCAAATGCGATCGCCGATTTCCAGAGTAGCAGGAGCAGCAATAAACTCGACATCTCCCAGACCGTTAGCTTTACCCAAACCATCAGCAGTATCAATATCAAAAATCTCTAAACCACTAAAATCGCCAAACTCATGACCAGAAAAGCTGCCATCTTCGGTATTAAACCACTCATAGCCTCCAGAAAAAGCAGCGATCGGATCAAGAGCCGTTGTGACAACTTCAGTGAAGCCAGGAACTAATGCCAATCCCCCCTGTGCTGTTTCTGCATGAACTGAGGTACTGTCATTGACTCCATTTTGTTCAAAAAATTCGTTGCGGAAAAACTCGCCATCTGGGTCATTGTTCCCATTGATGCCATCAGTTGTTACGTGGGTTTCAATTGTCCAAGTCCCTGTCGTATCATCAAAGATAGCTTGGAGGATATCTCCACCAGAGTCCCCTGAAAAAAGAGTTCCATTGTTATCATCTCCGTCGGGAGCTTGCACTCCACTCCCTATCTGATCACCCCAGCGATCGCGAAATCCCAAGATCATATTGCCATCAGGATCGAATTCGATATCGCTCAGAATAGGCTGTGCATAAGCTACTTCCCCGGCAAAAAAAGTATCAGGATCTGGCCATTCACCAACCCAAGGATTCCAATTGGCGGACTCAGAAGTACTGCCGTTGTTAATTACTTGATCTCGATCATAATTCAGAGGGATATCTAAAACTTGAACTGGTGCGGCGCTAGGATTGTTCGGGTCAAAAGCATAAACAAAAGCACGAAGATCGTCAGCAGTCAGGTTGCCTTCGACTCCCGCAGCATCAAACTGGGCAGTATTGACCATCCCGATATAGACTAAACCATCTCTAGTAGAGAGGGCAAAAGGTCTGACATTCTGCTGAGGGTTAACTCCTAAGTCATCACCATTGTTGATAATTTGCGTGATGATGTCGTGGTTATTAATTTCTCCTGCACTAGGTGGCGTGGGATTTAGGGGATCGCTATTACCGCCTACTGGTAATTGATAGAGATTGTTATCGTTGAGATTGACAGCCCAAAGAGTCAAACCATCTTCGGAAAGTTCCACATCTCCCAAGCCAGTTTTGCCAACAGCATCAAAAATTGCATTAGCCTGAGCCGTAGTTCCATCAGCACCAGCATCTCGTTGCCAATAGCCAACAATATCTTCGCTAGTGACTTCTCCACGAGGATCGACAACATCATCTAAGCGAGCAAATTCGACAACATTCCCAGCATTATCAATCGAATAAATAACACTGGTATAAGCCACTCCATTAGCATCATTGCTTGATGCACTAGCATCACCATCAACGATACGATCAATCGTACCGAGAAGAGCAGAATGTCGTTTATAAAAACTACCCGCAAATAGAGTGCTACTCTCGCGATGATACGCCAAGCCATTGACGGTACCAATTTCTTGAACATTAACCAGAGGTGTGTAAGGAGCTTCCCCTGAATCGTTGTAGTTGTGAATAACAATTGCTGAGGTTCCTGGACCGCCGATACCCTCAACGTAGCAAACGGTGATCAGATCGATATCCTCTGAATTTCCAGAAGTCACCTCACTAGGACGATGAATTCCAAAGTTGGCCGTAATATCTGTATTCTCAAGGGAATCGTCAAGGAAAAAGACCTCAGGTACACTATTATCTCCAGCGATGGAACTACCGACAAAGCCCTCTGGAAGATCGCTAAATTCTACTCTAATGGCGGTATTATCAGGTGTAGACAGAGTATAGTTGCCATTCTCATTGGTTTCGACGCTATCAAGAATATTCCCGTTAGCATCGAAGGCAGTGACTGTAACTCCTTCAAAATTTGCTTCTTCCGCAATGACAGAGCTAGTAGAAGCAATTTGTTGATCACCATCATTGTTGTAGTCAATAAAAACATTACCACTAGTAGTAACAGCAAAAACTCCAGCATAGTTTTCTTGGAGTTGTGGCGTAAAAGCTAAGGAGGTTTGTTGCTCTCCAAAGCAAAAGATATTGGTCTGATAGTCTAAATCCCAATTTCCACCTTTAGCGTTGTTCCCTACTAGGGTAGTAGAAGCAGCAATCTCTATACCAGTTATTTTATGGAGTTTGGCGATAAACTCTTCGCCAGCATCGCCAGCAGCAACGTTACAACCATAAAGTAGCAGAGTTTCAATCCCAGCCCATTTTGCTAGGTTTTGGCTATACCTGTCTAAAGTTTGGAGGCTAAGTTGACTATTGCCAAGATACAGACAGCCAGGTGAGCCATGAGTAATCAGATGAACTGTGCGATAGTTTTTCTGACTAAGAACATCAGTAATTTGAAGAGTGCCATCTCGGTCAGAACGAATAATAGCCAGATCAGTATCTGGGACTATTCCTTTAATTAAATTTTGATAGTTAGTAACCCCAGAATCGATAAGAACGATACTGGCGTTGGTAGTCGGACAGTTGGTCATGTTTCGATCGTGGGAAAAATGTTAAATCCAAATCAACAGATACTTCTCAAACATACAAAATTTGCTTTATCTAATAACCAGGATCCAAATGGAGACAAAGTGTTTAGCTCATTGGTAGATACCTGAATAAATAAAATAATTATGTAATAGCTTCTTGATTAAATTTAGGTTTGGATACATGTATAAAATCTCTTCCTAAGCTGGAAGATTACTTATACATGAACATATACGTTTACGTATACATTAGTCTCACTTGTTACTAGCCAGCATCCGTACAATCCACAAAATTTAAGCGAATTCTCATGAAGAACTCGGGTTCTTATAATAGTGAATCAGTAAAAAGCCTAATTAGCCTTGTTTTTACGGAGCAAGCGAAGCCCTTGTCCTATGCTAAAATTCGCTGATATTTCTCAAGACAATGCCATGATCTAGATGTTCGAAGCAGCATGGTTTGGGCTAGTTATAATTACTCCCTTTGTGTTATGATTGCCGATTGGTAGAACAGGATTAATATTCTCCACGCGATCGCATCTGTAAAGTGTTTCAACTATGGTTACAACCAGCAATCAATCCTCGAAAAAATATAACATTGTGACGTTTGGCTGCCAGATGAACAAGGCAGACTCTGAACGAATGGCTGGCATCCTCGAAACAATGGATTTTGCCTGGACAGACTTTCCTGAAGATGCGGATTTGGTTCTCTACAATACCTGTACGATCCGTGACAATGCTGAACAAAAGGTTTATTCATATCTGGGAAGACAAGCCAAGCGCAAACAAAAAGACCCTAACTTAACCCTGATCGTTGCCGGCTGTGTAGCTCAGCAAGAAGGGGAAAAACTTTTACGTCGCGTCCCAGAACTGGATCTGGTGATGGGACCTCAACATGCAAATCGTTTGGATGACCTTTTAGAACAGGTATTTGCGGGCAATCAGGTAGTGGCTACCGAACCGATCCACATCATGGAGGATATTACCAAGCCTCGTCGTGATAGTAGTGTTACTGCCTGGGTCAATATCATCTATGGTTGCAATGAAAGATGCAGCTATTGTGTGGTTCCTGGGGTACGTGGAGTCGAACAGTCCCGCGCTCCTGAAGCTATTTATGCCGAGATGGAGGAGTTGAGCCGTCAAGGTTATAAAGAAATTACACTTTTGGGACAAAATATTGATGCTTATGGTCGCGATTTACCAGGTAGCACCCCAGAAGGTAGGCATAAGCACACCCTAACTGACTTGTTGTATCAAGTTCACGATATTCCAGGTATCGAAAGAATTCGCTTTGCGACTTCTCACCCACGCTACTTCACAGAAAGATTGATCAAAGCCTGCAAGGAACTCCCCAAAGTTTGCGAACATTTTCATATTCCTTTCCAGTCTGGAGATAATGAAGTCCTCAAAGCAATGAAACGGGGTTACACTCACGAAAAATACCGTCGGATCATCAAAACTATTCGCGAGTATATGCCTGATGCTGCGATTAGTGCTGATGCGATCGTGGGCTTTCCTGGAGAAACTGAAGAACAATTTTTAGCTACGTTCCAGCTAACCGAAGATATTGCCTTTGATATGCTCAATACGGCTGCCTATTCTCCACGTCCTGGAACACCTGCTGCCCTTTGGGATAATCAGTTGAGTGAAGAAGTCAAAAGCGATCGCTTACAAAGACTAAATCACCTAGTCGGACAGAAAGCCGAAGAGCGTTCTCGTCGTTATTTGGGACGAATTGAAGAAGTCTTAGTAGAAGCTGCTAACCAGAAAGATCCCAATCAAGTAATGGGACGTACCAGAGGAAATAGGTTAACTTTCTTCCCTGGAGATATTACCGAACTTAAAGGCAAGGTAGTAAAAGTCAAAATTACCGAAGCACGAGCTTTTAGCCTAACTGGTGAGATTGTATAGCGATTATTTTTACGGTTGTTCGATCAACCAAAATGCTGAAAACTTGCACTGAGGTCGCTGATTTTTCTAGTTACTATGTGATTGCTATAGTCAATCACTAAATCCTGATGCTCAGTTATCGTTCCGATAATTGCTGCACCTTCACCGAGCTTATTTAATAACTCCCTTGCTAATTGGGGTTCTAGAGCTAAAACCAGTTCAAAATCTTCCCCACCATCCAAGATCCAATCCTGAATCGGATAGTTATCTTTTAACTCAGCTAAAGCAGGGGCAATAGGAATAGCCGAAAAATCGATTGTTGCACCCAGGTTACTACAACGACAAATTTGGGCGATCGCATCTCCTAAACCATCACTACTATCCATACCTGCAACTCTTGCATCAGGAGCAATTTCCCTAAGTAGCTTAATGACATCCAGTCTGGGTTGGGGCTTTTGGTGAACCTTGATTAATTGAGCTTTATTTGCCGAACTAGTATTGTTGCCAGATGGAGGATTGAGTAAGAGTTCTAAGCCAGCTCTTGATAAACCGTGATAACCAGAGATTAAAATGGCATCTCCTACTTGGGCACTGCTTCTACTAATAATTTGTTTGGGTTTAGCTTCTCCCAAAGCTGTAATAGCTACAGTGGCAACTTGCGATCGCGTAATATCTCCACCAATAATTGAAGTGCTAAATTGACTCAAACAACCAGCCAGTCCTTGATAGAGTTGTCCAACCCAACTAACCACAGTATCCCCAGGCAGAGATAAACCCACCGTAATCCCTAAAGGTGTTGCCCCCATAGCTGCTAAATCAGATAAATTAGCTGCTGCGGAACGATAGCCTACAGAGTAAGCATCAGTTGTGCGATCGCTAAAGTGAACTCCATCAACCAAAACATCAGTTGTAACCACTAGCTGATGACCTGGTGTAACCTCTATCACGGCTCCATCATCACCAACAATGTTGCGATCGCAATAAGGAGTAATTAGTTTGATTAAACCTTGTTCGCCAAGATCTTTAACTGTAGAAACCTGTTCTCTCATTTAGCTCACTATCTGGCTTAAATATTAATTAAGATGTAATGTGACATATCTTGTTAGCTGAAACTAGGAACGAAAGATTAAATCACTATGGGAACTGAGAGAGTTACTTTATTATCCAGTCGGGAAATTGCCAAAATGAAAAAAGCGGGGTCGCTAGCAGCAGAGTTGTTGGACTACCTCGAACCAATGGTAAAACCAGGAGTTAGCACCCAGGAACTAAACGATGCGGCAGAAGCCTGGACAAAAGAAAGAGGAGCTGTCAGCGCACCTCTAGGTTATGGCCCTAAAGATAATCCTTTTCCTCGCTCACTCTGTACCAGTGTTAATGAAGTAATTTGTCACGGAATTCCCAACCCAGAAGAAATCTTACAAGATGGGGACATTATCAATATAGATGTTACGCCCATTGTGGACGGCTATCACGGTGATACTTCTAGAACATTTTTCGTCGGGACACCTTCCCCAGAAGCAAAAAAACTAGTTGAAGTCACTAAGGAATGTTTGATGCGAGGGATTGCCGAAGTTAAACCAGGAGCCAGGGTTGGCGACATTGGGGCAGCGATCCAAGAGTATGCTGAAGGACAAGGTTTTTCGGTGGTACGGGATTTTGTCGGGCACGGAGTGAGTCATGTTTTCCACACAGCACCCCAGATTCCTCACTATGGCATTCGCGGTAAAGGCAAACGCTTTAAACCAGGTATGGTTTTTACCATCGAACCAATGATCAATGAAGGTACTTATAAAGCGATCATGCTCGAAGATGGTTGGACAGCAATCACCGCTGATGGTCTGCTTTCTGCCCAGTTTGAACATACAGTAGCAGTTACAAAAGATGGGGTGGAGATTTTGACCCAACGCGAATAGTTAGCAGTTAATAGCTAATGGTTGTTTGTTCATTGGCGATCGCACAACTCAGTTTGCCTAGTATAGTTTCTGTTTTAGTGGATAGATAACGTAATTTGTTGTGCTTGATTGATCTCCGATTAAATCCGTCATAATGAGAAGGCACTAATAAATAGATACTAATTAGCGATGGTTGAAGCAGCTAGCTCTCAGCAACAATGGTTAGAGTCCCAATTGCAACTACTACGCCAAAGTTTAAGGGCAGGACAGCAACAGCTTGCAGAATGGGATCGAGGAGTAATGGCTGTTTCGGCTGTACCAGGTGCAGGTAAGTCTCATTCTCTGGCAGTAGCCGCAACCTTAGCGATCGCCAAACACCAGCTTCATAGTCGCAAACAGCTAGTAATCGTTACTTATACTCGTTCCGCAGCAGCTAATATCAAAAGTAAGATACGCGATCGCCTCAAGGAGTTAAAGCTACCTCCTGGCGGTTTTGTGGTGCATACTTTGCATGGTTTGGCATTACAGATAGCCAATTCGCAAAAAGAACTATCGGGGCTAAATCTAGAAAATGCCACTATTGCAGTCCCTGGAATCGGACATCGGATAATTCGTTCGGCAGTGGATAAGTGGATTCTCAAAAATCCCGACCACTACAAGAGCTTGCTTGAAGGCGTAGCTTTTGATGGCGAAGAAACCGAGAAATTACGCCGACAATCTGTCCTAAGAACAGAAATCCTACCCAGCTTGACTAATATCGCTGTCAGAGAAGCCAAAAGCTCTGGCTTGTTACCCGAAGATCTCTGGGAATATAGCAAAGAAGCTCAAGACCGATATCAAGTTTTAGCCATTGCAGCAGGACTCTACGAACAGTATCAAGAGTTAATGCGATCGCGTGATTTTGTCGATTACGACGACATGATCCTGGCTGCCCTGAAAGTTTTAGATTATGCACCTATGCGAGTGTTGTGGCAAAACCAAGTCTTTGCGGTGTTTGAAGACGAAGCCCAAGATTCTAGCCCCTTGCAAGAAAAGCTAATTTCGATTTTGGCTGGCAACAATACCAATCAGCCCAACCTAATCCGCGTCGGCGACCCCAACCAAGCTATCAACTCTACTTTTACCCCTGCTAACCCGATCTATTTCAACTGGTTTTGTAACCAATGCCAAAACCTGGATCGCTTGGCAACGATGAATCAAGCAGGACGCAGCAACAAAATTATTATCGATGCAGCTAATTTTGTTTTGCACTGGGTTAACCAACAAACCCTAACTAAAAGTAAGACAGAAGATCCCGCAAATATTGCCTTACCTTTCCGTGCCCAAGATATCAATCTGGTCAATCCCGACGACCCCCAACCCGATGCCAACCCGCCAGCAAAGGGTAGAGGTTTAGAAATCCAAATCCCCGATGATATCTATCACACCGTAGAACTGATCGAACACAAAGCCGTTAGTTTACTCCAAGCTAACCCCGAACGCAGTCTAGCAATCCTAGTTAGGGAAAATCGTCAAGGACGCTTTGTCGCAGAGAAATTAGCTCATCTCCCCAAAGAGCAAAACATCAAAATCTATGAAGTAGGAGAAAGCGATCGCTATTCGGTAATTCCTCAAGAAATCCTCACTTTACTCCAATTTTTAGACCGTCCCCATTCTCCTGATAACCTCAAATCTGCCCTCGAAGTCTTGACCCAAAGGGGTTTGATTCCCGCTCAAGACCTCAACGCCTTAGCCACCTATCCCGAACAGTTTCTCTATCCCAGCCCTCTTCAAGACAAACAAACCGAACCAGTTCTCCAAGCCCGTCGTTACTGCTGTAACTTATTACGCGCTCGTCTAGAATTACCCCACTATCAGTTAATTCCATTTTTAGGCATGACCCTCAAATATACAGGAGGAGAACTAGCCACGGTACAAAAACTAGCAGATAAAATTGACCTCCAAACCACCCATAACAGTTCCCTCAAATCCACCATTAATACCCTCGAAGAAATTGTTGTCTCCGAAAAATTTACAGGGGTGGAAGAAGAAACAGGCGATCGCTATACCAAACCCAACCAAATCACTATCATCACCATGCACAAAGCCAAAGGTTTGGACTGGGACTATGTCTTTCTGCCATTTCTTCATGAAGATGTCTTACCAGGAGAACTCTGGATACCTGTTGCCGCTAGGTTTATGGGTAGCTTTACCCTTTCAGAAGTAGTCCGCGCCCAAATCCGCACCATCATGCACCGTAAACTACTACAAGAACACCAACGAAAATCAGCAATTAAGAATATCCCCGACTCGATGACCGCCTGGACAGAAGCCGAAAAACTCAAACAAGCGGAAGAATTTCGCCTCCTCTATGTAGCCATGACCAGAGCCAAGCGTCTCCTCTGGATCGCTGCTGCGGATCTAGGGCCTTTTCGTTGGAGTATATTTCGAGCGGATAAACCAAGCAAGATGCAAAAGAAAAAACCCTGTCCTGTATTACCTGCTTTGATTAAGCAATTTCCTAATTGTTTGGTTAAGTAACATAGCGATCGCTGGTCTTGATTTAACTTTATTCAAGCTGCTCGGAATTTCACCAAAATATTAGAATTTAGATAGTGAAAGTTATTTTGTCTTGCCAGCATAGTTTTTAAGAAAAATTCAGCATTAATTCTAGAATATTGAGTGTGATCTCATGAATAATCAGCTAAAATCCGTACTTTCAATCATTTTTGCCTTCATAGCTGGAACTATCTTTTTAAACAGTCCCATTTCTGGAAATAAAGTAATTGCAGTAGAAACCAGATCAGAAAATGGTTATGTTACTGGAAATAAAGGCTTGTTCGATAGGATCAAAAAAGGTGCAAGAGATATCGGCGAAGATGCGAGGGATATTGGCGAAGAGGTTGGAGAAGATAGCAAAGAATTTGGTGAGGAAGTATGGGAAGATTCCCAGGAAGCAGGAGAAGATGCTAGGGATGTTGGCAAAGACGTAGGAGAAGGAGCTGGTGATTTTGGTCGGGATGTGGGACGTGATGCCCAGGAAATAGGAGAAGAAGTAGGCGAAGGTGCTAAAGACTTCAGTGATGATGTTTGGGACTAGAGCGATCGCTGATTATTCGAGCATTAGCTTATAACCAAAAACGATGCTTCTTAACGCTATGGATTGTCACTTTGAGCCAGACAAGAAAGAAGGCTAATCGAAGCACTATTAATCAAGGGAAAAGACTCAAGTGATTTTATTTCCAATGCATCACCTCATATCCTAAAAAAATAAGAGGTACTGGTTCATCTTTTCGTACAATTTAGCTCAGTCATCATTCAAAGAGCGTAACCGAGAAAAATCATGGATATTCGATATATGCTGAGTGCTAAATATTCAATCAAACTGGGATGGTAACTCAATCGAAAACTGGGTTATATTTTCCTTTGAGGTTACAGAAATAGCCCCATGCAGTAGTTTCAATAATCTTTTCACAAGGTACAAACCCAAACCCGTACCACCATATTGCCAAGGATCATTACTAGGAATCCGATAAAAACGATCAAAGATCCGTTTTTGTTCAACTTCATCGATTTCAATACCAGTATTTGCCACGGCAAAAATAACATTCTTTGCCTGATGCCACAGCTGGACTTTAATCTCTTCACCAGCAGGAGTATATTTACAAGCATTATTAAGCAACTCTCTGCAAATACGCTCCAAAATAAAAGGATCGGTTTTGATCGGGGTTACATCGGAGTTAATTTCTAAAACTAAAGTTTGTTGCTGGTTTTTAATTTGATTTTGAAATGTTTGAATAATTTCAGGAAGCCAAGTTTGGAGATCGATCCAATCTGCGAAAATAGTTTCCGACTGAGCATCTAAATAACAAAGTGTTAGCAAATCATCGATGAGTTGATTTTGCCGTTCGCTAGCTTGGCGAAAAATCTGCAGCACTCTTTGAAAAGTTGTTGAGTGAGAATTTGCTGACTCTGCCAGAAGAATTTTTTCTAAAGTTTGTACTGCGAGCTGAATACTACTCATAGGGGCACGCAGTTCGTGAGAAATAGTTTTCAAAAAGTCATCTTTAAGACGATTGAGCTTGGCAAGCTCAGCAATTTGCACCTGAGAAGTATGATACAACCTAGCTTGGCGGATTGCGATCGCACACTGAATAGCAATTTGTTCCACCAAACGGACTTCCTGCTGACTAAAAATCTTTTCTGGGGAGTGCAGTAACCAGAGATTACCCATGATATTTATCGGTTCCTGGTAGTCAAAAATAGGGCAGATCAGACAGTTATATGTAGAACTCCCTTGCCTAATATAGGGATCTAAAGCGATATTGCATGAGCTTACTTCTGGTTTGGGAACTTTGGTGACTAGCTGCAAAGAATTGAGCTTAACTAATTGGAGATATATTTGGGAGTAGTCAGCAACTTGTTTAATGATGCCCCTAGCAGAAGCTAAGATAGCTCCCTCCGGAGTAAAGATAATACTGGCTTCACTTTCTTCTGGAGGTAATACCGAACGATCTGGATCATAAAATTCGATCTGACAATCTTTGAGATTTAGACTAGTTACTAGCTCTTTAGCTACAGTTTGGAGAACTTGTTTTTCGTCTAGGCTATCGCGAACTCTGGTAGTAATGCGTTGAATCGATGACTCAGCGATAAAGGCTTGATTTAGTTTTTGTTCGACTCTCTGACGTTGCTGAATTTCGGTCTCTAGCTCTTGATTGCGTTGGGCAAGGTTTTGGTTAGCAGTTTTGAGCGCCACATGCGTATTGATTCTAGCGACAACTTCTTGCTGCTCAATCGGTTTAGTAATGTAGTCTACCCCGCCAACGGCGAAACCCTGAATTTTACTATTGGTTTCTGAGAGCGCGGTCAAAAAAATAATCGGAATATCTTTAGTTACGGCTTGTTTTTTGAGATAACGACAAAGCTCGAAACCATTAATCTCTGGCATCAAAATATCTAGCAAAATCAGGTCTGGAAGCCAAGCTTCAATGATCTTTAAAGCTCTATTCCCATTTTGTGCCAGTAAAACTTTAAACCCGGCATCTTCCAAATAAGCAAATAACACCTGAAGATTACTAGGGGTGTCATCTACAACAAGAATGGTGGGCGTACTTTTTTTAAGCTTCATTAACTAAGGTTATGAAAAAGCAAGTTTTGCAATGCTTTATCGAGCCAAATCTCAAAAAAAAGCTGATTTTGCGATTCTAATTCTATAGCAAATATTTTTTGATTAACCAGAACTAGCCAAATGAATTTCTTGATGTTCAAATGTTATGTTGTGAGCCAGGATTAATAAAGATAAATTTCTGGTTCTCCTTTTGGCAAATCTCCCTGATTCTCTCTTAGAGCAGCCCGATTCTGGAGACATTTTTTTGCTTAGTAGCCTTCCCTAACAAATCCCAAATCTTCGGATCATGTCTAACTAAGTTCTGCCTTATCTTCTAAGGATCTCGCTTCGCACCCGCAAGAAACTAGATAGGGAATAACGCAAAATCTATCTACTGTCTTAGATCATCAAAATTGATCAGACTCTCGCCTCAGAGGAGAGCATTACTAACATTCGTCCCTTACCGTTGATTTACTGCCTATGGGCTACACCTTACCAGTCTTTGCTTGTGCTTCTGCGATCGCAGCATTACATCATCTGCAAACAGACTCATCCCCCCAAGAAATCGAATTAGATCTGATCAAACCAGCTCGTAGGGTCAAAATTCCGATTGAACAAGTAGCCAAACTTTCAGCCCAATCGGCATTAGCAATTACTCGTAGTGATCCTGGAGAACATCTGGACATTACACGCAATACTCCCATTTGGGCATTGGTAGAACGAGGGAATAATAGCGATCGCGCAGAGTTAGAAATTAAAGGAGGGGAGGGAATCGGGAAACAAACAACCAATCAAACTAATAATCAAGAAAGCTCAGCAATCTACAGTTATGCCCAGCAACTCATACGCCACAACTTAGAACCTTTACTCCAAGATCGAGAAAAAATAACTGTAACTATTATTCTGCCCGAGGGGCGCAAGCTCGCAACCAAGACTTCTAATGCTGCATTCGGTATAGTCGAGGGTCTATCTCTTCTGGGAACTACAGGAGTGGTGCAACCGCTAACTGCGCCCAGTCAGCTAGAAGCTTATCAACAAGAATTGATTATCAAGGCGCAGCAGTCAGATACTCTGGTATTTTGTATCGGCGAAAATGGGTTAGATCTGGCGACTCAGTGGGGAATAGATCCCCAAAAAATAGTGAAAACAGCTAACTGGGTGGGTTCTATGTTGGTAACTGCTGCGACTCATCAGGTGAAGTCTATTTTGCTGCTTGGCTATCACGGTAAACTGATCAAAATTGCGGGAGGCATTTGGCACACTCACCATCATTTAGCAGATGGCAGGTTAGAGATATTGTCTTCCTTTGCTGCGCTGCAAGGATTAACAACAGAACAAATCTCACAAATAGTAGTTAGCCCAACTACAGAATCAGCATTGGAATTATTAAAAAAATGGGATCGTCAGCAACAAAGTAATTGGGTACAACTTATCTATTCAGCGATTGCAGAAACCATAGATCGACGCTCTCAAGCTTACATTGCCAAACACGCAGATCGTTCGCTCTTAGTGGGTTCGATTCTCTTCGACAGACAGCGCCAAATCATCGTCCAAAGTAACCTTGGCAAACAAATATTCTCCAGACTAACTAAATAGCCATCTACTATCATTCTGAGAAATGCAAAACTGTGCTACCATAATTTGAATATTTGGGGCAGGCGAAAAGGAAGTAAGAAACCACCGTAGGCATTGTAACCCAAAAAAATCAGTTATACGCTTACAGCCCCAGCATTGTAACTATTTTTTACTCGTCCACTCACACAATTATCTTCTAAATAATATAGTGACTATCCAAACAGAATCGGCTGCGGAAGCTACTCAAAATTCCCACAGCCAAACTGCGGTAACCGGTTTTAACCGCCAAACCATTGCGATCATAGACTTTGGCTCTCAATATTCCGAACTGATTGCCCGTCGAATTAGAGAAACGGAAGTCTATTCCGAGGTTATTTCTTACAGGACGACAGCGGAACAGCTGCGCCAACTAGACCCCAAAGGAATTATTTTATCTGGTGGCCCTAGTTCTGTTTATGATGAGTACGCACCTAAATGTGACCCAAAAATTTGGGAACTTGGGATTCCTATTTTGGGTGTTTGCTATGGCATGCAACTCATGGTCAAACAACTTGGTGGTAATGTCGAACGAGCAACTAGAGCAGAATATGGCAAGGCAGCTCTACAAATTGATGACCCCACAGATCTATTAACCAATGTTGAAGACGGTTCGACAATGTGGATGAGTCATGGTGATTCTTGCACTAATTTACCTTCAGGATTTCAGGTATTAGCCCATACAAATAATACTGCTTGTGCTGCGATCGCCAACTCACAACAAAAGTTATTTGGTGTACAGTTTCACCCAGAAGTAGTTCATTCCGAATGTGGTTTAGCTCTGATTCGCAACTTTGTTTATCACATCTGCGAATGTGAACCAACCTGGACAACAGAAGCGTTCGTTGAAGAATCCATCAGAGAAATTAAAGCTAAAGTCGGGGACAAAAAAGTCTTACTTGCACTTTCTGGTGGAGTAGATTCTTCTACTTTGGCATTTTTACTCCATAGGGCGATCGGCGATAAGCTCACCTGTATGTTTATCGATCAAGGTTTCATGCGTAAAGGTGAACCAGAGCGATTAATGGAAATTTTTGATCGCAAATTTAATATTCCTGTAGAGTACGTCAACGCCAGAGAACGCTTTTTAGCACAAGTTGCAGGAGTCACCGACCCTGAAATTAAGCGTAAGCGTATTGGGCACGAGTTTATCAATGTTTTTGAAACCGAGTCAGATAAGTTAGGACCTTTTGACTACCTAGCGCAAGGTACACTGTATCCCGATGTCATCGAGTCGGCAGATACTAATGTCGACCCCAAAACAGGAGAAAGAGTAGCCGTCAAAATCAAGAGCCATCACAATGTCGGTGGGCTCCCAGAAAATCTCCGCTTTAAGCTAGTAGAGCCTCTACGCAAACTATTCAAAGACGAAGTCCGGAACGTAGCTCGTTCAATTGGGTTACCCGAAGAAATCGTCCGCCGTCATCCTTTTCCTGGGCCTGGTCTAGCAATTCGCATCATCGGAGAAGTTACACCAGAGAGACTCAATATCTTACGAGATGCTGATTTTATCGTTCGTGATGAGATTAGTAAGCAAGGAGTCTATCACGACTACTGGCAGGCTTTTGCTGTTTTGTTACCAATTCGTTCTGTTGGGGTTATGGGTGACAAACGCACCTATGCACACCCAATTGTCCTGCGCTTCATTACTAGTGAAGATGGCATGACAGCTGACTGGGCAAAAGTACCTTATGAGCTACTAGAGATTATTTCCAACCGCATTGTTAATGAGGTTAAAGGTGTTAATCGCGTAGTGTACGACATCACCTCCAAGCCCCCTGGAACCATTGAGTGGGAATAGTCAGAGAGCTAGTCTAAATAGCTCAGCTTGTAAAACTCGAAAATTCGGAAACTAGGGATAACACTAAACTTGGCTCCTAGTTTCCCGTTCTTGAAGCGGATAATTACAGACTAATAGCAGTTGAGTTAAGTACCACCTTTTGACTGAGCGAAAAGATAATCTTCTAACCATCATTATTCAGTAGATGAAGTACTGCTTCTTTCACTACATCAGAAGCAATTTTATCGGTAATTTTGACTTTTCCAATTTTGGTGGGTAGGACAAAACGAACTTTTCCAGCTTTGACCTTCTTATCATTTTTAATCACTTCGAGAACCCCTTTAACCTTGACCGTTTTCGAGACGACTCTGGTAGGTAATCCAACTTTGGTAATTAACTTTTGCTGACGGTTTCCTGCTGCTTCTTTCCAAAGCCCCATTTGAATTGCAATTTCCCCTGCTGCCACCATCCCTAATGCCACAGCTTCACCATGAACATATTGCTCGTAATTGGTTAGGCTTTCGATCGCGTGGCCGATAGTATGACCATAATTCAAGATGGCACGAATACCTGTTTCTTTTTCATCTTGGCTAACCACCTCTGCTTTAGCCTGGCAGGAACGCTCTAAGATAGTTTCGAGAAAAGTACGATCAATAGTCTCATAACTATCGATATGAGGCGCCTGCTCCAATAGACTGAATAATTCTTGGTCCCAAATCACACCATATTTGATCACTTCAGCCATACCCGCACGAAACTCCCGAAGTGGCAGTGTTTGTAAAACATCAGGATCGATTAATACTAGTTTGGGCTGATAAAAAGCCCCAATCAGGTTTTTGCCTTGAGGATGATTTACCCCTGTTTTACCGCCAACAGAAGCATCCACCATCGCTAGCAAAGAAGTGGGAATCTGCACAAAGTTAATTCCTCTAAGCCAAGTAGCAGCAGAAAAACCAGTCATATCTCCAATGACTCCTCCGCCCAAAGCCACCATCGTAGAAGAACGCTCTAACTGATGTTTTAGGGCTACATCATATACCTGCTGAATTGAGTCCAGATTTTTGTTGACTTCTCCTGCGGGGATCAAATGAGTAAAAACTTCAAAGCCAGCCTCTTCCAAAGAGCTAACGCAGAGGTTCCCGTAGTGCTCAAATATTTCTGGATTAGAAATAACTAAAACCTTGTTCCCCAACTTAAGCTGCTGCATGTTTTCGCCAATCGAGCCTAAAGAACCAGCAGCAATTGCAATCTGGTAAGAATGTTCGGGTAAGCTAACTTCGATCTGGGACATAGAAAATTTGCAGAAATATGGATTCAGGTTATTAATTCTATCGTGGTCGTTGCAGAAGTATAAGAATAATTACCAAAAATCAAA
>CAZSEZ010000007.1:0-17857 GCA_964606015.1 uncultured bacterium
CATGTATCAATCTACCTTTCTAATATTTTTATCAAAGATAGTCGCAATTCTATCATGAAACGTTTGCTCACAATCTATTAAGAGATTTTAAGCAAACCACTACTCTAAGGGTTTAGAGATTCCAAGTCCTGGCTCTGATTGATTACTGATCTTCCATCGATAATTAACCAGGCACTAGAGGTTTCAAGCCATGATTTTTGAGCATAATATCTTACTAACTCTGTGCCCAAACTAAGGTAGCCAAGGATATTGGGTAAAGTCTGGTTGTCGTTTATCCAAGAATGCTTGTTTACCCTCAGAACCTTCTTCAGTCATGTAATAAAGCAAAGTCGCATTACCAGCTAGTTCTTGTAAACCAGCCTGTCCATCACAGTCAGCGTTAAACGCAGATTTGAGACAGCGAATTGCGATCGGACTTTTTTGCAAGACTTCTTGCGCCCACTTGATACCTTCTGCTTCAAGTTGTTCAACAGGAACCACACAGTTGACTAAGCCCATATCTAGAGCCTCTTGAGCATTGTACTGGCGACAGAGAAACCAAATTTCACGGGCTTTTTTCTGCCCTACTACGCGAGCGAGATAGCTAGCTCCAAAACCACCATCAAAACTACCAACTTTCGGGCCTGTCTGTCCGAAAATAGCGTTATCCGCGGCCAAAGAAAGATCACAAAGTAAGTGCAACACATGGCCGCCACCGATCGCATAACCTGCAACTAAAGCAATTGTGACTTTAGGAATAGAACGAATCAAACGCTGCAAGTCTAAAACATTGAGTCTAGGAACTCCGCCATCATCTATATAACCAGCCTTACCACGAATACTTTGATCTCCACCGGAACAAAAAGCATATTTACCATCAGTATGAGGTCCAGCACCAGTTAGTAAAATAACGCCAATCTTACTGTCTTCTCTAGCATCACAAAAGGCATCGTACATTTCAAAAACAGTTTTGGGACGAAAAGCATTGCGCTTGTGGGGGCGATTAATGGTTACCTTGGCAATCCCTTGCCACTTTTGATAAACAATGTCTTCGTATTCTTTTACTTGCTGCCACTGCACGTTCATAAACTATATGTTCCAAAAATCACCAGCATTTATCGTACAGCTAAGACGATCTGTTGACATTGAATTGCGCCAAAACAATATAGGTTTAGGGATACAAGACAGAATTTTTGTATAAGTCTCAAATTTTAGCAACAGTAATCTCAGTGAATTTACTGACTAGATCAAGATAATTATTTTGCTATTAATCGCAAATCTATCTCCATACCAATAGAGGTTTTCTATCAGCAATCTTACTATTAAGAAGTATGTAGATAAATATTAAGCGAACATAAATTTTGATCGAATATATCTAGGGATCAATAATAAAATGGTGAAGAAGCCAGTTATATCCTTTAAGATAAATATTAAGTCTCAGGAAAATTACAGTTAAAACTGGAGGCTTGTTAGATATATAAAATCCAAAAGATAACTTCAAATAAACTTTATATACTTGAAGCTCCTGTCTTTTTTAGTTCGAGGGTAGATAGCTTCTTTTAAAAAAAATAGGTGATAAAAAATGACCAATCCTAAAACAGTCTCCCAAACAATCTATTGTCCTAACTGTGGCGATCGTGCTGAGAGGCATCATTCTTTAGAAAATGCAATCATACGGACGTCCTGTTACTACTGCGATTATCTTCTAGTCCAATGCAGCAAAACAGGTAAAGTTATTGAAGCCTATGCACCTGGAGTAGACTCGCTTATGACGCGGTGCGAGATGCCCTTAATTGCCCGCAGGCAGCATTAGCCTCCAAACCACGAGAATATCGCACACTAACGGCAATATTTGCCTCTTCTAATACTTGAGTAAACTGCTCGATTCTCTGCTTACTAGGACGTTGATAGTCTGCCTCAGAAATTGGATTATAAGGAATCAAATTAACATGAGTTTGAAAACCTTTAAGATGCTTGGCTAGTTCTCTTGCTTGTTGAGGCGCATCATTAACTCCAGCCAGTAAAATATATTCGAATGTAACTCTTCTCCCAGTAATCTCCACATATTCACGGCATTCAGCCAAAAGTGCTGATAAAGGGTAATTTCCCGCACTGGGAATTAGTTGTTCTCTTAATAATTGATTAGAACCATGTAAACTAACAGCAAAGGTAATTTGTAGCTTGTGCTGAGCTAGTTCTCGAATGCGTTTGGGAATCCCAACAGTGGAAACAGTAAGCGAGCGTTGACCAATGCCTACATCCTGATTGAGAATCTGGAGCGACTTCACTACAGAATCAAGATTAGCTAGAGGCTCACCCATACCCATAAAGACAACATTACTAACCCGTTCGCCAAAGTCTTCTTGCACAGTCAAGACTTGGTCTACTATTTCATGAGCTTTAAGATTACGAGAAAATCCCCCTTTACCAGTTGCACAAAAATCACAAGCCATAGCACAACCAACCTGAGAAGATACACAAACAGTTAGTCTTTTGGCGGTTGGAATACCAACAGCTTCAATAATATAGTCATCAGCAAGACGCAACAGATATTTACGTGTCCGATCTGGAGCAACACTCTTAAAATGAATTTGCGATCGCCCTACAGGATAGTCTGCTAGTTCAGCACGAAACTGTTTGGGAAACACAGTAATGTCTTCTAAGGATCTAGCCCCTTTCTGATAAAGCCATTGATACAACTGCTTACCTCGATAGGCTGGTTGGCCTTGCTCTTGAATCCATTGGGTTAGCTGTGTTGCTGATTTTCCGAGTAGAACTTGTTTCATTTGCTTGATATTGAGTTGGTACTTTTCAGAATTAAGCTTGTTATTAGTTATTGGCTTATTTAAATACCTTTTTGCGTATACAGAATTCCTCATCTATCAGATAAACTTATCTCTAATCAATACTGACAGGTGCATTCTGCATTTTCTACAAGTATTTCCAAGAATAGAATTTATAGGTTCAGGTATACTTTTGAATTTCAAAATGACGAAAATCTTATCCAGTAAATAACTTACCAGTCAATAACCGATTAAGTATCCCACCTTATTACCCAGTCACAAAATCACCCAGTCAACTAACCAAATCCCGCAGCAATTTGAATCACTTGAGTCAATTTCTCGATACTTCTTTCATTGGCTGGCAGTAGGCAGGGAAAAACCGTTAGCTTGGCTACTTTATTAGCGATCGCAGTAGTTTTTTGATCAAGAGTAATCAAGGGAATCCTGGCAACTGTACTCAGCTTAGATAGAGATCTGAGATAAGGTGTGGGATCTACTAAAGTAGCACCATCCCAAATCGCGACATCGATGTTCCAAATCCGCGCCAATAACTCAGCTTGTTCAAGGCTATCTGCCTGAATAATATGGTGAGACATACTAGAAGACAGATTAGCAAACACGAAATCGAATGCTAGATGGCGATCTCGGCTATTACTGATTCCTCCTAAAGACAGACGTAGCACAGTGAGACTAGGAGAGAGATAGGATTTGTGAGGCGCGACTAGGGGGAATGACTGCGCCAATGCAGCACGATTAATGGGATGCAATAAAGTCGGGATTTTCCCTTGATTACCATCTACCACCATCTGACCTTGGGATTTACTATCTGTAGTTAGTACAATGGGGATTGTTTGGGTCTTGGGATCTTGCTTAAGTTGCTCTAGCAGCTTTGCCGAATCAGACTGGGTTAAAGCTAAACTAAGAACGATCTTTTTCGGCTGTAAACATTTTGCTTTATACAAAACCTCAGTGCTGTTTCTCGCGATCACAGTTTGGTAGCCCAAGCTCCTCAGCTTTTCGCTGAGGTCGATAATTCTCTTTGTATTATTCTCTCCAATCACAACTAAAGTATTAGCATTTGTCGTTAATGAAGTATCAGGTAACGTATTTGCCAAAGAATCTTCCAACGATATAAAAGGTTCTCTAGGCAAAAGTAAAGTAAATTCACTGCCATAGTTATTTTGGGAAATAAAGGAAATATCTCCACCATGAATTTGTGCAAGCTGCTGCGCCAAGATCAGGCCAATTGTTTGGTTTTTGGCTTTAAGTTCGAGAAGGTTATTTTCCGAAATTAGTCGTTGAGCGATAAATTCTTGTTGGATTTGGCTGAGACCGCCCCCTTCATTCCAGACGGTAATTGCTAGCCAATGTGACCAGTATTCAATGCTTATTCCTAATAATTCTTGAGGAGATGTTAGTTGTAAACAAATTTCAAGGGGACGAGACAATATGCGATCAAGGTAAACAGGATCAACAACTGCTTGTTCAATGCCAGGAGCAATATCTATCTGTAACTCGGGAAAGCTCAACTCATCTTGCTGCTTCAAAGCCGCAATAGTTGTGAGTTTTTGACTAATCTGGCGATAAATTTGCTCGCAAATTGGCTTGATAAATACTTTTTCTGGTTTAAGTTGCAGTTTCCCACTGGAAAGACGGATTACATCAATAAAATCATCTAGGGAATTAACTAGTTTTTTTCCACTGTGATAAATAGTTTGGCTATAGTGCAACTGTTTATCGTTAAGATCACCGATTTTTTGTTCTTTAAGTAGTGAAGCCAAACCAATAATTGAGGTAAGAGGCGACTTGAGGTCGTGACCAATGGTCAATATCAACTCTTCTTGTAGCTGTTGACGTTTTTCTTCTAGGGATAAAGCTGTCACACTACCCTGCCAGAGATTTGTACTAGGTTGGTTAATCGTACGTCCTAATTCTCGATTGGAAGACTCAAGACTCTCCTGCGGTTGACTAGTAGCCACATATTGAGTTGATTGCGGATTTAGCCCAACTTGATTGGACCAGGGACAAGAGTTCAGCCAAGATCTTCCGGCTTGCTCACGCCAAACTTCTTGTAACAAGTGCTTCAAATCTAAAAGACCCAAGAGCCTTCCTTCCGTATCAACTATCAGATAATTAGAAGCGCCCAGGCAAGCATGAGTATTCAAGAAGTCCCCAATGGCCATTGTTTGAGAGAGGCAGGGAAGTTGACTGACAAGCTTTGCTCGATTGCTGTTACCATCAGAGCTACGAACTTCATTGATCGAGGAAAAAGACCCAGACTTTCCTGCAAGCACTAAAAGATCCGAAACAGCAACCACTCCCTGAGGACGCTCTGAACTGTCCACTAAAGCTAAGAAACTTTGTGATTCTGGGATCAATGTGGCAATCCAAGTCTCCCAAGAAGCTTGGAAGTGACAACGAGGGATGGACAGCACAAACTGTTTGAGAGTAGTTGTTAAATGAATCATGTATTTCTGACAGCCTGCCTCTCCAAGCTGATAAGACTATAGCTAGGGGAATGCTGTGGCGAGCAAGACATTCGTTCCAGTGAATGTCTTGCTCGCGCTCCCAGAAGCTAAAGGTTCTACCATTATGGAGTTTTGTAGCTGATTTAGGGGTTCGAGTGTCAAAAATGCTATTGATTACTTACAAACAATCACAAATCTCTACATTGAGACAAGCAATATAAAACTAGTATGTCCATAGGTTAAGATATGTAACAGCAGTCGTCTAAAGAACTCCCTGTATCTTTGAATGTCGAATCCCAAAGAGCCATCCAGCGATCGCACTACAGTTTCTCGTCAAGAGCGCGATCTTCCTAAAAAACTCAAATTACGCATTTGTCTGTTTGCTGAAGACAAGCAGTTGGTTGAGGCTGTATCTGATTCTTTAGACAAGGAAACCTACAGTATTATTCAAATTGAAAAACGAGAAGAGTTACTATCTCTGATAGAAGATAGTGAAGAGAAAGTTGATTGTTTGTTGCTGACTGACAAACCAGAAAGTCGCAGTTTACTCCTAGATTTGCAGAAAACAGGAATTTTACTCCCAATTGCGATCGCCTCTTGGGATCAGGAATTTACTTGGGAAAAAACTACTCTCTATCATCCAGCTGAAGTCAAGTTTGAATTGAACAAGCCAGAGCAAATTACCAACAAGATCAATTTAGCTTTAACTCAGTTCCTTAACTTAACCCCTCACGCTAAGGACGAAAAAGCAATTGTCCAACAAAGTAGTTTAGGAGTCCAAGAAGCATCTCATCTACTGACTTTGCAACAGCGACGCCTAACCGAAAAGCTTAAGGAAAGATTAGGCTACTTGGGAGTTTATTACAAACGCAATTCACAACATTTCTATCGTAATTTAACCACTGCAGAAAGGGAGAAACTTCTCAAGCAACTGGCCTTGGATTATCGAGAGATTGTTCTGAATTACTTTGAAGAAGAAGTCAATTTAAATCAAGTTATCGATAATTTTGTTCATTCAGCTTTTTTCGCAGATATTTCGGTATCTCACATTTTAGAGATCCATATGACGTTAATGGACGAATTTGCCCAACAACTAAAGCTCGAGGGAAGAAGCGAAAATATTCTTTTAGATTACCGCCTGGCACTGATTGATATAGTGGCGCACCTATGTGAAATGTATCGTCGTTGCATCCCTAGGGAGGATGTTTCAGTCGATGTTTTATTCAAATTAGATTAATTAGGAGTACAAAAGTTTTTGTCACCACTACTTAATTCAGCTTATTTAATTATTAAGTATTCCCCCCTAGCGTTGCCTTCTTCGCTATCATGTGCAACTGACATTAGATGTTGATGTTAATTTTTAGAAAAAACTAGTCATACTGGTCGACTTTAGCTTTTTTGAGTTCAGTTTAGGCCAAAAACAGTTTTACACAACAGTTTAATAAATCTCAATTGCTAGTCAATTAAATCACAATCAAAAGTTATGAATCAGTTCAGAAAAACTTATGTTCTAAAATTGTATGTAGCTGGCAATACTCCAAACTCAGTCATTGCTTTGAGAACACTCAAAAATATCCTCGAAAAAGACTTCAAAGGAGTGTATGCTCTAAAGGTAATTGATGTTTTAAAAAATCCCCAGTTAGCAGAAGAAGATAAAATTCTAGCTACCCCTACACTCTCCAAAGTTTTACCTCCTCCCGTGCGCAAAATCATCGGCGATCTCTCAGATCGAGAGAAGGTTTTGATTGGCCTGGATCTACTTTATGAAGAGATTCGTGATCGCGAGTAGTAAGTAACTTAGGAGTAAAATTAGCAACTTTATGTGGGTAAGTTTAGTAGCGTTTGGCAAAAGATAGTAAACTTCCTTGCTTTATCTGTTATTGTTGGCTTAAAGAAATCAAATATTAAGTAATAACCCGTTATAAGTTCAGAATAATAAGCAATTTTATTTGAGTGGAGATGAGTCAGCAAAGTCAAGACAGCAACCTATCGATCAGAGGGGTGCAAAAAATTAGAACCGCAATTGAGGGGCTAGATGAGATTAGTCATGGCGGTTTACCCATTGGTAGAACCACTCTAGTTAGCGGTACATCTGGTACAGGAAAGACTCTGTTGGCAGTTCAGTTTCTGTACCATGGCATTAAGTATTTTGATTACCCTGGTATTTTCGTTACATTTGAAGAATCTCCCAAAGACATTATCAAAAATGCTTGTAGCTTTGGCTGGGATTTACAGAGTTTGGTAGATCAGGGTAAGCTATTCATTTTAGATGCTTCTCCAGATCCAGAGGGTCAGGAAGTTGTTGGTAATTTTGACTTTTCTGCTTTAATTGAACGGATTCAGTACGCGATAGGTAAGTACAAGGCGAAGCTAGTTTCTATTGACTCAGTAACCGCAATTTTCCAGCAGTATGATGCGGCATCTGTGGTCAGACGAGAGATTTTTCGTTTGGTAGCTCGACTCAAACTGTTAGATGTTACTTCGATTATGACAACTGAGCGAGTTGATGAGTATGGACCGATCGCTCGTTTTGGAGTCGAGGAATTTGTCTCAGATAACGTAATTATCATTCGTAACGTCTTAGAAGGGGAGCGCAGAAGACGAACTATTGAGATC
Organism: uncultured bacterium; assembly: GCA_964606015.1. Taxonomy (GTDB): domain Bacteria; phylum Cyanobacteriota; class Cyanobacteriia; order Cyanobacteriales; family Xenococcaceae; genus Hyella. Next base: position 7,847 of record CAZSEZ010000007.1, read on the forward strand.
TTGAAGCTTCGTGGTACCACTCATATGAAAGGGGAATATCCCTTTACAATCACAGGTGATGGCATCAATATCTTTCCACTGGGAGCGATGCGCCTTACCCAGCGATCCTCTAACGTTCGGGTTTCTTCTGGGGTCGAGACTCTTGATGAGCTATGTGGAGGTGGTTTCTTTAAAGATTCGATTATTTTGGCAACTGGAGCAACGGGTACTGGCAAAACTCTCCTGGTAAGTAAGTTTCTTGAAGAAGGCTGCCGTAAGGGAGAACGAGCAATTTTATTTGCTTATGAAGAATCTAGGGCACAGCTATCGCGTAATGCTTCCTCTTGGGGAATTAACTTTGAGGAGATGGAACAAAAAGGCTTACTTAAGCTTCTTTGTTGCTACCCTGAGTCTGCTGGCCTAGAAGATCATTTGCAAACCATTAAATCGGAAATTGCCAAATTCAAGCCTTCTCGAATTGCGATCGACTCACTTTCGGCTCTAGCTCGTGGGGTGACGAATAATGCTTTTCGTCAATTCGTAATTGGTGTAACGGGCTACGCCAAGCAAGAAGAGATTACTGGCTTCTTTACCAACACCACAGATCAGTTTATGGGTTCCAACTCCATCACTGAATCCCACATCTCTACCATCACCGACACAATCATCCTTTTACAGTACGTGGAAATCCGCGGGGAAATGTCACGAGCAATCAACGTCTTTAAAATGCGTGGTTCTTGGCACGATAAGGGTATTCGAGAGTACAGCATCAACTCCGATGGACCGAATATTCGTAATTCTTTCCGTAACTACGAAGGCATTATTAGTGGTTCACCAACTAGAACAATTGTTGATGAGAAGAGTGAACTATCAAGAATTGTACGTGGTATGAAAGATAAGGAAGAAGATTAAGCCTCCCTCTCAACTTTGCCAAAAAAATTAATATAGCGCTTACTTGGCAATGAGCTTTCCTATAATCAGAAGTGATCGACTATTGAGCACTAACTAGAGAAAACAGTAAGGTGCTTGCTCCTCGATCATTGCTCTTTACTAAAAGTAGAGTTACCTGTGCTGCCATCTGCTCATGATGTCTGGAATCAAGTGCTAAATAGCTTAGAAAAGCAGCTGAATCGTCCGACATTTGAAACCTGGATTCAACCAACAATAGTTCAGGAACTTAGTACAGAACGTCTAGTTTTAAATGCACCTAATCCCTTTGTACTCAATCATCTACAAAAGTACTACTTACCAGTCATCAAGAATGCAGTTGTCGAGGTATTAGGTGGCTCTATAGAAATTTATCTGACTCTAGAGCAGGATAATGGAAGTGATTGGAATGCATCTACAACAACGATTCAAGAATTATCTTGGCAATCGCAAACTGCCTCTTCCAAGTTCAGTGAACTCAATCCTAAATATACTTTTGATCGCTTCGTCGTAGGAGCAACTAATAGAATGGCCCACGCTGCTGCTTTAGCCGTAGCAGAATCTCCAGGTAGAGATTTTAACCCTCTATTTTTGTGTGGAGGAGTAGGTTTGGGCAAAACTCATCTGATGCAAGCTATCGGGCATTATCATCAGGAAATTTTTCCCCAGGCTAAAGTGTTTTATGTCTCCACAGAGCAATTCACCAATGATTTGATTACAGCGATTCGTGACGATGATCTTGAAAGCTTTCGATCGCACTATCGAACTGCGGATATTTTGCTAGTAGACGATATCCAATTTATTGAAGGGAAGGAATATACCCAAGAAGAGTTTTTTCACACTTTTAATGCACTTCACGAAGCAGGGAAGCAAGTAACAATTGCTAGCGATCGCCCTCCCCAGCAAATCTCAAAACTACAAGATAGACTAATTTCCCGTTTCTCTATGGGTCTGATTGCTGATGTTCAAGTACCTGATCTGGAGACAAGAATGGCAATTCTCCAGAAAAAAGCAGAATACGAGAATATGGCTATACCCAAAACAGCGATCGAATATATTGCCAATCAATGTACCTCCAACATCCGCGAACTAGAAGGCGCATTTATTCGTGCGATCGCCTACCTATCACTTTCTGGTCTGTCCATGACCGTAGAAAATATTGCCCCAATCCTCAATCCTCCTGTTAAAACTGCTCCAGCTACCCCTCAAACAATTTTGCAAGTAGTTAGCCAAGAACTGAGAGTATCCTTAGAAGATCTAAAAAGTTCCTCTAGAAGAAGGGAAATCAGCACTGCTAGACAGATTGGGATGTATCTCATGCGCCAGCATACAGAGTTGAGCCTACCCAGAATCGGCGAAGAATTTGGCGGTAAAGACCATACCACTGTGATGTATGCCTGTGACAAGATTGGGAAACAAGTACAACAAAACCGCGAACTTAACCAAACTATTTCTCGTTTGAGCGATCAAATCAATTTAGCTAGTCAGGAGTAGCTGTAGATTCACATCTGTTAGTATTTCTTAAGATTTACAAAAATTGATGAGAACCGTTTCAGTGACGTTGTATAAAAGAACTTGTCGGAGTATTACAAAAAATAGATCTAGCCTTACCCTGTGAAGAAAATTCACCTAGAAAAAGCTTCACGGATTGCTGCTATTTCTAGCTTTGTCAGACCCGATACTATCCCCAACGAAATAACAAAATACTTTTTATAGTGAATCTATTTTCAAAGTTTTTGTAGTTGTACGTTGCTCCTAGTTCCTGGAGATTAGGTAGTTAGCGTAGAGAAGTAAAACATCAGAAGTGATTTTTTGTTTCCTTGCGTTAGCTCTATCACCCGTGAATCAAACTTTATAAGAGCAAACAGGGGAGCTAAATTAATCAGTTGCAAGCGATATTCCCAGGCATAGTAACCCAGATCGGTTAGCCAAGGGAGTAATGCTTGGTAATTTTGTGTATCTAAACACAGAGTTCCTAAGAAAATATAATCCTTAAGGGAGAATCTTTAATGGCTTTTGGTCCAGCATCTGAACTTGGTGTCGGCTTATTTGAGGACACCCCTCCTCTTGAGTACATGCCAGGTTGCTCTAATGAAGAGAAAGAAACCATTATTAGTGCTGTTTATAAGCAAGTATTGGGCAATGCCTATGTAATGGAAAGTGAAAGAGTCACCGTAGCTGAATCTCAGTTCAAGAGAGGGGAATTAAGCGTTAGAGAATTTGTTCGTGCAGTAGCAAAATCTGATGCTTACTTTTCTCGCTTTTTTGAAACTAGCCCCCGCTATCGTTTTATCGAACTCAATTTCAAGCATCTTCTAGGTCGCGCGCCTAATGGCTACGACGAAATGAAGGCTCACAGCGCTGTTTTAGACAATGGCGGTTGGGAAGCTGAAATCGATTCTTATATCGATAGTGATGAGTATCAAACTGCTTTTGGTGAATTCTTCGTACCTTACTATCGCGGTTACAAGAGTCAACCTGGTCAAACTATGGTGGAATTCACTCATATGTTTGCTATGTTGCGTGGTGCTTCTAGCAGCGACTTCAAAGGTAGCCTAGCGAAAAATGCTCCTGTTTTAAATAAAAACATAATTCAAGGAACTCCTATTGCGATTGTGCCTCCTTCTGGTGGTGCTGCTGGTGATGGCTGGTCTTTCCAAGAACCTGCTTTAGGCGCACGTACTCGTCAAGGCTTTGGTGCTGGTGCAGATGGCAAGGTATACCGCGTAGAGGTAACTGGCTATCGTGCTAAAGGCGCTGTAGGGGCTTACTCTAAATTCCGTCGTAGTAATAAGGTTTATCTCGTACCTTACGACAAACTATCTGAAGAATACAAACGCATTCACAGACAAGGCGGAAAAATTGCAAGTATTACACCCGTTTAATATTTGCCCTTCCAGAGATACCAGACGTGGTATTGATGGAAAAAGCCAGGGGTTAAAAGTTAGTTAAATTGCTTAACTTGATGCCCTTGGTAATCGCTTATCTAAGTATCTAACATTCAGGAGAAAATAAGACCGATGGCAGTTGTAGACGCGCCTTTTGAACTTTGGTCTGGTAGCACAACGGATGACAAGCAAGCTGTCATTCGTGCTGTGTATAACCAAGTTTTGGGCAATCCTTATGTGATGGAAAGCGAAAGACTTGTTAGTGCTGAGTCTCAGTTGTGCAACGGCACTCTCACCGTCAGAGAGTTCGTTCGTGCAGTAGCTAAGTCCGATTTTTATCGTTCTCGTTATTTTGAGTCTTGCGCTCCTTATCGCTTTGTTGAACTTAACTTTAAGCATCTTCTAGGACGTGCTCCTGAGGATCAAGCAGAACTATCTACTCACATCCAAACTTGCGTTAACGCAGGTTACGATGCCGAGATTGATTCTTACATCGATAGCGATGAGTACTCCGAAAAGTTTGGCGAAAACACTGTTCCTTATTACACAGGAGCAAAATCGGAAGTTGGTAGAAAACAAGTTAACTACAACCGCACTCTGTCCTTATTTAAGGGCTATGCAGAAGTAGACAGTGCAACTAAAGGTTCTGTCTTGGTTGATAGCGTAGCTGGTAACAGTCCTGTATCTGCTGCTAAAAACCAAGCTAGCGGTAGAATTGCAGGCTACAAAGATGCAACTGAGAAAACATTTAAAATCGTGGTTCGCGGTTCTAAATTTGACAGCCCTCGTCGTATCAGCACTACCGAATACATCGTCCCTGGAGATCGCATGACCCCCCAGATCCAGCGGATTAACCGTACTGGTGCAAAAATTGTCAGCATCACAGAGATTGCCTAAAACCTACTCTCTAGTCATTTAGGGAGTTTATAAATTACTCATTTAGGAGAAAATCAATGTCACTTTGGGTTCAAACTACAGACGCAGTAGAACTACGCCCCAACTTTACTGAAGACGATTTACAGACTGTAATTCGCTCAGTGTATAAGCAAGTTTTGGGTAATGCCCATCTTTTAGAAAGCGATCGCTTATCTAGTGCTGAGTCTCTGTTACGTAATGGCGACATTACTGTCAGAGGCTTTGTTCGTTTAGTAGCTCAGTCCGAACTATACCGTACTCAGTTTTTCGAAACTTCTTCTCAGTACCGTTTTATCGAATTGAACTGCAAACACTTTTTAGGTCGCGCACCTCAAGACCAAATCGAAATTGCTCGTCACGTTTTGATTTACAACGAGCAAGGTTATTCTTCTGATATCGATTCTTATATCGATAGTGATGAATACTCTCAGGCTTTTGGCGAAAATGTTGTGCCCTATGCGCGCAATACAAGCAGCCAGGTAGGAAGCAAAAACGTTGACTTCAACCGTACTTTTAGCCTTTTCCGTGGTGATGCCACTAGCGACAGCGGCAGATCTGCTCGTCTGATTAGTGATCTAGGCAGCAATTTAGCTTCTAAGATTGCTTCTCCTGCTAAAGGAAATGGTAATAGTGCTAGTACTGGTAAACGTTTCCGCATTACAACTACTAAGGCAGGATGCGGCACTAACTATCGTCGTAGCAATATGACTTATGAAGTTAGTTACTCTCAACTAAGCCAAAAAATTCAGAACATTCAGCGTCTAGGGGGCAAAATCCTTAGCATCAATGAAGTCGCTGGTTAATTTTGCGCAAACTTATCGGTTATTAGTCCACGAGTTAAGTTGATTATTAATTGGTGAATATTTGATTAGGGATAGTTTTCGACTGAGAAAATTATTCCTAATCTAAACAGAGATAGAACATTTTTGAGGAATAACATATGTCTGGAATGACAACTACTGGCACAATTGGTATTACTGATTATGGTAGTCGTACTGTGGCGATTTCAGTAACTGGAGTATGTCGTCAAGACGTTATGAAAACCAGTAACTATACAGTCAAAGTTCCTTATTCTCGAATGGCTCAAACTATTCAAGGCATTGCCCGTATGGGTGGCAAAGTAGCAGGCGTAAGCTTACTTCCTTCTAGCAACTCCGATGCTCAGACAGAACAGCCTACCCAAACTTCAAAACAACCAGAAGCTAAAGAGGAAAAAGCTCCTGTGAAGAAAAGTAGAGGCCGCAGAGGTAGGAAGAAAAAGTAGTCTGAATCCTCTGACCCTAAGTGGTCTAGCTACAGCATTGTAACCCTAGATGAGTGGAGAGAGGCAACTCTACTCATTACCCTTTTAAAGATAAGTCCTAAAGATAATCCTTTATATCCACTAATTCTATTTAATAAAAAAAATATTGATGTAATGAATATTACAGAATTTGTTAAACAATCTTTGGGCGAATGGCGATCGCAAAGAAGTGCTCACCATCTGGCATTTGCTCATTACGAAGAAGTAATCTCAACTATTTCTATTGAAGGATTAGAAACTGACGACCCGCAAGTAATTCAGCTATGTAAAGCAAATGATGTTGACCCTAAAGCAGCTATCAGTCCTTTCAAAATGAGCTGGTCTGGGGAATCAAACTGGGATGAAGATGAAACTATGGAAGGCTCAACTGTTCTAGTTCCTGTTCCTGATTCAGGTAGCCTTACCAAAGGCAAACTCCTTAGAGAACAAGGCTATGCAGAGACTATTCCCTCCATCGGTGAATACAGCATTGGTGAAGACGGGACTTTCTTACTTGTCACTAAATATGATCGCGCAGCAGCCGAAGAAAAGATTTGGTTTGCTACACCTAATTTGCGCTGTCGAGTATCTCTAATCAAAACTAGCGATGGCAAAGGCGTGACGACGGCCTCTTACTCTTCCGAAATTCGCTCTCTTAAGTGATCAATAAACTTCATATAAATAAATCTAGCTCCAATGGTATCTACCAGCGATCGCAATCAGCTTCAAAAAAATAACTTACTCATTAGCCTTGCTTCCGTGATGGCTGGAGACTTTAGCAACCAAAAACAAGCTCAACAAGACCCCAAAAGCTACTCCCATATTAGAGTATTTTTCCGCCCCCTACCTTGGGAATTTTTTAATGCTATTGGTTTTTACTCAGAACAAGCCCAAGACTACGATCTTTGGACTCCCTATCGTCAAGGAATCCACCGCTTGATCGACTGTGGAGACAGCATCTACATAGAAAACTATAGCCTCAAAGATGCCATGCTCTACGCCGGTAGCGGGCACAATCGTGATGTCTTAAAAACCATTACTCCAGAATGTATCGAGCGTCGATACAACTGCTCAATGGTTTTTCGTAGAGAAGGAGATTTATTTCGCGGAGCAGTAGAACCAGGCAATAAATGTTTAATTAACCGCGATGGTCGGGAAACCTACTTAGTAAGTGATGTTGAAATTACAGAAAATACCTGGGTAAGTTGGGATCAAGGTTTTGATACCACCACAAACGAAAAAATTTGGGGTTCAGCCAAAGGACATTTGAAATTTGAAAAACGCCAGAGCTTTGCCGATGAATTACCTCTAGCCCATCTTTAAATAAAAATTTTATTAAAAATAGTCAACAAAATGCTTACTTCAGAATCAAAAACAGCTATGTTGCCACCAGTAGCTCGGAAAAAGATGCAGGCTTGGATCAGGAGCAGACACTTGATTTGTTCTGGTCATTTCTTTATCTTCGAATCCCTGGAGTATTCCACTATCGAAAGATTTGAAGAGTGCGTTAAAAGTTTTGGCGGAACCTTAATTTCAGTCGAACCTTTGAAAAAAGTTTGGATTGGCAACCATCGTCAGGTGATTCTTTATCAAGCAAAAGCTAGCCTACATACGCCACACCATGAACTCAAACAGTACTGGATTAAGTATGGTGGTTTCTATAGCAGATTTGACGAGCGGTCTTGTTAACAACAGAAACAATTAAACCCTAGTATGAGTAACATTTTTGTTAATCCTAAAATTGGTAAAGCCTCTGAATTAGGCATTAGTTTATACGAAGATAATAATCATCTTGAATACCTGCCAAATTCCACAGCAGAAGAAAAAGAAATTGTAATCAGAGGAATTTATAAACAAGTATTGGGTAATGCCTATGTTATGGAAAGTGAGCGATTAGAAGTCTTAGAATCTCAACTCAAACTAGGAGAAATTGGGGTTCGTGGGTTTATAAGTGCTCTGGCCAAGTCTGAACTTTATCGCTCTCGCTTCGTCGATAACTGCCCTCGTTACCGCAGTATTGAACTAAGCTTTAAGCACTTTTTAGGACGCGCTCCAGAAAGCTATGAAGAGATGAAGGCTCACAGCGACATTTTAGATCGCGGTGGTTGGGAAGCTGAGGTAGATTCTTACATTGATAGTGATGAGTACTCTCAGGCCTTTGGCGAATTTTTTGTTCCCTACTACCGTGGTTATAAAACCCAAACTGGTAAAAGCATGGTGGGTTTTTCTCATATGTTTACTCTGTTGCGCGGACCATCTAGTAGCGACAAAAATCTAGTTCGAGGCAATTATTCTCGTCTGAACAGCTCCCTAATTAGCAAAAATCCCAGTGGCGTGATTCCTCCTTCGAGTTCTACTAGCTATGGTGGCATCACTGACGCTCAAAAACTGATTGCTAATGTTCTCAAAGTCAATAAACCAGCTATCACAAAACCAGTAGCTTCTTATCCTCAGAGAGCGTATGCACAATCTACGATTCTGGCAAAACAAAACGAACAACAAGCCAAAATCAAAGAGTTAAAGCAACAACTATCTGAACTAAGTGCTTTAGCAAATATTGGTTCAATTGGGCTAAATAAGTGGCAGCAAAATCAAAGCTCTAGCATTGCAGTTAGCGCCACTAACTCGGCTAATTTATCTGCTGAGCAAGAAATTGCTGAGCTGGAAGCAAAAGTCGCCGATGCTCAACGTTTAGCCAACTTTGCTGAGTCTCGCCTCAACAGATGGCGCAGTAAAATATTTTCTTGATCTTTAATACACCAAGTTTACAAGTTCATCGTATGTTTTTTACTTTAGTAGGAAATTACGATGATTTTTTTTATGCTACCAGAGGTAGATGCTGCCTTCCTTTAGGAGTTATTAATCATCTTTGTAAAACCACAGTCACCTATTTGATAAAAACTATAACCCAGACTATATCTAACAATTAATAAAGCATAAAATTTTCCGAAGCAGTTAGCTTTCTGATTGTAAGGTTTAGAAAAATTTAAAACTTTAATAAGAATTAGTGTTGTCTTTTCTGTTTTAATAAATCTTAATACCTTGTTTTTATGTTAATTAATCACTGTGTTTTTCTAGCTAAAGCAAATCAAGCTACGAACATACCGCTTAATAATGCTTCAGAGTTCAATCACTTAGCAGAAAATACGCTACTGCAAACAGCATTTTTTTTCAAAATAGCGATCGAATACTTTGCTCTACTGATTCTCGCCTTGGGAATTGTCAGAGCTATCAGTAGACTATTGGCTTTTAAATACAGGAAACAAAAGAGGCAAACAATTTGTAATGTCCGTTTAGACCTAGGTCGTTTCTTGATTTTATCTCTGGAGTTTTTACTAGCAGCAGACATCGCTGCTACTGCTGTTTCGCCAAGTTGGGAAGCGATCGGCAAGTTAGCTGCCATCTCAGGGATTAGAACCTTCCTTAACTATTTTTTGCAAAAAGAGGTTCAAGAATTAGAACACCTTAATTAAGCTTGTTGTCATCATTGAGTGAGGTTTTCAGCTTTCTCTAAGATTGAGCTACTAAGTTGAAGAAATAAGAATCTGTGAGAGAAATCATGAACCTTAAGTTTGGCCGAGAAATTTGCAACGATCTCAAAATAGCCAAATCCCGAGAATGGTTAGTCACTAACGGAATCGGAGGTTATGCCTCAGGAACAATCGCAGGAGCTTTGACTAGACGCTACCACGGCTTACTAGTCGGAGCCCTCAAGCCTCCTGTCGCTAGAACTTTGCTCTTAACTAAGCTGGATGAGACGGTTGATTACCAGGGACAAACTTATGAGCTGGCAGCAAATATCTGGACAGACGATACCATCTCACCCCCAGGATTTCTCAATATCGAAAGCTTTTACCTAGAAGGAACCACCCCAATTTGGCATTTTGCTTTTGCTGATGGCTTGCTCGAAAAAAGAATCTGGATGGAACAAGGAGAAAATACAACCTACATCAGCTACACCTATAAAAGAGGTAGCCACCCCTTAACACTTTCTCTCAAGACTCTTGTTAATTATCGTGA
>CAZSEZ010000007.1:17883-37930 GCA_964606015.1 uncultured bacterium
ACTGGAACATCGCCTTTCATAGTTGAAGAATATCGGGAACACAGCTTAGAAATTAGAGCAGACCAAGGCGCGGACAGTCTATATCTTTTTCCGTCAATAAACCAGCAAATAAATAATCCTGAACAGCAGTTTTCTTGGGAAATTGCGAACACTTGGTATCGCAACTTTAGGTTACAAGTAGAAAACTATCGTGGCTTAGACGATGTAGAAGATCATCTTTTTGCGGCAACAGGAAAATTGACGCTACAACCTGGAGATCGTTTGACTATTACGGCCAGTACTAAAAAAGCTTGTGGCGCAGGTAAAGGGGTCCTCGGAGATTATAAATACGAGCAACAGCGATCGCGAAAATTAATTAGTACATTTACAAATCCTCAGCAATCAATTGACAGCTCTAAAACTATCCCTAGTTGGATCGAGCAGATAGTCTTAGCAGCAGACCAATTTATTGTTAGTCGCCCCTTAGAAAATAACCCCGAAGGGAAGACGATTATTGCTGGTTACCCTTGGTTTACTGACTGGGGAAGAGATACGATGATTGCACTACCTGGGCTAACCATCTCTACAGGACGCTTTGATGTAGCCAAAACAATTCTTCTGACCTTTGCGCAGTATGTGGATCAAGGCATGTTACCCAATGTTTTCCCAGATGCAGGAGCCAGCCCAGAATACAACACGGTTGACGCGACACTTTGGTATTTCGAAGCTATTCGGGCTTATTATGTAGCAACCCAGGATCAAGAATTTCTTGCCCAACTATTTCCTGTACTCGAAGACATTATTGACTGGCATATCAAAGGTACTCGCTACCAAATCAAGGTAGACGATGATGGTTTACTTTATGCTGGCGAACCAGGAGTCCAGCTTACCTGGATGGATGCCAAAGTAGGAGATTGGGTAGTCACCCCTCGGATCGGCAAACCTATAGAAGTTAATGCCCTCTGGTACAACGCTTTAGCTTGTATGAGCTATTTTGCAGAGATTTTAACCAAATCCAGTTTTCAGTACCAAGAATCAGCAGAAACTGCACGATCGCATTTTGGAAAATTTTGGTACGCCGAAGGTGGCTATTGCTATGACGTAATTGATTCACCCACAGGAAATGACTCTAGTTTTCGCTCCAATCAAATTTTTGCCGTATCTTTACCCTCTCCCGGCTTCAATCAAAGCCTTTTGAGCGATCAACAACAAAAAATGGTGGTGGATCAGGTAGGTGCTAAATTATTAACGTCTTATGGTCTGCGATCGCTAGAAGCCCAGCATCCAGACTATGTTGGTATTTATGGTGGCAATCAATTGCAACGCGACGGTAGCTATCACCAAGGAACTACTTGGGGTTGGTCAATTGGGCATTTTGTTCAGGCTCATTTGCAAGTCTACAAAAACCCCGAACTAGCGCGTAGTTTTCTTTTACCTATGGAACAACATCTCCAAACTGGTTGTATTGGCAGCATCAGTGAAATTTTTGATGGTGACCAACCTTTTACTCCCAGAGGCTGTTGCGCCCAAGCATGGAGCGTTGCAGAAGTTTTACGGGCATGGCTTTTAACATCAAGCAATTAATCATTTAATTATCTAAAATCATTTAATTATCTAATTTAGTAATCAATAATCAATCATGCATTACGACATCATCATTATTGGCACTGGAGCAGGAGGGGGGACCCTTGCTCATCGTTTAGCACCCAGCGGTAAGAAAATTCTAGTTTTAGAGCGTGGCTCGTTTTTACCTAGAGAAAAGGAAAATTGGAATACTGTCGAAGTCTTCCAAAAAGACCGCTATCACACTGACGAAGTCTGGTACGACAAAAAGGACAAACCATTTAATCCTGGAACGAGCTATTACGTGGGGGGCAACACTAAAGTTTATGGTGGAGCCTTATTTCGTCTTAGAGAAAGAGATTTTGAACAAATAGAACATTCTGGAGGGATTTCTCCAGCCTGGGACCTAAAATACCAAGATTTCGAGCCTTACTATACTCAAGCAGAACAACTCTACCAAGTACGTGGTCGTCAAGGACTAGATCCCACTGAGCCCAGTCGAAGTCAGGACTATGCTTTTGAGCCAATCAGCCACGAACCAAGAATTCAAGAAATCTGCGATCACCTAAAAAATCGAGGCTTAAACCCATTTAATCTACCACTAGCCGTCAGATTAAACGAAACTGATTCCCATAAAAGTGCTTGTATTCGATGCAATACTTGTGATGGGTTTCCCTGTCTGGTTCACGCTAAATCAGATGCCGACATTGTTTGCGTCCGTCCCAGTTTGGACACAAACAATGTCACTTTAATGACCCAAGCCAAAGTAGTGAAACTGCATACTAATGAGACAGGCACCGAAATTACAGGAGTAGAAACCCAACTACCTACAGAAACTAAAATTTTCACTGCGGATATTGTGGTGGTTGCTTGTGGAGCAATTAATTCCGCAGTTCTCTTACTAAAATCAGCCAACGATCAACACCCTAATGGGTTAGCTAATAGCTCCGATCTGGTAGGGCGAAACTTTATGAAACACCAGAATGGGGCAATTGTTGGAATCGGGACAAAACCTAATCCCAGCAAATTTCAAAAAACTTTGGGAATCAATGATTTTTATTGGGGAGACCAAGATTTTGCCTATCCTATGGGACATGTACAGATGTTGGGGAAAGTCGATAAGGACATGATGGCGATGGATGCCCCCAAATTTGCTCCAGGTAAAGCACTCGAAGAATTAGCTAGTCATTCAGTAGATTGGTGGCTGACTGCTGAAGATTTACCCGATCGCCAAAATCGAGTCAGAATCAAGGGAGATCAAGTTTTCCTTGACTATACCGAAAATAATACTCAAGCATTTGATCGCCTGATGAAACGTTGGGTAAGCATTCTCAAATCAATCGACTGTGGCGAAGCCATTATCCCGCTATCTCTCTATTTTCGTAAAAAAATTCCGCTCCAAGGGGTGGCTCATCAAGTAGGAACCTGTCGCTTTGGTCAAGATCCTCAAACTTCTGTTTTGAATTTAGATTGCCAAACCCATGATGTTCAAAATCTTTATGTAGTTGACGGAAGCTTTTTTCCTTCTAGTGCAGCGGTGAATCCTTCTTTGACCATTATGGCGAACGCTTTAAGGGTTGGCGATCGCATTTTAGCAAGACTAGCTTGAAATCTTTAACAAATATCTTTTGATCAATATCTATAAATCTCGACTAATTAATCGTAAAAACTCATTTAATGACCAAGAGCAAGCAAATTTTCACCCAAGCTCTGCTGGCTTCCAGTATCTTTCTCTTTTTGACAATTTTTTACCCAACTCGCGCCCAAAATTCTCATATTCCCTATGATGCTAAGAATTCTATTGAACTAAGCAAAAGACCAAAAAACCTAGTCCAAGCTGTCGGGACTGTAGGAATTACAGTCAGTGATATGGATAGAGCGATCGCATTTTATACCGATGCCTTGTCGTTTAAGAAGGTTTCCGATATCGAAGTTTACGGCCCAGAATATGAAAATCTTTTGGGACTATTTGGGGTTCGTTTGCGTTTGGTACGGATGCAACTAGGAACTGAGGAGATCGAACTGATCGAACATATCACACCTCAAGGCCAACCAATTCCTATAGATTCACGCAGTAACGACCTCTGGTTCCAACATATTGCCATTGTCGTTAGAGACATGGAGCAAGCCTATCAAAAACTGCGAAAATTTGATGTTACCCATGTTTCTACTGCTCCTCAAAAGTTACCAGAATACATCGAGGCAGCAGCAGGAATCGAGGCTTTCTATTTTCGGGACCCTGATGGCAATACTCTAGAATTAATTGCTTATCCACCAGATAAAGGTAACCCACGCTGGCAAGAGCCAGGCAATGAATTATTTCTGGGGATAGATCATACTGCGATCGCCATTTCTGACACGGCGAATAGTACCCAATTTTATCAAGATTTATTAGGACTAGAAGTAGCTGGAGCCAGCGAAAACTATGGCCCCGAACAAGAACACCTCAACAATGTCGAAGGGGCAAGGTTACAAATTACCGGTCTCAAGGCAGAGCAAGGCATGGGAATAGAGTTATTAGAGTATTTAGAACCAGATAACTCGCGATCACTACCAGAAAATACTACGCCAAAAGATCTGATTCACTGGGAAACCACTTTAGTTGTGGCAGATATCAGTCTAGCTGCAAAAAAAATTAGTCAAGCAGGATGGCAAATAATTTCACCTGCAATTGTCAACATTGACGAACCAACTTTAGGTTTTACAAGAGCCTTTCTTGTCCGCGATCCCGATGGCCATGTCCTGAGAATAGTCCAACATTAAGTAAAAAAATTGAAAAGAAAAACTTAAATAATCAATGAAACTACAAAATTGGCGAGAATATTTAATTGAAGCCTGGGGGCTAGGAACTTTTATGGTTTCTGCTGGTTTCTTTGCCACAGTAATTTATTCTCCTAGCTGTCCATTTTCTTTGATGATTCCTGACAATAATTTCCTTAAAGGGTTACTCATGGGAATCACTATGGGAGTGACAGCTATTGCCATCATCTATTCTCCCTGGGGAAAGCGATCTGGAGCACATATTAATCCAGCAGTAACTCTGACTTTTTTTCGCTTAGGAAAAATTGATGCTTTAGATACCTTAGGCTATGTTTTTGCCCAATTTATTGGTGGCGTAATTGGCGTTTTGTTGGTTGCAGTTTATTTGGGTCAGGCATTTACTGATCCGCCTGTAAATTATGTAGTTACCGTACCAGGAACCTGGGGAACCATAACAGCTTTAATTATTGAATTCTTGATGTCTTTTGGCTTAATGCTAATGGTTTTATTAACCAGTAATAATAACGCCTTATCTTCTTACACAGGAATTTTTTCAGGGATTATGGTGGCTACTTTTATTACTTTATTCTCCCCAGTTTCAGGTATGAGTATCAATCCTGCTCGCTCTTTTGCTTCTGCTTTTCCAGCAAAGATCTGGACGGATTTTTGGCTTTATTATTTCGCTCCTTTTATGGGAATGTTGAGTGCGGCTCAAATATTTTTGAATTCTCGTAAAAAGCCGATGACAATTTGCTATAAATTTTGTCCCAATGGTGAGCAAAAATGTATTGCCAAGAAATGTTGTGGTGAATGCAATTTAGTAGTTAGAAACTGGCGGGTTGATAACCCAATTGAATAATTATCTCCTCCTGACAACTATCTAAATCATAAATACAATCAACTCTTTAATTTTAAAAACTCTAATCACTAACAAACTTTATTTATTAAACAAAAATCATGAAACGCCTCCAAGATCGCATTACTTTAGTTACGGGTTCAAGTTCGGGTATTGGAGCAGCAGTTGCCAAATCTATGGCAGCAGAAGGAGCCAAAGTAATTGTTAATTATGCCCGTAGTGCTAAAGGCGCTAATACTGTAGTCGAGGAAATCCAGGCTAATGGCGGAGAAGCGATCGCACTACAAGCCGACGTCAGTCAAGAAGACCAAGTCAAGAACATGTTCCAGGAAATTATTGCTAAATTTGGCACACTCGATGTCCTGGTAAGTAACGCTGGGCTCCAACAAGATGCCAACTTAGTTGATATGACTTTGGAACAATGGAACAAGGTAATTAATGTCAATCTCACTGGCCAGTTTCTCTGTGCAAAAGAAGCTGCGAAAGAATTTATCCGTCGAGGGGTAACCCCAGAAAAATCTTGTTCTGCTGGAGTCATTATCTGCATGAGCTCAGTCCACGAAGTCATTCCTTGGGCAGGGCACTGTAACTATGCAGCCTCAAAAGGCGGATTGATGCTGTTTATGCAAAGTATTGCCCAAGAGTTAGCTCCATACAAAATCCGCATTAATAGCATCGCTCCAGGAGCTATCAAAACGCCAATTAATCGTGCTGCCTGGGAAACTCCCGAAGCAGAGGCAGAGTTATTAAAGCTGATACCTTACAACCGCGTTGGTATACCAGAAGATATTGGCAAAGCTGCTGTATGGCTGGCTTCTGACGAGGCAGAATATGTCCACGGTACCACCATTTTTGTCGATGGCGGAATGACTCTCTACCCTGGATTTGCCACGGGAGGTTAAATATTCGAAACGTTATAGCGATCGCATTAGCAACAAACCAAATTTATGACTAACTCAACAAAGTCGGACAACTACAAATGGTGGCAAACAGGAGTCATTTATCAGATCTATCCTCTAACTTTTGCCGATGCTAATGGCGATGGTATAGGAGATCTACAAGGAATTATTGAAAAGCTAGATTACCTGAATGACGGGAATCCTGATAGTGATCAATCTTTAGGAATCGATGCCATTTGGCTATCTCCCATTAGTAAATCACCAATGATTGATAATGGTTACGATGTCAGCGACTACTACGATATCAATCAAAAATTTGGCACGTTACAAGACTTTGAACTGTTACTTACAGAATGTCATAAACGGGATATTAAAGTAATTCTCGACCTGGTAATCAATCACACTTCTAATCAACATAATTGGTTTATCGAATCTAGTTCAGGTAAGGATAATCCAAAAAGTGATTGGTATCACTGGCAAGATCCTGCATCTAACGGAGAAGTTCCTAATAATTGGCTTTCTTATTTTGGAGGTACCGCTTGGACTTATAACGAAGACAGAAAGCAGTACTACTACCATAGCTTTAATGCTAATCAGCCCGATATTAACTGGAGTAACCCTCAAGTTAAAACAGAAATTTTTAAAATGATTCGCTTTTGGCTAGATAAAGGAGTCGATGGATTTCGACTAGATGCTTCTAGTGTTTATAGTAAGGATGAATATTACCGTTACAACCCTGTAAAATTCGAGTCTAGCGACACAAATAAATATAACAACCAACACCATCTCTATAATAAAAATCTCCCAGAAAACCATCAAATTATCAAAGAAATCAGGAAGATTATTGATGAATATCAAGATCGAGTTTTGATTGGTGAAACTTTTATTGATAGTACTCTTTACGAATCCTCGATATTTTATGGTAAAGACAACGATGAATTACAGTTAGCTTTTACTTTTGAGTTTCCCTTTAGCCCTTGGTATCCTGGCTATTTACAACGAGAGATTGCTAAAAAAGAGCTTATTACACCGCTAGGAGCATGGGCAAGTTACTTTTTAGATAATCATGATATTCCCAGACATTTATCTCGCTGGGTTGAATGTAGTTTATGCACTAACCAATTAGGAATTGCTCAGGCAGCAGCCACAATTTTATTGACAGTTAGAGGAACTCCGGTACTTTACTATGGTCAAGAAATTGGCATGGTTGATAATGAAGATATTTCTCCAGAAAAGATTAGAGACAAAATAGTAGTCAAGAGTGAAACTGACGACACCCCTGAATCTAGAGATGGTGCGAGGACTCCTATGCAGTGGGATAACACGGCTAATGCCGGTTTTAGCTTTGGCAAAGATGTAGAACCCTGGCTTCCCGTACATCAAAACTATCAAGAGATCAATGTCGAGCAACAACTTAAAGATCCCAATTCAGTTCTCAGTTTTTATCGCCAACTAATTAAAGTTAGAAAACAGAATGAAGCTCTATTATTTGGTAGCTGGAGAACGCTAATTAATTATCCTTATGAACACCTTGCTTACGTAAGAGAAACCAATGCGGAACGGGTTTTGATTTTAATTAATTTCTCTTACGAACAAGATTTAAATCTGGATGAACCTATCTCCAAAGATAATTGGCAGGTTTTAGTTTCTAATATTCGGCCAACAGGAAAACTTATCGAATTACCTCAAACTTTAGCAGCCTTTGAAGTATCCATTTTAAGAAAATAATATCAGTAACTAAAAATTATGACTAAAGAATCAGCAAGACTACAACAGAGTAATTGGAAGAAATGGGGACCCTACCTCAGCGAACGACAATGGGGCACAGTCCGAGAAGACTACAGTGCAACAGGCGAAGCTTGGGATTATTTTACTCACGACCAAGCGCGATCGCGTGCCTATCGTTGGGGAGAAGACGGCATTCTAGGCATTAGTGACGATCAACAATTACTTTGTTTTGCCCTGGCCATGTGGAATGGCCAAGACCCAATTATCAAAGAGCGTATTTACGGCTTGACTGGCTCTCAGGGCAATCATGGCGAAGATGTCAAAGACTATTATTTTTATCTTGATAGTACGCCGACTCACTCCTACATGAAAGGACTGTACAAATATCCTCAAAAGGAGTTTCCCTATGCCGAACTAGAATCAGAAAATCAGCAGCGCGGCAGAGGCGCAATGGAGTACGAGCTATTAGATACAGGCATCTTTGATAGTAATAATTACTATGATGTTTTGGTGGAATACGCCAAAAACACACCAGAAGATACCTTAGTTAAAATTTCTGTCACCAATCATGGTGATACCCCTCAAACTCTACATCTACTACCGACTCTCTGGTTTCGCAATACTTGGTCTTGGGATAATAACACTATCAAACCGACAATAGCCCTAGAAAATAATGTCATAAAAACTTACCATCCAGAACAGGGATCTTATTATTTATATTGCCAAGATCCTCAAGAGTTTCTATTCACTGAAAACGAAACTAATTATCCCAAAATATTTCACTACGACAATGGTAAGCAGCATTTTAAAGATGGGATTAATGACTATGTAATTCAGGGTACTAAGAATGCCATAAACCCCAGTCAGGTCGGTACTAAGTGTGCTCCTTATTATCAGGTGAGTCTTAAGCCTCACGAAACTAAAATAATTAAAGTTCGCCTCAGTAATAAAGCCAATTTAGACAATCCTTTAGGGCAAGAATTCACAACTATTTTTGCTGAGCGCCTCACAGAAGCAGATGAATTTTATAACCAAATCAACCAACAGGATTTAAGTGATGATTTAGTTAATATCCAAAGACAAGCTTTTGCAGGAATGCTCTGGAGCAAGCAGTTTTATAAATTTGATATTGAGCGCTGGTTAAATGGCGATCCCACACAACCAACACCCCCTCCTGAGAGAAGAAAAGGGCGTAACCATCAATGGATTCATCTCGACAATGAAGATATTATTTCCATGCCTGATAAGTGGGAATATCCTTGGTACGCTGCTTGGGATTTAGCCTTTCACTGTTTACCACTGGCTCTGGTAGATACTGAATTCGCGAAAAATCAGCTCGATATCATGACCAGAGAATGGTACATGCACCCAAATGGACAGATTCCCGCTTACGAATGGGCGTTTGGCGATGTCAATCCTCCTGTTCATGCCTGGGCTGTCTGGCGAGTTTACAAGATCGAAGAAAAAAGAACAGGTAAAAGCGATCGCGTTTTTCTAGAAAGAGTTTTTCAAAAGTTACTACTTAACTTCACTTGGTGGGTAAACCGCAAAGATACTGAAGGGAACAATATTTTTGAGGGAGGATTCCTCGGTTTAGACAATATCGGGGTTTTTGATCGCAGTTCACCTCTACCTACTGGCGGATTTATCGAACAAGCTGATGGGACAAGCTGGATGGCAATGTACTCGCTCAATATGTTGACCATAGCTTTAGAACTAGCTCTTGAGAATCCGGTTTACGAGGATATGGCAACCAAGTTTTTTGAACATTTTCTCTACATAGCTGATGCCATGAACCATATTGGTGGAGAGAAAACTCAGCTCTGGGACAAGGAAGACGGCTTCTTTTACGATGTACTACATCTCCCTAATGGGGAAAGAATTCGCCTAAAAGTACGATCAATGGTGGGTTTGATTCCTCTATTCGCCGTAACAACTCTTGAACCTGAGATGTTAAACAAATTACCTGGTTTCAAAGCCAGATTGGAATGGTTTATCAACCACCGTACTAGTCTCAAGAAGAATGTTGCCTGTATGGAAGCAGAGGGTATTGGCGCTAGGAGGATGCTTGCTCTCTGCTATGTAACGGTAGATCGAGTTGAGGCAGCAGATAAATTACGGCGGATTCTGGAGAAACTATTAGACGAGCAAGAGTTTTTCAGTGATTATGGCATCAGAGCCCTATCGCGTTTTCACCAAGATAATCCCTACAATTTCCAAGTTAATGGAGAAGACAATTGGGTAAGGTACGAACCCGCCGAATCAAGCAGTGGACTATTTGGCGGAAATTCCAATTGGCGAGGGCCGATTTGGTTCCCGGTGAACTATCTTTTAGTTGAGTCTTTGCAAAAGTTCCATCACTATTTAGGTGATGATTTCCAAGTCGAGTGTCCCACGGGTTCAGGTAGGATGATGAATCTCTGGCAAGTATCTCAAGAAATTTCGGCTCGTCTCACCAAAATCTTTATGCAAGACTCCCAGAAGCAGCGTCCTTTATATGGCGGTATCAAACAATTTCAACAAGACCCCAACTGGCAAGATCTGATCCTTTTCCATGAATATTTTCACGGTGATAATGGCGCAGGGGTAGGTGCAAGCCACCAGACAGGCTGGACTGGCCTGGTGGCTAAATTAATTCAACAAAGTGGACAGTATATCCAGCAAAAATAGACAATTTCATTGCTCTGTAGCTACTTTCACGAGAACCAAATCCACGAATAAAAACTATGAACTATTCCGCTTCGGGATTTACATCAGTTTCTATTTCTGGGTTTGCTTCTGCTTCAGGATTGACATCCACTTCTGTTTCTAGATTTACTTTTGCTTCGGGAGTATTTTCATCAGTTTCCTTTTCTTGTTTAGATTCTTTGTCAGCATTTTGTTCTGCTTGATATTCTTGCCAAACTTGGCGGGATTTAACTTTGATTAACTGATGTTCTTCTACCCCTTCATAAGCATAGCGATTGAGCTTATTGCTGATAATAAGTTCCTTGATATAGGCAATCCTTTGTTCGGTCAAAGGGTGGGTCGAAAGCCAGGCTGGAGGTTCAGAGCGTTCAATTCCTGTTTCGGCTGCTGCTTCCTCATGGGATCTAACTAAATTCTCCATCAGGTTTTTGACACCATCGGCACTATAGTCGGCAGCAACTAAAATTCTGGTACCAAAAATATCTGCTTGGCGTTCCATGTCTCGACTGTAGTTCAACACAATCAAGTTGCCCGCAGTACTACCGATATAGGGAATATACTGTGCCACATTTGCAGTTAAACTGCCTCTGGTGACTAGTTGAAACCCGTGGGATAATACCGAGTGAGCAACCTCATGCGCCAACAAGCCCGCAAGTTCTGATTCGGAGTCAGTTTCCATAATTGCCCCCAAATTGATGAATATTTTGCCTCCAGGCAAAGCAAACGCATTGAGATTGTCATCCATAATGACGTAAAACTCATACTCAAATTCATCTCTGCCTGCTACCGCAGCAATCTCATCGCCAATTCTCTGGACATAGTTGAGAATCTCTTCATCTTCCACTAGGGGTAAATGTTTAGCTGCTCTTTTGGCAAAACGACTGCCTAGTTTATCTTCCCCTTGCAGGAGTGCCAGGGTAGTTTCCACAGCGGAAATAGGGCCAAAAATATTCCCCGTCAGAGCAAAACCAGCAAAGCCGGTAATTGCGTTGCCAATAGCGTTCC
Source organism: uncultured bacterium (assembly GCA_964606015.1). Lineage (GTDB taxonomy): Bacteria > Cyanobacteriota > Cyanobacteriia > Cyanobacteriales > Xenococcaceae > Hyella. The sequence continues at coordinate 29,362 of CAZSEZ010000007.1, forward strand.
AAGTTAGTTCTTCTCTAACCTGGTCTTTATAGGCTTGGAGATAGCGATCGGCTAAACCAGCTAATTCGTCTGTATCAGGATGTTCTGGATTAAATAAAGCAAATTGTCTAGCGGCAATTGAAGCTTCAAGCCAACGTTCTGTAGCAGCATCCTGCTCAATTTTGGCTTTGAGTAAAGTAGCTTCATTAGGATACAAACCGATCGCTCTTTCCATTACTAAATGAGCTTGCTCGACCTTGTCCACCTTAATTAATTCTTGCGCATAAGTAATATGGCCAGGGATAAAGTTAGGATCTCTATTTGTGATCAGTTCTAACGGAACAAAGATCTTACTACTAAGGTTTTGCTCTTTACCCTTTTGGTATGTGCGCCAATAAACATTACCCCCTGGGCTTAATTTATCTGTTTCATAGATAGCTGGTTCCAAATCGGATACTTCAACAGTCCAAGCTTCCTTGAGTTCACGATAAATTTCCGCAGCAGCGACTTTATCTCCTGCTTTATAAAGTTTGTCAGCCTTCACAAACTGCTGATAGCGTTCTAGTTCTTCTGCCGTAGGACATTCAGGTTCTGGTTCTTCGTCAGCTGTTACAGTCGCATCTTCTGCTTGAGAATCATCATCACTATCTGTTTCTGAAATAGTTTGTGAGTCTGTTTCTGGTTGTTCAGCTATCTCTTGGGAAGGACTTTCGTCTGACTCAGGTTCGAAAGCCTCTAAATCTTCTTGAGAAGATATGGTTGGGGAGTCTATTTCTGGCTGTTCAGTTAGCTCTTGAGGCGTATCCTTTGACTCAGGTTCGACAGCTTCTGACTCTGCTTTCGGGTTACTGGCCGCTTCAGAGATACCCTCTTCTGGAACCTCCTCTTCTGGAACATTAGGAGTCACGGTAGAGACAGCCAAGACAAAATTACCATTATCATCAGCCACTACAGGGCAACCAGGAAAAGCTGCTTCTAGCTCTTGTTGAGGTGTTTTCTCCTCTATGTCATTAGTTTCCGTTGTTTCTATCTCGGATGATTCTCCCTCAACTACTTCTGTGTCTTCTATATCTTCTGTAGAAGATTCGAGGGTTGCTTCTATAGCTTCTGTTGTATCTTGACTGGTTTGAGTATTCTCTTGCTCGGGAGTTTTTGCTGTAGCCAAAGGCATCAGACAGCAGATTCCCCAGGCAAAAGAAAGTAAACCTAGATAAATTTTCATATAGTTATTTATATTGATAGCTTTATAAAATGCTTAATATCTATTCTAATTCTGGTATCTTGACTTCCAGGTAAAATTAACTTAAAAAATAAGTGAATTTTCCTAATAGTTTTGTCAATTTAAAGTAAAGAAACCATCGCTAAAATTATGACTACGCATTTTATTACTGCGGAAATTGATCTCCAAGCCAGCCCTGTAGAGTTACAACAAGAGATCGAAAAACAAATCAGTCAAGAGGGAGAACCTCTCCGTTGGGCAGTTACAGAGGTAGACGAAGAGCAAGAAACGGCTACGGTAGAAGCTGTTATCACCAAAGATTAGTTATTAGTTAACTAGTCTTTCAGCAAATCATAGTGATTTCGCGGAAGTTTTCTGATTCATTGCTCTTCGATTTATGTTTACTGCTGTTTTAATCATCCCTACAGGAATCGGTGCGGCCATTGGTGGCTATGCAGGAGATGGTATGGCGATCGCTAGAGCTATGGGTCAAGTATGCGATCGCGTTATCACTCACCCAAATGTGCTTAATGGAGCGCAATTGTATTGGTCTGAACCCAATACTTACTATGTAGAAGGCTATGGACTAGATCGCTTTACCAAAGGTGAGTGGGGGTTAAAGCCAGTCAGGCAGAATAAAATTGGTTTACTGCTAGATCAAGCAATTGAACCTGAATTGCAACTACGCCATTTGCAAGCTGCCGATGCCACTAGAGCAACTATGGGACTGGACATTGCTGATTATGTAGTTACCGATGCTCCCCTAGAAATCGGGCTACAAACCGCAGCTTCTGGAGCAAGTTGGGGCAATATTGGTAATCCTGGTAGTTTACTTCGAGGAGCAGAGAAACTAATTACTCAAGCAAAAGCTGATGCGATCGCAGTTGTAGCGCGTTTTCCTGATGATGAAGGCTCACAGGCTCTTCAAGATTATCGACATGGCTCTGGAGTAGATCACTTGGCAGGAGCCGAAGCAATTATTTCCCATTTGATTGTGCGAAACTTTCAAGTCCCCGCAGCCCATGCTCCAGCACTAGAACCTATCCCTGTGGATCCAGATCTATCCCCTCGCGCAGCAGCTGAAGAGTTAGGCTACACTTTTTTACCCTGTATTTTAGTGGGATTAGCCCGTGCCCCTCGTTTCGTTACCTCTGATCCGACTACAGAATCTGTTACAAACTATCAAGCAAACTCTGATGTAATTCGGAGCAATCAGATAGATGCTTTAGTAATCCCCGAAACGGCTTGTGGCGGCAGCTCAGTACTTAGCTTAAGCCAATCATCAGCCAAAATTATTACGGTGAAAAATAACACGACTCAAATGCGTGTTTTACCTGAAATGTTAGGAATTAAACATATTGCAGTAAACTCATACCTAGAAGCTTTGGGCGTACTGGTAGCTCTGCGCGGTGGCATTAGTCTAGCTCCTTTTGACCCCCATTTGCCTTCGCTGAGTCTTTTAAGCTAGATAAATCAGTGACTAACTCCAACAACCCGGAAATTCAACCACTAAGTCGGACGCAAATCCTCGTGGCGATGGGCGTTACCGCAGTTGTTCTGCTCACTATCTCTAAAATTTGGCAAAAGTTAGGTTCAGTAGCGCTATTGCCTATAGATATTAGTACTGACGCATTATTATATGCGATCACGTTAGCAGGAGGGATTATTGTTGCGAGTAGCGTCGCCTATCGTGTTTGGCCAGCCTACCGTGAGAGCGCAGACATATATTTAGCTTTGGTAGTTCAGCCTTTGATCTGGGCAGACATTATTTGGTTAGGATTGTTACCTGGCATGAGCGAGGAACTACTGTTTCGGGGAGTTATGTTACCAGCCTTTGGCCTGAATCTGTCTGCTTTATTTATCTCTAGCCTACTATTCGGGGTCTTGCACCTCAGTGGAGCTAACCAATGGCCTTACGTCATCTGGGCAACTGTAATTGGTTTTACTCTGGGCTATGTAGCCCTGACAACTGGTAATTTATTTATTCCAATCACAGCTCACATTATTACCAATCTAGTTTCTGGTTCGGTTTGGAAATTTAGACACCCCCAGACAGAGGGTGTTGATTAATGATTGCGACATCCAGAAGATTCGTGAGCCATTAATTAGCCTAACGAAATATATCCCTGATTGAATCAGAAATAGTTCTTTCAATACCTCTTCTAACGCCGTTACCAACGACTCCTTCCACAGTAGAAGAACGACCATTGCGAGGACGATTCTGTCTAGATTGCTCGCGAGAGTCTAGGTCTTCTTCTAGAGCAATAGGATTCCCAATAAACCGCATACTAGCAATGTCTCTTTGATAGTCCCTACTCACAACTCCAAAGCGATCGCTACCCGAATAGAGAGATCTTTCTGAGTTCAGCTCGACATTGATCAATCCACCCTCTGAGGTAATCATTCCTGCATGTAGCGCAGCACCACAAAGCCCTGAGTTAATGGTGTAGAAATCAGTTCCCCAGACAACAGCATAACTGTTACCAGAAGATATGGAGGGGCAGTTGAAAGTAAATACTCTACCAGTATCTTGATTATTTAGGTTAAAACTGCTCAAGCGGGTATCCCAAGTGACTTCTGGGACAGATTGTAGTTCTGTTTGAGCATTAACAGTTGGAGCAGCTAACCAGCTAGTTGCCAACACGCTACCCAATAAACCAATAGTTTTGAACGATGATAATCTCATGAGACTAATTGATAATACCTAGATTTATAAGAACTGATTTGTAAAACTCAATTATAGCAATTGTCATGTTGGCGATCGCAGACACCAATTAATAATTAGTTAGAAAAGTTTGGGAATTTCTGACAAGTCAAAAGACCCAGTTGACCACGGAAAAATTGTCAATTTTGTTGGCTTAAGATAGACTGCTGCATAGTTTGGAGCTTGGTGGAAAATTAGGGTTATGACAAAAATTAGAGTTGGTTTACTTTTTGGTGGTTGTTCTGGAGAGCATGAAGTATCTCTAGTTTCCGCAAAAGCGATCGCATCTGCTTTTAATCAAGCAGATAATCCAACTAAATATGAAGTAACGCCTGTATACATTGATAAACAAGGCTGTTGGCATAGCGGAGAAGCAGCCAAACAAGTGCTGCTTTCTGGTCAAGCTTTAGAAACAGATACAAGCCCCAACCGTTGGCAATTTCCCACAGACTTATCGCAGATCGAAGTCTGGTTTCCGATTCTGCATGGCCCCAATGGAGAAGATGGGACAGTTCAGGGTCTACTAACCCTAATGCAGGTTCCTTACGTTGGTAGTGGTGTTTTAGGTTCTGCTGTAGGTATGGATAAAATCGCCATGAAAGATGTTTTTGCCCAAGCTGGTTTAGCTCAGGTGAAATATATGGCGGTCTCACGCTCTCAAGTGTGGTCTAGTCCTTGTGTATTTCCCAAGCTATGCAATGAAATTGAAGCAACACTTCAGTATCCCTGCTTCGTCAAGCCGGCTAATCTTGGCTCCTCAGTAGGCATTGCCAAAGTTCGCGATCGCCAAGAATTAGAGGCTGCACTGGATAGCGCTGCTAGTTATGATCGCAGAATTATTATCGAAGAGGGTGTCAATGCTAGAGAAGTAGAATGTGCAGTCCTAGGTAGTGAGAACCCCAAGGCATCGGTCATCGGAGAAATTAGCTTTGAGAGTGATTTTTACGATTACGAGACTAAGTACACAGATGGCATGTCCCAGTTACATATTCCCGCTAAATTGCCCCCAGAAATCGTAACTCAGATTCAAGAGATGGCAGTTAACGCTTTCAAAGCAGTAGATGCTCTGGACTTATCAAGGGTTGACTTCTTCTATGTTGAAGAGACAGGGGACATTTTTATCAATGAGATTAATACGCTACCAGGTTTTACCTCTTTGAGCATGTACCCTCAGCTTTGGGCGGCAACAGGTGTCACCTTCCCTGAATTGGTAGATCGTTTAGTTACTTTCGCTTTACAGAGACATCAATCTGATATTGCTGCCAAGTAGTAGGGTCAAGAATGAATAGTAAATCTGGAAGTAGAGAACAGCGCAGAAATCGAAAAGACCACAAGTAGCGATCGCTTATACCAAAATCAAAAAAAAGCAATGTACAAACTGCATAATTTTTAGAAAACCGTCTGTTTTGTTACAGTGCTAGCTTGAATTGTGATGGAATAATTGCTGTGAAGTTTAATTAATGTGTATGCTCGCTGTATGAATAACTTGGCTTCTCTACTTGCGCCTGCTGTCCTAGGTTTAGTTGCGGGCATCGGTCACGGAGTAACTTCCCACTATCTAGATTTACCCTTTTCCCTAACTGAGCAGCTATTTCCTTCGGCTAACTTTGTCCAGTCGATGAATCTTGATGAGTAATCTCAGTTATTAAGTTAAGAAAAGCCGTCTAAATGAAGTTTGGTTAAAAACAGTTTCAGGATTTTAAAAAGTATATTTTGCTACCGTTTTCAGAGTTACCATAAGCGTAACCAATTTTAGAAACACGGTAATTTATTATGCAATCAAATACTTCCAACCAGGCTTCCTCACTCAGTCGAGCCCTCTGCGTAACTTGGATAGCTCTTTCTACGTTTGCTGTTGGTTACACAGCTTCCCGTGCACTCCTTAGCCAAGGTGTTAATGGAGGGGAAACAGTAAATGCAGAGGTTATAATTCCCCATCAAGCTACTTTGTGGGACGCTGGTTTAGAGAACTACTAAAACTTGATTGTCTATAGATTTTGTGGGTGGGCAGCTAAACCGTCAATACATTTGATTTGGTTGCCCACCCTAAGGCTGTCTCTCTGACAGTTAGGTTATTACTTTGGTAGCTCTAGGTAATTACAGTTGGTTCTGTACGTTGAGTGTATTTGAAGATTTGCGCAATCTCCTCAGCCAAATCAATCAAAGGTTTCAGTGCAGTTTGGGTTTCTACATTATGTTTGCTACTGTCAGGTTCATAGCTTTCTAAATAAACTCGCAAAGTTGCTCCTTTGGTTCCTGTACCCGAAAGACGGAAGACAATCCGCGAACCATCGGTGAAGCCAATGCGAATACCTTGCTTGTTGCTAACACTGCCATCTACAGGATCGGTATAGCTAAAATCATCTGCGTAGTCTACGGTGTAGTCACCAAATTGTTTACCCGATAGGTCGCCAGCCATGCCACGCAAGCGATCCATGAGTTCCATTGCTGGTTCTTTAGCAACAGCTTCGTAGTCGTGACGAGAATAGAAGTTTCTGCCATAGATTTGCCAGTGTTCGGTAACAATTTGCTCTACAGATTTACCTGTTACCGCCAAGATATTGAGCCAGAACAATACTGCCCATAAACCATCTTTTTCCCGCACGTGGTTAGAGCCAGTACCAAAGCTTTCTTCCCCACAAAGAGTAGCTTTATCAGCATCTAACAAGTTACCAAAAAATTTCCAACCTGTAGGAGTCTCATAACAGTCAATTCCTAACTTACTGGCAACGCGGTCGGCTGCTGCACTAGTAGGCATCGAACGAGCAACCCCAGAAATTCCATCTTTATAGCCAGGAACTAAAGTTGCATTAGCGGTTAAAACTGCCAAACTATCGCTAGGTGTCACAAAAAAGTTATTACCCAAAATCATATTGCGATCGCCATCACCATCAGAAGCAGCGCCAAAAGCAGGTGCATCTTGGCCGAACATGATCTCTACTAGATCGTGAGCATACACTAGGTTAGGGTCTGGATGCCCGCCACCGAAATCTTCCAATGGCGTCCCATTCTGTACTGTACCCTCTGCTGCACCAAGGCGTTTTTCAAAAATATCCTTAGCGTAAGTTCCTGTTACTGCGTGCATCGAATCCATACACATTCTGAAATCAGTTTTTAGCAACTTGCGAATAGCTGCAAAATCAAACAAAGATTCCATTAATTTGGCATAGGGTTCTACAGCATCGATAACTTCTACTGCCATTTCTCCAATTCTATTAATTGAGAGACGATCAAGATCAATATCTTCAGTCTCATAGATCTTGTAATCAGAGATTTCTAGAGATCTGGCATAGATAGCTTCAGTGATCTTTTCTGGTGCGGGACCACCATTAGTAATATTGTATTTAATGCCAAAATCACCATCTTTTCCTCCTGGATTATGACTAGCAGAAAGCACAATACCCCCAAAAGCTTTGTACTGACGAATGATTGCCGAAGCAGCAGGAGTAGAAACGATCCCTGCTTTACCTACTAGAACTTTGCCAATACCATTAGCAGCAGCCATCTTGAGAATTATTTGGATTGCTTCGCGGTTATAGTATCGCCCGTCTCCCCCAAGAACAATGGTTTGCCCCTGGCAGCCTTCGAGACTATCAAAAATAGACTGGACAAAGTTTTCTAAGTAATTAGGTTGCTGAAAAACTGTCACCGCTTTACGCAATCCCGATGTACCTGGCTTTTGATCTGAGAACGGAGTAGTGGAAACAGTACGTATATTCATAAAATCAGTTTGAAAAGTAGCTTAACTACCGTAAATTTAGAGCCTAAACTTCAAACCAATTTTACATTGCTAAGGTAAGAGGGAAAGTGGGTCTCATTACTTAATTTTGCAAGATTTTTAGCAACCTATGTATGCGCCGATACTATTTACCTGTCAAATTTTTTAGTCTAGTTGCCATCTCTAGGCATCGTCTATCTAAGACCTTATTTGTAAGATAAGCAAAAAAAATAGGAACGACTTCAAAGAGTCACCCCTATCTTTTAATTTTTAACTTCTTGTTAAATTAACTCAAAACTGACTATACAGAAGCTGTTTCTTTAACTTGAGTAAGTTTTTCGTAAGTTTCACGCATTTTCAAACCTACTAAAACTTGGAACAAGCCAGTACCATTGTTGGAACCGGGATAGTCTTTGTGCTTAAGCAACAATTCAGTCATTTCACCGTAGTGCTTGGTTCCAGTTCTGCTAAGGTGACTCTCGATGTAGATCATCTCCTCTAGGTTATCGAACTGACCGTCTACTTCAAGGATAGATACTTCATTACCCATGAAGCTATCAGGTCCGTAATACATTTTGATTCCAGGGAATGCACAGGTTAGCTTGCGGCCACAAGGTCTCCAGTCAATAGTGGAACCTTCATCAAATAGGTATGAAGGCTCGAAGTTTTCGATTCCTTCTTGCTGAATCATACGGACTCTGAGAAGCTTGCTCTCTTTGTCGTCTACTAACTGAGTAGGTAGGACTTGAATTACGACATCAGCGAATTCTTTCTGAGGCTCAATGTAAGCAGAAAAATCAGGTCTTCTAGCTTCAATAGAAGCAAGGATATCTTCATAGGTATGACCACGTTCAGCCATATCTCGTTGGATTTTCCATTGGATTTTAACTTCGTCGCTAATATCCAAATAAACACTGAAATCAATTAATTCACGAACTCTTCCATCATA